>CAJBCV010000274.1 GCA_903951635.1 uncultured Planctomycetaceae bacterium
AAGCGCATGTATTCGGCATCGAACTTCCGGTAGCGGAGCTTGACGTTGACGGTCACCGGCTCGGTCACGTCCGCCGGCAGCTCGAAGCCGTAGTGAACCGTCCATGCCGCCCCCGGCGGGATCTGGTGGTTGTAGAGGGGAACGAAGATGTCCTGGGGGTTGCGCCGATTGATGCGATTGCCGTCGCGGTCGAGCATGAAGATGTTGATGAAGTGGGAGTAGCGATCGACCTCCTTCCCCTTCGTCGGATCGATGCCGCCGCTACGACCGATCACCCGATTCCCCGCGGTCACAGTGACGTCGAGCCAGACTTCGTTGGAGTCGGCGGTGCCCTGGGTGAAGAGGTGGCCGAGCTTCAGCGTCCGGATCACCGTCTCGAGGAGATAGGGCTTCCCCGGCTCGAGCGTCGGCACCTCCGGGCGGAGCGGCGCGTGGAGCGGGCCGTCGATGCCGGCGCCATCGCGAATCCCGAAGATGTCGACCCGGGTGATGTCCTGGAGAAACTTCGCGTGGGCTTCGACCATGTCGCCCCGGTCCTTGAGCCATGCCAGCCCCGTGTTGGCGGCCGGGAAGAGATGGTCGTGGACGGTGAGCCTTCCGCTGTCGTCGTAAAACCGCGCTCCGAAATCGGCGGAGTCCTTCAGCGGCATGTGGCAGGAAGCGCAGCTCTCCTTCGCCTGGGCCGGGTAGTAGAAGCTCCGCGCCCCGTGGCCCGAGACCCCGGAGAGGAGGAACGGGTCGTAGTGGTTTTGGCCGCGGAGGAAGTCCTTGTAGGCAGTGAGTTCCTTGGGGAGATGGACCTTGTGACAGGACGAACAGAACTCGGCCTCCTTGTGGAAGTCCTTGAGGAAGGTCTTCTTGTGCATCGCCGGCTTCGCCTTGACGAGCTGGTTGTTGACCCACTGGAGGAGCGTGTTCTCGCTCTTGGCGAAGGGGTAGTGGATCGGCTCGTCGATCGTGTAGTCGGCATTTCCCTTCGTGCTGTTGACGTGCGTGATCGCGTGGCACACGGTGCAGGTGATGCCGGCATGGGCCGTGGGATGGTGGACGTCGTCGTAATCCTTGTCGTCGAAGGCGCCGCTGTAGAACGGCACCGGATCGTGGCACCCGGCGCACCACCGGGCCGCCTTCACGCTCCCGTCCCGCTCGAAGGAGACGAGCCTCGTCTCACGGACGCTCGCCAGATAGACGGGGTTGTTGAAGCTCGAGAAGTGGTGGCTGCTCCCCTCCCAGCCGGCATGGACGTCGGCGTGGCACTTCTTGCAGTAGTCGTCCATCATGAGGGTGTCGGCGGGGATGTAGTTGCCGGTGGCGGTGCGGGCGAGCGACGGCTCGAAGTACTGCTTCCCCTCCTCCGGTCCCTTGGCGTGCCAGTGCCGCGGATCCTGGGCATGGAGGAACACCATCCCCCCGATCGCGGCCGCCACCACGCCGGCGTACGTCAGCCCCATCCGCCACTTGATCTTCGGCCCCACGAGACGGTGGAGCCAGTAGAGCCACGCCGCCACCAGCGGCGCCGCGACGTGCGCCCAGTAGGTGGCCTGCGTCACAATCGGCGTCCGCGCCCCGGCGTTGGTGGCCCTCAATCCCAGGAGCAAGCCCCCCGAGACGAGCACCACCAGCGACGCCACGAAGAGGGCGTAGCCGACGCGGACGGCGCGGCGGTTCTTGCGGTTCTTCGTGTTGAGCATGTGGACGACGCCGAAGACCACAAACGGCGCCACGAACACCAACCCGAGGACGAGGTGGACGAGAAACATCCATTGGTAGAGCCAGTTTTGGTAGGTCTCCTGCGAGGCCCATTCGAGGAACGTGATCGCGGCGAGGTAGGCCGAATTGGCGCCGATGACGGCAAGCAAGCCGAGCACGACGTTGAGGAGGATGCGGAGCCGCGGCCCCACCGCGGGGACGTGGGGCTTGCGCGGGGGGCGTGGGGGGAGCGGGGTGGCGTCGGAGCCCATGGAACGAGTCCTGTTCGTGAAGCGGGGGCAGGCAGGCGACAAGGCTTCCTCTCCCGCTCCGGTGGCCTTTGGCCACGCGGGGAAGGGGAGGGGCCCACGGAATCCCCGCTATCAACCCGCCTCAGCTTCCCCTGGAAACCGGGAGAACGGACGGTGGAGCGGGGCGCCGGATCGACCGCCGCCGTCACGCTCCTTTTCGGAGCCCTCGGGCAAGCGCGGCGAGCGCGGCGACGTCAGGCCTGGAGAGCAGCCCGTCTGGGAGGACGGATCGGCACCGCCGCGATGACCGACAGCGGCTTGCCGTCATTTCCGGCACGGAACGGACGACCGACATCCCGGCGGAAGAGAAGTGCCATCCCACCGCGATCGGCAGGATCGTGGCGCGAAGCGTCGAAGGAGACCTCCCGCGGCAGGGTCGGCAGGAAGGGAACGCCACGGCAGGCGGGACCGTGGCACTGCGGCAGGCGTGGGGCGTCGACAGGCCGCGGGGCCACCGGGCCGACCGCTTCACGCTCGACAGAAAGCGCCTCGGGAGCCTCGGCCGAGCGGTGGTGTCCGGCCAGCCAATCACCGCAACTGGCCTCGACATCGCCCCCCGGGAGCAAGCCGACAAGCGCCACCAGGGCGCTCATGAGCTGAATCATGAGCCGTCCCGCAGCGAACCGCGATGCGAGGGTACGGATGACGCGATCCATGGGAAAACACCCGGGAAGAGGCAGGGCTCACCAAGTCGTGGCCCCCTCACCGAACACCATCGTCCCCGCTCTGTCTTGAACTGTAGACCGCCCCGTTCGATGCGTCAACGAATCACCGCGGGCCGATGAAATCACTTCGCGGCCGGGACAATCGAGGTCAGCTTCCCCTCGCTGTCGGCTTCCCAGACCGTCTTGGCCTGCGGGTCGGCGATGAGGAGCTTCCCCCCCCGGATCGAAAGGCCGACCGGGCCTTTGAGGGGCTCGCCGGTGATCCACTTCGTGGCACTGCCGTCGGCAGCCACCTTCCAGACCGCCCGGGCGTAATTGTCACTGACGTACGCGGTGCCGTCGTCGGCCACGACGACGTCGTGGGGGAACTCGAACACCCGCTCCTTGACGACCGGCTCGACGCTCCCGTCGGCGGCGATCCGTACCAGCGGTTGCTCCCCCGAAGCCGCCACGGCCCACAGCCGCCCCGTCCCATCGACAAACAGACCGCGTGGGGCGGCCAGTTGGGCCACCTCCTTCGGCTCGCCGCCGGCCGCCGGCACCCGCCAGATCCGCTGTGTCTCGAGGTCCGAGACGAACAGGTCGCCCGAGGGATCGAAAGCGATGTCGACCGGGATCCCGATCTTTCCCTGGGTGAGCGGAATCGGCTGGCCGTCGACGAACTTGAAAACGTCCCGGGTCGCCGAATCGGCGGCATGGACGGTGCCATCGGCGGCGACCGCCACGGCCCGAACGGCGTTGAGCGGCGTGCGGAAGGTCTTCTTCCCTTGGAAGAACACCTCCGTCGTGCCGGCGTTGACCTTGAGGAGCCCCGGAAGCATCCGGTCGGCGACGAGGAGGGCGTCGTCGCCGGCCTCCGCCACCGAGAGGGGATAGAGCAGTTCCTCGGCATGCCCTGGAGCCGGAACCGCGGCCCAGGCCATCGATCCCACGAGCCCCGCGACCAGGCCACTCCACCGACTCGCGCCGACGCCGATCATCGCTCGTTCCTCCTCGTGTCTCGTCCCCCGTCGGGCCCGGCCGTCCGGGCCTCTCCCAGCCTATCACCGTTGGCCGTCCAGCGGCGGATAGCCCTCCAGAAGGCATCGGCTTGCTCTCGGGTCTGGTCGTTTTGCAGCCAAGTCTCGCGGGCCGGGGAGGCGTCGGGCTGGTCGTCGTCGGCCGGCGGATAGGAACGCATCCTGCGGAAGGGGAGCGGCTCGACGGTCTGTCCCTCGGCGGTGGCGAGATTGGCATCTTTGTCCCAGCCGACGCTCCGGAGGAGGAAGCTCCGCCGGAAGCCCTCCGGCGGCCCGGGGGGCACCGGGAAGGCGACCGTCATTTCGTCGCCGGCCCCCATGATCACCAGCCGGTCGTCCCCCTCGGCAACGAGGTCGCGGACATCGCCGTAACGCGTGAACCGGCCCCGCATCGGTGGCCAGCGTGGGTCCTGGAGTGGGTCACCGTAAACGAAGCGTTCCGGGGCGTCCCCATCCTCCAGTTCGATTCTCGATCGACCGCGCCAATGGAGATCGGCCGTGACGGGATCGAGTTCCACGATCTCGAACGCGGGATTCTCCTCCCCCGAGACGAGAAACGCTTCGTCCCAATGAATCTCCATCGTCGTATCGATCCGCAGCCGAGCCTGGGCCGGGTCGAGGAGCCCGGAGACATCGATGACGATCGACTTCGTCTTGCCGCCGGGGAAGCCGGTGAAGGGGATCGCCTCGCGCCACCCTCCGGCGCCATCCGGCACCGACAGCGACGGCGGCTTCGGCAGACTCAAAACGGGATCGTGCGACAGGGCGACGTTCTCGCTCACGGTCGTTGGATAGGTCCAGCCGGTGAGGACGAGCTTCGCGTTGCCGGCGTCGGCGATCGGCCCGAAATCGAGGACAAGCGCGTTGTCGGAGACGAGCCCCTGTCGGAGTTTCTTGGTATACGACCGGGCGAACCTGCCATCCGCCGCGAGAACGGCGCTCCGGAGATCGACCCCGTCTCCGCGCGTGGCCGTCACCGGCCGGATCGGCGTGCGGACGGCGTGGATCCCGAAGGCGGCGAGGGCGGGCGGGCCGACTTTCTCGTTGGAGTAGATTTCGACATCGGCGGGATGATCGATGACCACCAGCCGCAGCTGATCGAAGTATGCCGCCTCCCACAGTTCCTCCGTCACCTGGATCGAATAGCGGTCGTCGCGTGGCACCATCGGGGTGTCGATCTTCAGGCATTCCCAAGCCCGCGATGGCATGAGCTTCCCCTCCGCCCGCTGGAGCCCCAGCGGCGCGGCCCAGAGGAGATCGGTCGCGAACACGAACTCCCGGCCGTTCCAGGTGTAGAGGTAGGGGCAGGAGCCGAGGAGGATCTGCTCCTCGCAGATCAGGCTGTCGGCGGCAGGCTGGATCACGTTTTGCGGCACGCCGTTGATCCACGCCACCCGAACGACGTCGGCCACGGGAAGATTTCCGAGGCCGAAGTGGGTCGTGCGGCGGCGGACGGGGCGCGGCTGGTAACGGGCTCCGGCTTTCAATTCGAGGAGGCTTCCCAATCCGTGGGCGTTGACGCGGCCGCTGGGGGACATCGCCGTCCCCTTGATCTGCTGGGCCTCGAGGGCCACGTCGATCCAATGATTCGTGTTGCCACCGACGTTCTCGAGCATCGTGAAAGCGCAGCCCCCATCACCGACCGCCACGCCGTCGAGATCGCCGTCGCCGTCGAGATCGGCGCTGTCGAAGCTCCGTGGCCGGCCGCTGGGGCACCGCCTCGGCGATTGCTTCTCGAATCCTCCGGAAGGGAGCCCGAGCGACACCGTGATCGCGTTCTCGTCGAAGACGACCAGGTCGAGGAGGCCGTCGTTGTCCTGATCAAAGGCATGGACCGCGGCGCTCGCCGAGTCGGTCACCACGACCCCCGGTTCATCCGCCGGGCGGACCACACCGGTCGGCGAGCGCCGGCTCGGCACCGTCGCCACGCCGAACGGGCCGGCCGCGACGAGATCCCAGGCGCCATCCCCCTCCGCATCGAGGCACTCGAGCGCCGCGATCGGCCCGGGCACCGTGAACGCCCCGGGCGCGACGGTCGCGTCGCCGCCGCGGACGGCAAAGGGGACGAATCGGAATTGCCCGTGGAGGAGGTTTTCGAGCCATCCCCCGCCGGCATCGCTGCCGAGCATCACGTCGACATCGACATCCCGGTCCCAGTCGAGGGGAAGGAGCGCTCGCACCGGGGCCCCGACGGCAAACTCGGCCGTCCCCGGCCAGACAACAAAAGCCCCGCGCCCGAGATTCCGCCACAGGCGAAGCGACCCGTCGTGACCGGAGACAAGATCGAGATAGCCATCGGCATCAAGGTCGGCAACGGCCGAAGTTCGGGTCGGCCCGGCAGCGGCCAAGGCCTCGGCAGGGAAGGGGCGGAGTGTCCGCGCGCCGGTCGCCGGATCGAGGCGATTCTCGAGGACGACGACGCCTCCTTCACCATGGACCATCAGGTCGAGATCGGCCGCCGGGCAACCAGCCGCGAGCTTCTCCGCGACGACCTCGGCGCCGGGCTTGTCGGTGCCGGGACGGGCCGGGGTGCCGGGGCGCTTCGCCTCGTCGAAGTCGAGGTCGAGATCGGCGGCCACGACCCCCGAGGCCCCCCCGGGCACGTCCGCCGAGGCGAGTTCATGCCACGGGGTCGTCGTGCCATCCGCGGCGGCGACCGTGAACGCCACCTCCCCCGTGGCGCGGCGTCCGAACACGCGCACTTGGCTCGTCCCGAGGAGGATGATGTCGGGGAGGCCGTCGAGATCGAAATCCTCGAGAAGGACCGCCGGGAAGGGACCGGGGGGAGCGGTGCCCCACACCGTCTCGCGGCCTTCGAGGCTCGTTTCGATCCGCGGCACTTCGGTCGCCTTGTCGAGCCCCGTCTCGGCATAGAACTCCGGTCGATAGCGTTCGACCACGAACTCGAGCGGATGCCGCTCGATCGCCCGTCGGTCGGCTTCCGATTGGGGGACGAGGACATTGGCCAGCCCTCGCAGCCGCCCCGCAACCCCCGCAGCATCGCCACCGCTCGCCGCGGCCATCCCCTTGTCGAGGACGTCGCGGATGTCGACGTTGGCGAACGTTTTGATCGACGGCGCGAAGGGCTCCATCGCCCCCCAACGCGATTCGATCTTTTCCGCCAGGCCGCCGGGCACCTCCGGCGGTGGCCGCTTCCCGAGCTCGAGGGCCAGGGCGCGACACCACTCGATCACGAGCCAGAGATTGCGGGGATCGAGCTCGCAGGCCCGGTCGAGCGCCGCGGCCGCCACGCCGGCGCTGTCGACAGCGTCTTTGCCTCCGCTTGCCTCTCCACCACCGGTCAACTCGCGGAGCGATTTCCACCGCTCGTACCAGGCCGCCGCGTCCGCGGGGGCCGAGCGCACGAGCCGGCTCGTGGCGTCCTCCCAAGCGACGCCGTCACGCGACACCTGGGCAACGCGAGCCGCGAGCCACAGCTGATCGGCCGACGGCCCCTCGCGGCGTTCCATCGCCTCGAGCGCCCCCCGTGCGGCATCGATCGCTGCAGGATCGGGTTCCAGACCGCCATCCCCAAGGGCCACCGTTCGCGCCACGGCGAGATTTCGCGCCGGCAGGGATTCGCCGGGCACCTGATCGGCAAGGGCCGCGAAAGCGGGGATGCATTGATCGAGGGCCTGATTCTCGAGATACCCCAGCGCCACGTTCGTCTTCGACACGACCTCCCGCGCCCCCTCGGCGCCGAGACGGGCCGCAGACCGCCCAGCGCCCCCGGCCGGTCCCCGCAGGCCCCAGGCCGCCGCCCACCACCACGCCATCGCCAGCCCCATGAGCCCGAGGGCCACCAGGAGCGAGAGGATTGGACGGGGATATCTCGCACTTTGACTGCCCACGCCTCGAGCCTCCGTCAGATTGGTCGCGGTGGGGGAAGGATCGAACACCGGGCTGGCGCCCGGCAGCCGCTCGCCACGATTCCACCAACAGGCCCCTTCGCCCCCTGCGTCGCAGCATCGTCGCCGCCATGGCCCCGTCCCGCAACTCCGCCGCCCCGTGCGGCCGCCGGCGAGGTTCTCCACAGGCATCCTGCGCAAGGCCGGCAGTCTGCGCAGACTCATCCGGCAGCGGGGTTTGTGCCGATACCTTTGCCAGGTCTCTCCCTGGCGCGCCGACGTGAAGAACACGAGGCACTTCCACGAGCTTCGCATGGCTTTTCTGCGGGTGCGTCGTGCTCTTCCATCTCCGTACACGCTTTCTTGCCGTCGCCCGCGTGGCAGTCGCCGCGTCGTGCCTGCTCGCGCTCCAAGCGTCAGTAAACGCGCAGGTGCCGGTGATCGCGGAGGAGATCCCCGCCCCCCAGACGGTCGTCGAGGGACTGCAGGAAGACCTCAGCAGGCTCCAGAAGGAGATCGAGACCCTGCGCACGCAGCAGGAAAAGGTCGCTGACGCGGCAGAGAAGAAGAAACTCGACGACGCCAAGAAGCCGCTTTTCATCCTCAGCGGGCAGATGCAGGCCGACCAGATCTACTTCGGTCAGGATCAGGTCAGCCGCGACGCCGTTGGCGACCTTCAGGACGGTGCCCAGTTCCGCCGCCTCCGGATCGGCGGCCGGGGCAGCTTCCTCGAGGTCTTCGAGTACTCGCTGGGAGTCGACTTCGCCCTCGCCAATCAGCCGAGCTATCTCGACAACTACATCGAGTGGAAGCAGTTGCCCTATCTGCAGAACGTCCGCGCCGGACACTACTTCGAACCCTTCTCCCTCGAACGCGTCACTCAAAACCGCAACAACACGTTCATGGAGCGCTCGCTCGTCGACACGTTCGCCCCCGCCCGCAACATGGGGATCATGGCCTACGGCAATACCGAGGACGAGTCGGCGACCTGGGCGATCGGAACCTTCCGCACCAACAGCGACAACACCGGCAACGACTCGTTCGACAGTGGTCAGGCGCTCACGATGCGCGGCACCTGGCTGCCGTGGTGGGACGAGGCCAGCGACGGCCGCTACTACCTCCATCTCGGTTCGGCCTATAGCTATCGCGATGCCGCGCTGAATCAGGTGCGCTTTCGCAATACGCCGGAGATCCGCAAGCAGCAGCCGGCCAACGTGTTTGGCCCGGTGGGCCCGCCGTCTCCGAGCAATTACCAAAACGGCGTCCCGAGCCCGTTCGCGCCGATCTTCGTCGACACCGGCAACATCAGGGATGTCGACCACTTCCAACTCTTCGACCCCGAGTTCGCCCTCATCCTCGGTCCGCTGTCGCTCCAGGCGGAGTATGCGTTTGCCGCGGTGCATCGCACCGGCCAGCCGGACTTGTTCTTCAACGGGTCGATGGCGCAGGTGAGCTACTTCCTCACCGGCGAGCATCGGCCCTACGACCGCAAACTCGGCATCCACAGACGGGTGCAGCCCTTCGAGGACTTCTTCCGGGTGCGTACGAAGTCGAAGGGGATTCAAACCGGTCTGGGCGCCTGGGAGGTCGCGGCCAGGTTCTCGAACATCGTCCTCAACGACAAGGACATCAATGGCAACAATCTCACCGACTTTACTATCGGGCTGAACTGGTATCTCAATCCCTACACCCGCTGGAAGTTCAACTACGTGCGCGCGTTTCTCGAGGACGACCGTGTGGGCAACAGCCTCACCGATGCCTACGGCATGCGGTTCGACTACGACTTTTGACGCGGAGTCCGCGGGGCGGAGGATCACACCATGCACAGGCCGATCATCACCATCCTGCTCCTTTCCGCCGTCGTGCTCACCTGCGGGGCCAACGACAAGGAGAAGACCGCAGCCGACCCGAGCGAAGCGGGCAGCCAAAAGGCTCCCGGGAAGGCGAAGAGCGAGCAGGGGGAGTCTGGCAAGAAGACGGCGAAAGCCGACAAGATTCCTGCGTGCACGCACTGCGGCGCGACGTGTGGCCTTACGGCGATCTGCGTCTGCGAGCCCGGCACGAAGAAGCAACCGAAGGTCGAGTTCGAGGTGGAGTGCGAGCCGATCTGTGTCGCCGGCTGCGGCAGCAGGCCATGGCCGTGGGGAAAATGCGGGAAGCGCGTCGGTTGCACGAACGGCTGCGAGGACCGATGCCGGTGCCCGTCGTGGGTGCGGAACCGCAAACAACTGAAAAAGGAGACCGTGGACGTGGACGTGCCGACGATCAAGCGGAAGGTGGCCTACGTCTGCGACTGTTGCGCGGGCCGGTGTGCCGGCGGCGGCTGCAAAGTGGTGCCGTGTTTCCGGCCGTCGTCGTGGTGGACTCGCCTCGGCTGGTGGTGACGCGGCCGCGCCGGCAGGCACCGGATCAGCGGCCCGGGGAACCTCGCATCCTCACGGCTCTGTCTGGCACCCACGTCGGATCGGTGCCCGGTGCAGGGAGGGCCGGTCGCCGGCATGGCACCCGGCACCCTGTCGCCACTATCCTGTAGCCAGGTTACACCGCCCCTCCCGCATCGGAGCCTCGTTGCCGCCATGGCCCGGTCCCGCAATTCCGCCTTTCGTGTCGCCGCGGCGGGGCTCGCCGTCGTCGCCGGCCTTCTCGTGTGGCGCTGGCTCGCCGCCGGCGGGGAAGGGGAGCGGCCGGGGATGGCCGGGCCGGCCCAAACCCAGGGCCCCGTCGACAGTGTGCCGGGCACCCGCGGGGCTCAGGCGCCGGAAAAGAGCGCTGCTGAATCTCCCGCGCCCCCCCGAGCTCCGGTCGCGGCGCTTGCGAAGCCTACGCCGCGTCCCTCCGACTACGTCGGCTCCCAGGCCTGTGCCGGCTGTCACGCCGCAATCGCCGAGAGCTTTGCGCGGCACCCGATGGGACAGGCGATGGACACCATCCCCGGCGAGCGCCCCGTCGAGGAGCAGACCGAAACCCTCTCGTTTGTCGATCGCGAGCGGGAATACGTCGTCGAGGAGCGCGACGGCGTCGTCCTCCATCACGAGCGCGTCTTCGCCCCCGATGGCACGCTCATCTACGATCAGGCCATGCCCGTCCGATTCGCCGTCGGCTCAGGCACCCGCGGCCGCTCCTATCTCATCGACCAAGCCGGGCTCCTCACCCAATCCCCGATCGGCTGGTACAGCGGCTCGGGGCGATACGGGCTCTCCCCCGGCTACGAACACGACCGCGGACTGCGGTTCGAGCGGGCGATCGGCGATGGCTGCCTGCACTGCCATGCCGGGCTTGTCGAACATGAGCCCGACGGCGGTCCCGGATATTCCTCGCGGGTGTTCGCGGAGGCCGCGATCGGCTGTGAACGTTGCCACGGCCCCGGGGCCGAGCACGTGGCAACGATGGCCGCGCTTCCTCCCGGCTCGAAGGCCGACGACCTGCGGATCGTCAACCCGGTCGATCTCGAGCCGCGGCGCCGCGAGGCCGTCTGCAATCAGTGCCATCTCGGTGGCGAGGCGACGATTCCCCGCTTCGGCCGGGGGTTCTACGACTTCCGCCCCGGCGACCACCTCGACGACACGCTTCTCGTCTTCGTCCACGACGAACAGGCGACGACGTCCTCCGGGGCGAAGCCGGTCAGCCAGGTGGAACAGATGCGGCAGAGCGGATGCTGGAAGGGAACAGGGGGGACCCTCGGCTGCATCTCCTGCCACGACCCCCACGCCAAACCGACTCCGGAGGGAATGGATGCCTTCTACCGGACGAAGTGCCAGGCCTGCCACGAGGAGAAACCCTGCTCGCTGCCCGCGGTGGAGCGCGACGCCCTTCCGGCGGCAGGCTCCTGTATCCGCTGCCACATGCCATCGCAGGATCTCGTCGAGGTGGCCCACACGGCGATGTCCGACCACCGCGTTCCGCGGCGCCCCGACGATGCCAAGGCCCCCCCACGGGGCGCGACCGCCGCACTGGTGCCCTTCGACGATGCCGCCAAACGCGTCCCGCCGCGTGAGCTCGCTCGGGCCCGTGGACTCGCCCTCGCCTCGCTGCCCGGCACCGCGAAGAGCACACGGGCGGCCCAGGAGGCGATTTCTGCCCTCGTGCCGGAAGGTGTCGAGCGCGGCGACCAGCGTGCGCTCCTCGCAGCCCTCGCCGGCGACGTCGAGACGCTTCGCGGCCTCGGACAACTCTATGCCTCGACCGGACGGATGGACGCTGCGGCCGCCTGTTGGGAAGGGGCGCTGGCTGCCGATCCCGGCGACGGGGAAACGATGGCGTTTCTCGCCAGGCAGATGCAGCGCGGCGGCCGGCTCCGCGAAGCCCTGGCGATGCTCGACCGCCTCGTCACCGCCAACCCCCGGATCGCGGCTGTCCACGCCCAGCGTGGCGCGCTCCTCGTGGCCCTGGGCAACCCCGACGATGCCATCGCGGCGGTGCGGAAGAGCCTCGAGCTCGACCCTTCGAGCCTGTCGGTTCGATCCTTCCTCGCCGAGCTCCTCACCCGCACCGGCCACGACGCGGCCGCCGAGGCGGAACGCACGACGATCGCCCGGCTGAAAGGCGCGGTTGCCCCCGACCGCCGCCCCGATGCGGAGGCGCCGGCAGACGCCCCGCCCGCGGTCGACTGAAGCGTCCCGTCAGGGCCCGTCGACCGGCTCGCGGACGCGAAGGGCCTGATCGACCGCCACCCCCTCGAGCCGCTGGGTCGCACCGCCCGGCCAGCGAATCTCGACGGTGCAGGGGCCGGCCCGATTCCCCAGGCCGACAGCGAGGAGGGGCTGATGGGTGCTTGCGTAGCTCGTGCCGCCGCACAGTTCGCGGATCCATTCGCGGTCGCCGCTGACAACCCGGACCCGGCAGCCGATCCCGCGGCGGTTGCTCCGCCTCCCGATGAACTCAAACGTCAACCAATGGCCGCCCTCGGAGCGGTTCTCGAGGAGCGCCGCCGGGGTGTTCTGGTGGGCGATCGCGACGTCGAGATCGCCGTCGCCGTCGTAATCGGCCAGGGCGACGCCGCGGCCGACGAGCTTCTCGTCGAAGTACGCCCCGGCGGCGGCGCTGCAGTCCCTGAAGCGCTTCCCCGTGAACGTGAACAGCTGCGCCTTCATCTTCAGCAGCGGATTGCCGGGGTAGTTCTCGACATGGCCGTTGGCAATGATGAACTCCTGCCGGCCGTCGGCGTTGAAGTCGGCCATCGCCGTCCCGAAGCCGAGGCGCGGCAGCGTCGGCTCGTGGAGCCCGACGAGGCCGGTCACATCCTCGAAACCGCTCGTCCCGAGGTTGCGGTAGAGCGTGTTTGACTCGTCGTAGAAGTGGGTCGAGTAGATGTCGAGCCAGCCATCGTCGTCGTAGTCGCCGACGGCGAGTCCCATGCTCGCCTGGGCCATCCCGTTGCGGTCGACCGCGCACCCGAGAAGCGTCGCCGACTCGCGGAACACGACTCCGCCATCCGCCCGCGCCCCCTCGTTGACGAACAGGAAGTTGGAAGTCGTGTCGTTGGCGACGTAGATGTCGGGACGACCGTCGTTGGTGAAGTCGGCCACCGCGACGCCGAGCGCCTTGTTGCCGGGGCCGAAAAGCCCCCACGCTTCGGCGACTGGACGGAAGGAACCGTTACCAAGGTTCTCGTAGCACTCGTCGGGCCAATGCTCCACGTCGCGCGGATGGCAGATCCGCGGCTCCCCTTTGACGTTACGGCAGTCCATCGGGTGGAAGGGATCGTAGCGGACGTAGTTGCAGACGTAGAGATCGAGATCGCCGTCGAGATCGAGGTCGGCCCAGGCCGCCGAGGAACTCCAGCGTTCGTCGCCGATCCCCGCCGAGGCGGTCACGTCGACGAACGTCCCGTCACCGAGGTTTCGAAAGAGCGTGTTGGCCCCCACGTTCGTCACATAGACATCGTCGAAGCCGTCGTCGTCGAAATCCCCGACCGCCACCCCCTGCCCGTAGCCTGTCTCGTGGATCCCGGCAGGGAGGGTGACATCGACAAAACCGCCCTCCGCGTCGCCGGCCGCGGAGCCCCGACGACGGAAAAGGCGGTCGAACGGCTGCCCGGTCCGATCGGCCACCGCCGGATCCCCCCCCTGGTTGAAGTAGACGTCCCACCATCCATCGCGGTCGTAATCGAGCCAGCCGACGCCCCCCCCGATCGCCTCGACCATGAGCGAGCCTCCGGCCTCGCCGTTGCGATAGACATGCTCGAGCCCGCGGGCCAGGCTGACATTTTCGAAGCGCGGGCAGGCGACCGGATCGTCACCCGAATCGCCGCCGGTGCGCGCCGGCCGATCGAATTTGAACGGCGAGGATTTCTCGGCGGTCGCCGGTGCCTTGCTTCCCTCTCCGGCAGGTTGGGGCGGGGTTGCGGACGGCGTCGAGCGCGCGCCGTGGCCCGGCTGCGCGGGGGCACAGCCGACGATCCACGGTTGCAACACCGCCACGGTGGCCACGATCACGGTGATCCGGCCCGGAACGGAAGAACGGGGGCAGAGCATGGCAGTGAACGCTCGAGTACGGATCGGGGGCGGGGAGCCACCGTCAGGATGTCGCTCGGGAGAATACCCGAAAAGCCACGGGGCCCGCCGTCGCCGGCAGGCCCCGTGTTCGCTGCGAAGATCGATCGCCCCCCGACCAGCGCCGGAGACGGACGAGCGAAGAACTATTCGTTCTGCGCCTCACGGCCACGCGCCGTCGCGAGGCAGTACCGGACCCAGTTGTCCTGGTTCTCGTTGAAGTAGCCGACACTCCCGTCAGCCCGCAACGCGTGAGCACCGTTGGGGTGGTTGCTGCTCCAGCCGTGGCACCGCTGATCACCCGCCCCCTGCTGCCAAGCGGGGTTGGTGTTGTTGATGGGAGCCCGGAGGCTGTGAACAACGCCGTTGGGGTTGATCCAGGCACAATCGGCTTGGGAGTTGTAGTCGAAGTTGGCCCCGTTGCCACCCCGCCAGTGCATGTCCTCGAAGCAAGCAATCGTCCGCGACGTGCCGTCGACGATGTCGGAGAGCTTCCGCGGGCCGACCTGCTTGAAGACACCGTTGAATTGGGCCTGCTCGTCCATGCACTCGCCGTTGACCCAAGGCGTGCCGGGGTTGCTCCCCAGGTTAAAACGTCCCTTCCCCTCCGGATCGGTGAACTGGGGAATCGCTCCGCAGTCCTTCCAGCCGGACCACACATGCCCGAGGCTGCCGGTGTAGTCGGCAGCGCCGAACGTATAGCCGTTCCAATTGAAGTAGGAAGCGGCCTGACCGCCGCGAACCGGATCCATCGAAGTATTCGACGGGCAGAGCAAGTTCTTGAGGGGCTTTGCAGCGAACGAGAGATTACTCGGGGTCGTGCTCGTGTCGTAGGTGTCCAGGCTTTGATTGAACCCGTTGTAGAGAGCGGTCTCCTCCATGAAGGGGAGCGCCATGAACACCCACGACCAGGCCCCGTCGTTGGAGAGGTTGTATTCCCTCCTGCCGGTCGTCGAGTTGCCGTTGCCGCAGATCGCCTGATCCTTGTTGAAGGGAAGGACGTCCTGCTTGGCAGAGGCATGGTTTTGAAGAGCCAGGCCGACCTGCTTGAGGTTGTTGGAACACTTGCTGCGTCGGGCGGCCTCACGGGCGGACTGAACCGCCGGGAGGAGGAGTCCGACGAGCGTGCCGATGATGGCGATCACGACGAGCAATTCGACGAGCGTGAACGCCCCGCGGGCACGCCCTCTGAAGAGGGTTTGGATGGACATCAGAAAATCTCCGTGAATGAAGCCGATGAGAAAAACCAGAGAGAAATCCGCCGTCTGGAACGGCCCAAAAAATCGATCTCGAAAAGACGTTGAACGGAAACCTGAAAACCGAATCGACCGGGATCCGCAGGCAAAGGAATGAAGAAATGAAACAGAACGCGGGAACCGGGAGAGGAAGACCGACGACAAAACGTGGATCCAGCCGCCCCGTATCGATCAGAGTGCGAGATCGATCACGTTGGCGCCCGACTTGACTTCAACCTCCTTGGGGCTGGTGGAAGCCGACCCAAACTCCTTCTTGAAGGAAGCCTTTGGCAACGCCGGGGCCTTCCCCTGATTGTTGCCGCCGCTGTACTGCGCCATCATCGCTTCGGTGGATGTGGCAGTAGCACCGCCAACGTTCAGCACGACCTTGTATTTGCCGATGACCGCCCCCTTGCCAGCGGGCTTGCCGACGCCGCCGCTGCTGGTCAATTCGTAACGCCCCGTACCGGCATCGACGACTCCGGAGGCGATCGGCCCCTTGCCGTCGACGGGATAGAACGAAACCTGAACACTGGCTGGGATCTGGCCGTCGATCGTCAACTTCCCGCTGACGGGATTGAAGGCGGGGCCTCCGGCACCGCAGCCGGCGACAACGAGAGCGACGCCCGCGAGGAGCAGGGCGTGGAGAGAACGAACGATCGGGAAGGCGTGGTGCTTCATGGTGCTCGGGATACCTTGCTTCCGGAAAGACGCGCCGCAGCAAATCGATGCCCGACGGAGACGTCTACGGGGGAGATTGACGAATGTGCGAATGATATGGAACGAACGAGCCGTTCGGAGGGCTACGTCGGCGGGATCGCACGAGGGACCCCCCGGCCGCCGCCCCCCGAGCCCCGCGCCCCAGAACACCGACGCCGCCCCATTGGCTGCAGACGCGGAATCCTGGATGCATCGAGTCTTGTCGTCCCGGAAAAGAAATCTTTTCCGGGATCCCCGAACGACCCACCCAAAGGAAATCTAATTCCACCACGCTGCCGCCGTCAAGGGAATTGCACCTTGGAACGAGCAGGTCCGCTGCTGGAAGGGGGCGTGCCGATCTGCTCGAGGCGGGCGGCGATCCGGTCGGCGATGGCGCGGTCGCCGCACCCGGCGGCGTAGCGCCCCATCTCGCCGAGGACCCCCGGCGGAATCGTGCGCACGTCGGGCTGCTCGAGGATCGTCTTCCGCAGGGTGCGTCCCTCGGCCGCCAGACGGGCGAAACGGGCCGCTTCTTCGAGCATCCCCCCCTTCCGCAAAGCCCCGCCGAGTTGGTGCTGCGTGGCGAAGTCGTAGGGATCGATCTCGAGGGCCCGGCGGTAGGCCGCCTCTGCCTCGGCCGGCTGGTCGCTCTGGGCATGAACCCACCCCTTGAAGCGCCAAAAGCGGTTGTCGGCCACAGCGTCGGCCGGGGCCTGGCCGAGGAGCGACGTCACCTCGTCGATGTCGCCGCGGGTGGTGGCCTTTTGGAGGAAGTAGGCGAGCAGTTCGAGATTGCCGGGGAAACGGTCGAGAAGTTCCCGCAGCCGCCGATCGTGCTCGGGCACCTTCCGCTCTTCCCCCTCCGATCCGTCTGTCCCGTCCATCCCCGCGACGTCGTCCTCCAGCCCGCTGTTGCTGACGAACCCCCGGGCTGCGGCGACGAGAAACAACTCCTCGTCTGGGGAGGCCTTGAGCCAGTGGCCGTTGACCGTCGACGTGTTGGAGAGAGTCAGCCAGTCGGAGCCCACGATGTAGACGTACGTCTCCGGGGTCTCGCACCCGAGGTCGATCGCGCGGCGGGCCTGAGCGGCGAGTTTTTCCCGCTGGAGCGTCGCGGCGTAGAAGAAACAAAGCCGCCGGTGGGCCTCGCCGTTGGCTGGATCGAGGCGCAGAATCCGCTCGCACGTTCGGGCCGCTTCACGGGGATCCTGGAGATCGCCGAAGAGGAGATCGGCCCGGTCTCCGAGGGCGGTGAGCGTCAGTGGGTCGCCATCCGGGAGTCTTCCCAGCGTGTCGGCCGCCTCTGCCTGCTTTCCCAGGCCGAGTTGGGCCTGGGCGAGAAAAAAGAGCGGCTCGGCAGCCCCCGGCACGGCGCCGACCCACTGTTTTGCGAGCTTCTCCTCGCTGGCGTAATTCTCCGCCCGATGGGCCTCCCGGCAGGCGGTCGCGAGCCGTTCGGCCCGGGCTTCGTTCCAACTGACGACGCCCCTGACGATCAGCGCCGCGGCGGCGACGACGAGGATCCCCACGGTGGCCAGCCGGGTCGGCGTCCACCGCCCCCCGGCCGACACTGGGGTTTGCCCACGGGGCCGGCGCCGGGCATCGGCGGGCCGGGGAAAGCCAGGGCGGGATTTCGGTGGACGGGACATCGGGACACCGCGGCGCCCCCCCGTGACGGGGCATGGAGAGGCTTGAGTCCAAGTCGGCAAAGACCGTCTTTGCTTTGGCAACGGAGCGTCGAATTAGGTTAGGCCAAGCCCGGCGCGTTGTCGACGCATCGCCATCAGCGACGAAAAAGCCGTCACGAAGGTGATCGCAGCGGGGAAAAACCTCCACGACTTGGCGACCAACGAGTTTCTCGGACGGACGCTCGCGTCGCTCGACGTAGCCGGCGGGGCGATCTTCGTTCGCACCGACACCGTGATCTACCGGCTCGACGACCGGCGCCTCCGCGATCAGCCAGTGCTCAGCCGGCCAGCGGATGGCGGCGGAAGAAGTCGAGGATCAGCGGATTGGCGGGGAAGCCGAGGGCCGAGGTGCCGAGATAAAACGAGTCGGGCACCCGTCCCGGCCAGGTATGCCCCGCGCCATCGATCCGGTAGAGCACCACCTCCGCCTCATCGGGCCGCCCCCACGCGATCCGCTCGATCGCGATTCCCTCCTCCATCGAAGGGATGGCGGCGTGCACGGGCTGGGGATCGAGCCGGTTGGCCCGTACCCAATCCTGGAGGCCGTCGACGATGCCGCGATGGCAGGTGCGGGTCACGCTCCGTCGCCCCACGCCCCCCTCCAGCGGCGTGAACTGGTCGAGCGAGCCGTGAAAGTGGAGGACGGGAACGGGGCGGGCAGGGCGGATCGTCGCCAGGGCGAGCGGGCCGGCCACCGGCGCGATCGAGGCGATCCGCTCCGCGAGTTCCGCGGCCACCCGGTAGGCCATCATCGCCCCGTTCGACATCCCCGTGGCATGGCACCGACGCGGGTCGACCGGCAGCCGCTCCACGAGCCGATTCAAGAGCGCGTCGACAAACCGCACATCCTCGCTGGCCGACTGCAGAGCCTCGCCACAGCAGTTGCCGCCGTTCCAGGTGAGGATCCCCTCCCGGCTTCCGGTCCCCGCCGGATAGACGACGACCGCGGCTCCCGCGGCGGCAAACTCGTCGAGGCCGGAGAACCCGCGCATCTGCCGGGGATGGCTCTGCCCACCATGGAAGGCGAGGACGATCGGCCACCCGGCGGCGGGCGGAGCAACGTCCGGTACACAGGCCACGGCCAAGCGTTTCCGCCCACCGACGTCGACGGTGATCTCGACATCGTTCGTCGGCCCGGAGGCATCGGAGGGAGAAGGCATCGCAGGGCTCGCCAGGGGATACACGTGCGGAGAGGAAAGACTACGGCCGTGCAAAGCCCGGGGGCACTCGCCGCTTGGAGAGATCTTTTTCTACACTGCTGCTCCGCCTCCTGCGTCCCCCTCGCCGCCTCCCCCACCCCAGCCGGTCCCGCCCGACCGCGGCGGCCACTGCCCGGAGCGTCTCATGCCCTTCCCTCGGTCGATCGGCCCTGCGAGCGCTTCCACCGTGACCCCGTCGCGGGCCCCGTCGCGGGTGGTCATCGACAACGTCGGTCCGGAGGTCGATGGCGGACGGTTCGCGGTGAAGCGGGTCGTGGGGGGGGATCTCATCGTCGAAGCCGACATCCTCTGCGACGGCCACGACGAACTCGACTGCCGGCTCCGCGTCCGCCCCGCCGCGGCGGGCGCCTGGATCGACGTGCCGATGGTGTGCGTGGGCAACGACCGGTGGCGGGGAAGCGTGCCACTCGATCGAATCGGGCGGTGGGAATACGACGTCGTCGCCCGCATCGACGACTACGCCTCCTGGCTCCGCGACCTCGCCCGGCGCCTCGAAGCCGGAGAGCCGGTGACGGCGGAGCGGGAGGTGGGGCGGGCCCTCGTCCACGCCGTGGCGGAGCACGCACCGGCCTCGCTCCGGGCGACGCTCGAGACCGCCGGCCGGCAGTTCGATGCGGCTGACTGGCCGACGACGGCGGCCGCGCCTGGGCTCATCGAGGCCCTCGCCACCGCGGCCCGACTCGGCGCTGACGCAAGCGGCACCGCGGTCCACCTCGAAGCGCCCCGGCCGGTGTGGGTCGATCGCCATCGGGCGGCGGTGGGGAGTTGGTACGAGGTCTTTCCCCGCTCGTGGTCGGGGGAGGCGGGGCGTCACGGCACGTTTGCCGATCTTGCTGACCGGCTGGATCATGTGGCGCGGATGGGGTTTGACGTTCTCTACCTGACCCCGATCCATCCCATCGGCCGCGCCCATCGCAAGGGTCCCAACAACGCCGTTACCGCGGGCCCCGACGACGTCGGCAGCCCGTGGGCGATCGGGGCCGCCGAAGGGGGCCACACGGCGATCCATCCCCAACTCGGCGACCGCGCCGACTTCGCCCGGCTCCGCCATCGGGCGGCGGGTTTGGGGCTCGAGTTGGCCCTCGATCTCGCCATCCAATGCGCTCCCGATCATCCCTGGGTGAGCGAGCATCCGGAGTGGTTCCGCCACCGCCCCGACGGCACCATTCGCTACGCCGAGAATCCGCCGAAGAAGTACCAGGACATCGTCCCCTTCGATTTCGCCTGCCCGGCCTGGGAGGCGCTGTGGCAGGCGCTCCTCGAGGTCGTCCTCTTTTGGGTCGAGGAGGGGGTGAAGATCTTCCGGGTCGACAATCCCCACACGAAGCCCTTTGCCTTTTGGGAATGGCTCATCGCCGAGGTTCGTCGCGACCACCCCGATGTCCTCTTCCTCTCCGAGGCCTTCACCCGGCCGAAGACGATGTTCCGCCTCGCGAAGCTCGGCTTCACGCAGTCGTACACCTACTTCACCTGGCGGACCGCCAAGGAAGAGACCGCCGACTACCTCACGGAGGTGACGACGCCCCCCCTGTCCGACTTCTTTCGCCCCGCCTTTTGGCCGAACACTCCCGACATCCTCCACGCCACGCTCCAGGAAGGGGGCCGGGCGATGTTCGAGGTTCGGCTGGCCCTCGCCGCGCTCTCGGTGGGCACCTGGGGAATCTATGGCCCGGCCATGGAGCTGCTCGAAGCCGAGGCGGTCAAATCCGGGAGCGAGGAATACCTCGACTCGGAGAAATACCAGCTCCGCCACCGCGATCTCGACGCCCCCGGGAACCTCGCCCCGTTCATCGCCCGCCTCAACGAGATCCGCCGACACGAGCCGAGCTTGGCCCTCAATCGCCCCCCGCTCGTGCAACCGATCGACGACGACCATCTCCTCGCCTGGGTCCGCCACGATGCCACCACGGCCAACACGATCCTCGTGATCGTGAACCTCGAGCCCCATCGTGCCCGCGCCGGCCTTCTCGAGATCGACCGGGCTTCCCTCGGTCTCGATCCGGAGGCGGCCATCGTGGCCCACGATCTGTTCGAGCCCGCCGCCCATCGCTGGCCCGCAGGCCACGCGCCGCGGATCATCTGCACACCCGACAAGCCGCTCCACGTTCTCCGCCTCGTCACGGAGGCCCCCTCGAGTGTCCGCTGACGCCTACCACGACCGATCCGGGACGCTTGCCGACCTCTCGGCCAAGATCAGGCCATGGCTCCGCAGCGCGCGCTGGTTTCCCGGCAAGGACCGCGGCGCGGAGCGAGTCCGTGTCATCGATCTGTTGGAGATGCCGGGGACGGGGGCGCTCGCCGTCGCGCTCGTCGCCAGCGGCGACTCGGTGCTCGTCGTCCCGGTCGATCCTCTCACCGGACTCGACGCTGCTGCCGAGCCGGCACTGGCCGCGGCGATCGCCACGCTCGCCCTCGGCGGCGGGGCCGTGACGGGCCTCCATGGCAGCCTCGTCGGGAGGCCGATCGCACCGCGTCGCCCCGGGGACGGGGCTCCCCGCGCTCGCCTGGCTTTCCCCGCCGCCGAACTCCGCGTCCGCGCTCTCGGGGGAGATGCTTCGAACACCTCGCTCGTCATCGACGGGGGAGGTGCGGCGGAGGACGCCGCAGTGCTCAAGCTCCTCCGGCAGGCGCGGCCGGGAATCCACCCCGAGGTCGAGTTCGGCCGGTTTTTCGCCACCTCGACCGACTGGCGGGGAACGCCCGAGCTCTACGGCTGGGTGGAGTATGTCCCGGTCGATCCGGATGGGGACCGCGCGGCCGTGGCCACGCTCCACGCCTTCGAGCCCGGTTGCCAGAGCGCCTGGGACGTCTTTTGCGGATGGCTGGCCGACGGCGGTCTCGACGGGGTGCATCAGACCAGGATTCTCGAACTAGCCCGCCACCTCGGCACGGCGACGGCACGGATGCACGGGGCGCTCGCCTCGCGCGACGATGATCCCGACTTCGCCCTCGAGCCAGCCACGGCCGCGGGGCGCCGCGCGCTTGGCCTCCGCCTTGCCACCCACGCCCGCACCGTTTTCAGCGCCGCGGCTTTGGCCGCTTCGCCCCCGTCGTCGGCGCTCGCCCCCCGGCTCTCGCGCCTCGCCGCGAGGCTGAAGGGGATCTGCGCCGAGCTTGAATCGCTTGCCGACGCCGGCACGACGGCCGCCGACATCCGCGTCCATGGCGATTACCACCTCGGCCAGGTGCTCGTCGATTCCAGCGCTGAGCGCGTGATGCCGATCGACTTCGAAGGGGAGCCGACGCGGCCGCTCGACGAACGTCGCCGCAAGACGAGCGCCGCCAAGGATGTGGCGGGGATGCTCCGCTCCTTTGACTACTGCGCCGCGCATGTCGCCCGGCTCCATGGCCTCGAGCGCGGCGACCCGGCCCCGCTGGTGCACGCGTTCCTCGACACCTACCGCCGCGGTGCCGCGGGGACCCGCTGGTGGCCGGCCGATGCCGACGAGGAGCGGCGTCTCCTCGCCGCCTTCACGCTCGACAAGGCGGTCTATGAATTGGCCTACGAACTGGCCAACCGGCCCGACTGGGTCGAGGTGCCGCTGGGAGCGCTCGAGCGTTTGACGGGCGGGTGAGCGACTTGCCGGCTAGCCCTTCCGCGGCGACTTCGATCCGTCGGGTTCGACGGCGACTTCGAAGATCCGCAGGTGATCGAGCCAGGTCATCATCTCCTCGTGCTTGAAGAGCTTGGGGACCGTCGTCCCCGCCACGAGGTGGCCGAAGTAGAGATCGGCCTCTCCCTGGAGACGCTCTCCCACCCTGGTGGTGACCTTGACGAGGGACCCGCCCGGCATCGTTTCGACGATCACCGCCTCGAAGCGGAGAACGTCGCCGGGCACCGCTTCGAAGTGGAAGTCGGCGGCGGCTACCTTGGCGAGCACGACCTGGAGCTTGAAGTCGAGATGATCGGCGACGAGGAGGCCGCCGGTCTGCGCCATCCCCTCGAGGATCAGCGTCGCCGGCATGATCGGCGTGCCGGGGAAATGGTCGTGGAGGTGCTCCTCGGCGAGCGTGACCGCCTTGATGGCGGTAGCGCGCGTGTGGCGGACGAACTCGGTGAAGCGGTCGATCCAAAACCAGCGCATCGGCAGGCAACCAAGGGATTGGCGGAGGAGGGGAGCAAAGCAGCGGCGGGAAACCGGCGGGATGGGAAGCCTACCGGCTGCCGGCCGAGGACGCGAGGGATGCGGGGGGACGGCGATGGACGCTCGTCGACAGCCACAGTGGATGGGGAGCACGATCGAAGCGGCATTCGACGAGCGCCGCAGCAGAGCGCCCCGGGTCGTCCGGGAGCGGAATCATCCATCCACCGTCGGGGTCGCGATCGACATGGTGGGGCAGTGGCGTCCAGCGGGCGAGACGGAAATCGGGGCCGTCGGCGCACGCGTGCCAGGCGACGATCTCCGCAGGGAGCTCATCGCAGGCCAGTCGCGCAAAGATCCCGGCCGGCAGGCTCTCGAACGACCACCGCAGCGTGGGGAGGGGGCAGCGACCGGCGGTGTGAAGGAGGAGCGCCGCCAGGAGGCCGGTGAGACGATCGCGTGGGATGCCGTGGCCGGCGTTGGGCGAGTAGGCGATCGCCGTCGTGCCGAGGAGGCCGTCGCGGTAGAGATCGAGCGCCCCCAGCGGCCAGTAGGGATCGTTCGTTCCCAGCGCCACGATCTTCGGCTGCTGGAGGACAGCCCGGTGCGACCAGGGATCGACGACGTCGACGAGTTCCCGGCCACGCTTCGTGACGAGGATCTGCTCGATGCCCCGTGAGGTGTAGTCGTCGAGCATCTCCGACATCCGGCCGCCGAAGGTTGCCAGTTGCAGCGGCACGTGGCGCTCGAGCCGGAGCATATCGATGACGGCCGGGATGAGGCCGACGACACGGCTGTCGGCGGCCGCCGCAAGCCAGCTCGCCCAGCCCCGTTTGCTCGCCCCTCCGAGGACGAATCCGTCGATCCCGAATCCCGCCCGGCCAGCCATGTCGCCCGCGACGTCCATCGCCGCGGCGACCGCCCTGGTCATCGGCAGGAGGAGCGGCCAATCGGGATCGCCCGAACGGACAAACTCGACGAACGAGTGGGCGACGAGGTCGTCCTCCATCATCCCGCCAAACATCGGTTGGAAAGGAACCTGGCGGACCTTGGCCGCCGGGAGGCCGGTGGCGGCCACGAGGTCAGCCAGCCAGCCCACGCCACGGGGAGGCTGTTGGAGTGCGCCGTCGGCCGCCGGCACCTCGAGGCTCGTGCCACCGCCAACCCACAGCAGCATCGGCCCGCGGCTCACCGGCGCCGCAGGAAAGACGACATCGAGCTCGTGGCTCCAAGCCACTCCCCGCCAGGTCTGGCTCGTGACCAAGAGCGTCTGCCAGCGAGCCCCGGTTTCGGTCGCTCCCTCGCCGAGCGTTGTGGCGGCGGGGCTCCGCTCGGCGACGAATCGACGCAGCCACTCAAGCCCGCCTCCGGAGGCCTGAGGGGAAGCGGCGGACGCCGCGGAGGGAGCGGTCGGAGAGAATGGAGGACGGGGCACGGATTCGTCTGCGGCGGGCCTCGGCCTGACGTCGAAGGGCAAATGCCCATCGCCGACACGATAGCAGGCCATCGAGACGGTGGGCGCGGCCCCCGGACGGGGGGTGCGAGACAACACCGCCCAGTGGCATGGGGAACCCGGGCAACGTGGGTCGCAGCGGCGCCCCCTCGAAAACGCACCACAGGCGCCCCCGTTGTGGGGGAATGAGCGTCGTCAACGCCTGGGAAGATCCGAGGGGCGCTTTGCCTTTCCCCCGGTAAAATCTTCGATTCATCGATTTTTTTTCCCGCACCGTGTCCGGTTTGCGCCCGATCGTTCGCCTTTAGCGTTGGGGGGATTCGCTTGCCTGCGACCTCTTCCCTTGGAGACGCACCATGAGCGAGCACCTTGGCAGAATCCGGTCGGCCCGAGTCCGACTGGTCGGTTCCGGTTCCCAGGAACCGGCGATGACGGGGCGTCGCCTTTACCGGCCGCTGATCATCGGCGCGGCGATCCTCCACCGCACGTCCGGGAGTTGGCTGCGCCCCGAGCGGGGCGTGCCGCGTGGGGCTTGGCGCGTCGACGTTCTCGCCGGCGGGGCGCTCCTTCCCGATGCCCCCCGCAATCCGATCGACATCGGGCACGTGGTCGCTTGGCGGCAGGAGCGGGGAGAAATCTGCCGGGTTGGTGCGGCTCTGATCTCCTGCTGCGATGTGATGACGATCCCGCCGACGTCGGTGGGCGATGAGCAGGCGAAGCATTCCCCTGCCGAGCCCCCGACCTCGGCCGCCCGGTCGTTCGAGGACCGCCCGCGGGTGGAACGCACGCCGGGCGTCGCGGAGATCTACGGCTGGGCGCTGATGTACCAACTCCCCGGCATGATCAACGCCGCGGCGATCGATCCTCACGAGGAATACGACGACCTTCCGGCCTACTACAGCTCGCCGTTGGAGCTGGTCGACCGGGCGGCGTTCTTGGCCTCGAAAGGGATCCCGAGTCGCTCGATCGCGCTGTTCACCCGCCGGGAGGATTTCCATCCCCGCGGCGTCGGCGCCCGTCCGATCAACCGCTTTCAGCCCACCGTGAGCTTCCGCCGTCCGGCCGATCTGCGGCGGATTTTCGCCTGACGCCGCCGGTTACCACCGGCCGATCCCCCGGGTCACTCGGCGCCGAGCTGTTCCTGGATCGCGAGCCAACGTTCCTCGGCTTCGGCGAGCTTCGTCGTGAGGATGGTGAGCTGGGTGTGGAGGCGGAGGGCCTCGGCGGGATCGGTGGCGGCGAGCATCAGGGCGCTGGCCTGCTTTTTCTCCGTGTCGAGCTTGGCGATCGAGCGTTCGAGGTTGGAGAGTTCGCGGCGGAGTTCGCGGTCGTTCCGCGGCGTCTCCCCCTTTGCCGCCGGGGCCGTGGCAGCCTTGCCGCCACGGTCGGCCGGCGGAGGCTTGCGGCTGGCAGTTCGTCCGCTGTCGGCGGCCTCGGCGTCGTCGATCTCCTTGGTGACGGCGGCGAGGTAGGCCGAGTAGTCGCCGATGTAGTTGACGACGCGGCCGTCCTTCACCTCGATGACGTTCGTGGCCACCGTCTGCATGAACGACCGGTCGTGGCTGGTGAAGATCACGGTGCCTTCATAGGCGAGGAGGGCCTGGGCGAGCGCGTCGACGGTCTCGACGTCGAGGTGGTTGCCGGGTTCGTCGAGGACGAGCACGTTGAACGGCCCAAGGAGCAGGCCGGCCATGCACAGCCGGGCCCGTTCACCGCCGGAGAGGACCTTCACCTTCTTCTCCACCGCCTTGCCGCGGAAGAGCATGGCGCCGGCGAGGTCGAGGATCTGCTGCTGTTTCGTGCCGATCATCGCCGCCCGCTCGAGGTAGCCGAGGACGGTGTCGGTCTCGGTGAGGCTCGTGTACACGTGCTGGGCGTAGATCCCGACGTCGCAGCCGTGGCCCCACTTCACCTCGCCTGTGATCGGTTTGAGCGAATCGACGATCGTTCGCAGGAAGGTCGTCTTTCCCTGGCCGTTATCGCCGACGATCGCGGCCCGCGAGCCGTGGACGATCTCGACGTCGATCCCGTCGGCGACGGTCCGTTCGGGATAGCCGACGGCGAGGTCGCGGCAGCGGACGGCCGGCCCCCGCCGCGGCGAGACGCGCGGGCAGCGGATGGCGGCGGTGGGGGCGTCGACGACGAGTTCCTCGACCTCGAGTTTCTCGAGTTGCTTCTCCTTCGACTTGGCCCGCGAGGCTGTCGAAGCGCGGGCCTTGTTGCGACTGATGAAGTCCTCGAGTTGGCGTCGCTTGGCGAGGACGGCGGCATTGGTTCGCTCGACGTGTTCGCGCTGTTCCTTCTCGAACTGGAGAAAGGCGTCGATCTTCCCGGGGAAGACGGTCAACTTTCCGTGGGAGAGGTCGAGGGTCTGGTCGCAGGTGGCGGCGAGGAAGGCCCGGTCGTGGGAGACGATGAGGCAGGCTTCCTTGTAGCCGCGGAGAAAGTGCTCGAGGAGGATCTGCGTCCGCAGGTCGAGGAAGTTGGTCGGTTCGTCGAGGAGGAGGAGGGTCGGCTCGTGGAGGAGCAGAGCGGCGAGTTTGACGCGGGTCTGCCAGCCGCCGGAGAGCTTGGCGACGGGGCCGTGGAGCTGGGCGGTCTTGAGCTCGAACTGGCCGGCGACTTCGCCGCACTTCCAGTCGGGCTGTCCGCTGTCGCGAATGAGAAACTCAAGCGCCGTCTCGCCGGGGAGAAACGGGTCATGCTGCCGGAGGTATCCCAGACGCAGCCGGGGGTGGCGAACGATGTCGCCGGAGTCGAGTTCCTCCTCGCCGAGGATGATCCGCAGGAGGGTGCTCTTCCCGGCGCCGTTGCGACCGACGAACCCGATCTTGCCGTCATCGGTGATCGTGGCGGAGGCGTCCTCGAGGAGGACCTGATGGCCGTACCGCTTCGTGGCGTTCTTGATGTCGAGGAGAACGGCCATCGAGGGGGCAGGGGGGCTCGGGAGGGAGGGGGCGGCGGAAAGAGGCGGCAGGAAGAGGGCAGAAAGGCGGGGCGGGCAGGTGTTGAGCCTGAGGCGGTGGGCAGTCGAGCAGAGGCTGGCAGGCCCGCCCGGGGCGGGGGGATCGGGAGGCCCGAGGCGCCGGCTTTCAGGGCCGGCCTCGATCCCTCCCGGTCGCGTGGCGACCGGGGATCAACAAAGCGGAGGGCATGGGATTCGAACCCACAACCGGTTTCCCGGCACCACATTTCCAGTGTGGCCGCTAACCATTCGCTTACCCTCCAAACAGGCTTTTTGCTTGGGTACGGCGCTAGCGCACCCCGCAAACCGGAGTGGCCAGGCTCCGCCCGACCGCTCCTCATGCTCAAATCACAGCCAGAGTATACCCATCGGCCTTTTCTCCCCAACGCCCGTCGCTGCCGGCCGTCTTTTCCGGTTTTTCGGGGTCTGGGTACCCCCAGGGGGCCCAGGAGTGTGGCGGGGGAGCCAGGGTTTCCTCCTGCGCCAAAGGTACGTTGGCCTCGGGCGATTAGCGGAATCGTTCTGGGAGAACGACCTTGGGATTGGATCGGAGCGTCGCGGCGGCTTCGGGTGAGATCTC
>CAJBCV010000275.1 GCA_903951635.1 uncultured Planctomycetaceae bacterium
TCGGTCGTCATCGGTGATTCCGGGTGATTCCGACCGAAGGCTGAGTGGCCGCGCCCATGACCCTCAGCCGCCCTGAAGCGGGGCCATCTCAAGCCCCAGGGACGGACGAAATCCTACCTCAAGGACAACGCCGCGGCAGGCCGTGGAGAAAGTCCCCGAAAGAGGATCATCGGCCCCGCGCCGGCCCGTCGCACCCGATCGAGGCGAGCGCCCCCCGCAGGCTGTCGATATCGACCCGGAAGGGATACGGACTCGGGCTGAAGTCTCCCGGCGGCCGCTCCTCGGCGCTTCGGCACGGCAGGCAGGCGTGGTCGAGGCCAGCAGCCAGAGCCAGCGTGAAATAGTAGGGGTGGATCTGATCGGTGGGCAGCAGTTCGAGGACGGGCGTGCCCGGCTGCGAGAAAACGAGATTGGCAAGCCCCGCCCCATGGGCTCCGACGACGACGCTCGCCGCGGCGAAGTCGGCCGGCTGGTCGTCGTGATCGGAGGGGTCGTAGATTCGGAATCCGTGCTCCAGCATCACCGCGAGCACCTCGGAGCGATTCTCGAGTGGGCGGCGCTGGGCCGTGCGGTCGACGTAGAGCCTCATCCCTCGCCCAGCGGCAGGAGTCGGACGGAGGAAGCGGGCGCGGAGAAAGGCCGGGACGAGCGCCCCGTAGCAGGCGGGCGCTCCGGGAAACGTCGGGGCAATGAGACGCTCCGGGAGGAATCGGGCCCGCGGCTCCGCCTCGACGGTGACGATTTTTTCCGCCGGGAGGGGAAGGGCCGCGAGGAGCCGACGGGCGTTTTCCGAGCAGGGCTTGGGAACGAGGATCGTCGTCACCGAGTCGAGATCGATCCCCGCCGCCTCGACGAGCGCCAGTCGTGCCAGGGCATCGAGGAGAAAATGGCAGTAGTTGTCGGAGGCAAAGTCGCTCAGCAGACTGAGCGTCGTGCCGGGGAGGGGCGTCGCGTCGGCGTTGCGAAGGACATGATCCACGAACCGGGCGAAGCGCCCTTCGTGGCCACCAGTCGCGTCGAAGCCATGGCTGAACCACGTATGATCGGCGAGGATGATCCCCTCGGCACCGATCAACCAGCCCCACGGCCGGACGAGCGTAGCGCCTTCGATCTCGAGAACGCCCAGTTCAGGGATGCGCGGCGCGAGAAACCTGCCGTAGTCGATCTGTAGGGGCGTGCCCGGTCCGCCGGGAAGGGTTTTGGGAACCGGCCAGTCGACCGTGATCGCGGGATGCGTCGGCCGCCACCGGGCTCCGAAGCGCCGCGCGTAGTCGCCGCTGCCCATCCCCACGAGTCTGGGCACCGCCGATCTGCCGGACGGAACGCCGGCGGGCGTCGGGAGCGTGGACGGCGCCGTGACGTCAGCCAGTCGAGCGGGGGGCTGCCACCAGCGGCCGAACCTGTCGACGATCGCCCGCGCCGTGGCGCGGAAGCTTCCTCGGGAATGCCGCACGCGTCAGCCCCCGGGGAGATCTCGAAGCACGTCCACGAGCGCCCCGCGGAGGGCATCAGGATCGACCCGGAAGGAAAACGGCCTGGGGCCGAGCCCGCCCGGTGGATGATCCCCGGTGGCGCGGCACCGGCAGGGAAGGCAGGCCCAGTCGATCCCCATCCGAACCGCGAGGGTGAAGTAGTACGGACGGACATGGTCCATCGGCATGAACTCGAGGATCCGCGTGCCCGACCGGCAGAAGACGAGGTTGGCAAGCCCGGCCCCATGGGCTCCAACGACGACGGCCGCTCGAGCGAAGTCGGCGGGCTGACTGTCGTGTTCGGCGGGGTTGTAGATGGAAAAGCCATGCTCCTCCATCACCGCAATCACCTCGGCACGATTCTCGAGTGTGCGAGTTCCGTCCGCCCGGTCGACATAGAGGCGCGTCGCCGGCAGCGTGGCCGGCGCTGCCCCGAGGAGGTGCGACCGGAGAAACTCGGCCGGCTCCGGGGCGTAGCAACAGGGCACGCCCGGGTAGGTCGGCGCGAGGAGCCGCTCCGGCAGGAGCACCGCGGCGTCTGCCTCGTCGACCAAGACGATCTTCTCCTTCGGTAGCGGGAGGGCGGCGAGAATCCGGCGGGCATTCTCCGAACAGGGCTTGGGAACGAGGATCCTGTCGACGGCCGCCAGGTCGATCCCCGCCGCCGCGACCAGCCCCAACCGACCGAGGGCATCGAGGAGGAAATGGGCATAGTTGGTGGCGCCGAAGTCGGTGAGCAGGCTGAGGGTCGTGCCGGGAAGCGGTGACGTCGCGTTCCGGCTCGCTGCCCAGAGCCGTTCGAAATACGGTTTGTCGAGCTGTCGGGAAAACCAGGTGTGATCGCGGAGGAGGAGATCGTCGGCACCGACGATCCAGCCCCATGGCTCGACGAGCCGCGCCCCCTCGATTTCGATCACGCCGAGCGCCGGGATCCGGCTTTCGAGGAACGCGCCGAAATCGATCGGCGCGGGCGTCTCCGGGCCGCCAGGATAGGTCCGCGGCCGCGGCCACTCGATCGCTTCAGCGCCACGTGTCGGCCGCCAGATGGCCCCGAAGCGGGTGGCGTATTGCGCACTCCCGATCCCCACCGCACGGGTGGCCTCGGAGGACCGCGGCCCGGGGCGTTCTCCCCCTTCCCCCACGTAATTCCCCCGGTTTTCATGCGGGAAGGGAACGTCGGGCACCGACTGCTCGAGGAACGCGCAGAGGGGCTCCCACGACGGCGTCTCCTCCCAGCAGACTTCGAGGAGCCGGTCCGGCTTGTCGGCGAAGAAGGCGCGAACACGCTCGTTGTGGACGCGGTGGAGGTCGTCGATCGGCACGCCGGGGAGGAAGCGCTCGGCCAGTTGCCTCCCGAGCTCGATCCGCTCCGGGGGAATCGTCCGCATGTGGTTGTGGAAGCTCCGCCGCCAGGTGTCGTCGTCACGGCGCCGCGTGAGGATGAAGCGGGCGTGGGGATAGCGGGCGGCGAGACGCTCGTAGAACCAAAACCAGGGGAAGTCCTCGAAGCTGTCGAACTCCCCGGTGGCGGCGATCACGGCGGCAGGGTCGCCGACGGCGGCCGGGACGAGATCGTCGCGGATCGAGCAATTGCGGTAGCCGAGTTCGCGGAAGCACCGCCCCAAGGTCTTCGTGCCCGACTTGGCGATTCCCACCCCGAACACCTTCGGCCGCGCGACGACGTGGTCCTCCGAAGCACCGACGGAACGAGCGCCAGATGAGGCGCCGGAAAACATCCCGACGAGGGCTTTGAGAAACTGGAAGGCCAAGGAGCGGGCTCCGGCAGCGGGAGACGAGACCAGGAGGGTATCCTGCGATACGACCAATCGCCATGATACCGCCGGCGGGCCCACAGACCGCCGAGAGCAACCACACCCGGGAGTGGGCTGATGCCGGCCAAACGCCTCGTCATGATTCTGGGCTTCCAGCGTTCCGGGACGACGGCGCTGTTCGACACCCTCGCGTCGGCGCCGGGGGTTTCGCCCCGTCATGAGCATGCCGACGACGATCTTTACGACGACTACTTCCTCCGCCCCGAGCCCCAGATCCGCTCCGTCCTCGCGGCCCTCCCCGGGACAGTGCTCCTCAAGCCGGTGCGGGAGAGCCGGCGCCGGTCCCCCTTGGAGGTCGCTGAGGAATACCGCGACTACGATCTCACCATGATCTGGCTCTACCGCGATCCGGTGAATGTCTACCAGTCGTGGCTGGAGAAGCAGTGGGTGACCAACCCCGAGGGGATCGGCCAGCACTGGGTGTCGCGCAACAAAAAGTGCCTCGCTTCCCGGGCCGCCCTCGGCGACACGCTGCTCATCGTCCGCTATGAGGATCTCGTCACGTCTGCGGCCTGCGTCGCGGCGCTCGCCAGGAGGCTCGGACTCACGGTCGAGTCGACGCTCCGAGCCGACAGCAACGCCGGCCGCGCCCGTGTCGCGGCGGACGTTCAGAAGGAGATCGACGCCGCGACCCGCGCCACGCTCGAGCAACTCGACCACGCCCGCTCGATCCGGCCGCCGGCGTGACCGGGCAGAGTCGGCGAGAATCAGCCTGGGGGAACCGGTGACGCCCCCTCGACGGGCTCACCGAGGAGCCGTCTGGCAAGCACCACGAGAAGCTGCGGATCGACCCCGGCCGCGGCGAGGGGCGCGAGCGCCGCTCCAGCGCGGGCGAGGTGCGCTTCGATCCGCGCGGCGGCAGCGCCACGCCCCGCGGCGGCCACGAGCGTGGGGCGGCCACTCGCCTCATCGTCGCTCCAGGTCGCCGCCCGCTCGTCCTCGGCGTCGTCGTCGAGATCGTCGCGGATCTGATAGGCGATCCCGACGGCCTCGCCGAAGGCCTCGAGCGCCAAAGCGAGCCCCGACGGCGCCGCCTCCCGGCACGGGAGCCAGGCCGGCACCTCGGCGGCGAGCGCGAAGAGGCGGCCGCACTTGAGCCGGGCCACCTCCTCGGGATCGACCTCCGCCCGCCCGAGGCTTCCCGCGAGATCGAGGAACTGCCCGAGATGGAGCGCGTCTTCGGTCTTTTGCTGAAGCGTCGCCAAGCGGGCGGCGGCGCCGACAGGATCGACCGCGTGCGGTGCCGAACCGGCTTTGGCGGCGGCCCGGGCCAGCAGCGAGCGGGAGATCCCGAGGAGCCACAGCGCCGCCTGGATGGCGAGGGCCTCGTTGAAGCGCCGGTGCATCGCGGGCCGCCCGCGGCGCTTCTCGGCATCATCCATGCAGGGGAGATCGTCGACCGAGAGCGTGGCGCAGTGGAGCGCCTCGACGGCGCACGCCGCGAGGAGACAGGCCTCGGGGTCGGCCCCGACGATGCTCCCCGTCTCGAGGACGAGCACCGCCCGCCACCGGCTCGCCGGCGCCGTCGTCGATCCGTAGCGGATGGCATCCCGCAGCGGCGCGGGGATCGCAGCCGCATCGATCTCGGCATCGAGCTGCTCGCGAACCTGCCGCCGCCAGGCGTCGATCCGGGGGCCGAGGGCGTCGGAGGATGGCGGGACGGGCATGGGCAAACCTGTACGTGCCTGCGCCCTCGGGCTCCCCAGCACGGGCGGATCGTCAAAGGGCCTCTTCAGCGTTAGTCTACCCCATCAGCCGCGCAGAGAGCCGCCACGTCATCTCGCCCCCCTCGCGGAGGGCTAGCTCTGTGGAGGCGCCGCCAGCATCGCCCCGGTGCGGTGGTCAGAGGTCACCGCGATGCCATCCGCGCCGAACGAAGCCGAGCTTTCCCCTTCCATCCGCGCCGGCGTGGACTTCCTCGTGCAGAGCCAACTCCCCTCGGGACAGTTTCCCGTCGAGCGGACGCGGCGCAA
>CAJBCV010000276.1 GCA_903951635.1 uncultured Planctomycetaceae bacterium
CCCGGCCGCCCCCGCGACCGGCCCGCACCCGCTCACGCTCCTGGCGATCCTCGCTGCCGGCGGGATGGTGGCTTTCGCAATTCGGGAAACGCGAACGCCGCCAGCCCCCGCCCCGGCCCCGGTGGTCGGGCTCGATCTCCGAGGGCGATTCGTCGGGCCGGATGCTGCGGCCGACGCCGCGACCACATCCGCCCTGCTCGAGGAGCTGGCCGACGCTATCGACTACGACGGCAAGCAGGCCGAGCCCCGGCTGAAGACCGGGGCCGCGTTCGACGATCTCCGCCGGACGGCTCGGGAGTTGCGGTGCCGTGGCGTCTCGCTCGGGGCTCGCCAGCCGGCTGTCCGTGACGCGATCAAAGCCTTCCTCGACGCTCAGGTCGGCACCGACGGTGGGCCGGTGGACGCAGCCCAGCGTGCGAAGTGGGTGGCCGCGTTCAAGGCCGTGGCCCAGGCCGCAGCGGAGGCGGGACGATGACCGCGACCTACTCAAGGAATCGATCGACGTTCTCGCCACGCGAAGCCGCGCGGCCGATCACCCATTCACGAACAACAGAAGCGCGATACCGAACGGACTTCTTGCCGACCTTGATGAACGCGGGCCCCTCCTTCATCCAAGCCCACCGCGCGAGCGTTGCCGGCTGGAATCCGAGGATCTCTGCCACTTCACGACGAGTCAAAAGCCTGTCTTCCATCGATGGTTCTCCTGTGATTGCGAACAACAGCGGTCGGCAATCATGCGTTGATTTTGCTGGCAATCCAACATTTCAACCGCGATCAATCACGATCAACGAGCCAAAGCGTTCAGGGGGCGAACGATGACCCAACGTCGCCAAGTCTGGACTCTCTCGGCTGTCGGCTTTGTGGTCGTGGCCGCGATGCTGGGGGCGCTCGTCGAGCGGCTCACGCACCACGTGGCCGCGAAGGTCGAGGCCCGGTTCGGCTGGCAGCCAGACATCGCCGGGGCAGATGAGTTCGTCGCGTCGATGGGGCGGGAGGGCGTGTTTGCCACTGCCGCCCCGGATGCGATGGCCGTGCCGATCGGCCGGGATGTGTTCCTGTGGCGAGCGGCCGACAAGGCCAGCCGCAAGGCTTACGGCATTCCCTTCAAGGTGAGCAACCAAGCCTCAGTGGGTTCGTGCGTGGCGCACGGGGCGCAGCACGCGGTCTATCTCGCGGAGTCTCTGGCATGGGACGCAGGATTGCGAGCCGACGTTCCCCTCCGCCCATCGACGCCGTCGATCTATGGCGGTTCCCGAGTCGAAGCGCGGGGCAGGCCCGGAGACGGGCGGCAGCCGGTCGGCGGCTGGGAGGACGGCTCTACCGGATTCCACGCGGCCAAGTGGGTTCGGGATTGGGGCGTGACCTATCAGAAGCCCTACGCCGATTTTGGCTTCGACTTGACCAATGGTCAGCACCTTGAACGCGAGTGGGGAGCCTACGGAAACGGAGGCAAAAACGACGCCGGACGGTTCGACGAGGAGGCCAAGAAACACCCGATCAAGAAGGTGGCCCGCGTCCAATCGTGGGATGAGTTGGTCCAGGCTCTTTCCTCTGGGCTGCCGGTCACGATCGCCAGCAACATCGGCTTCGTGGCGAGCGCCCGCGATGCCGACGGCTTCATCGCTAGGAACGGAACGTGGCCTCACCAGATGGCGCTTGGGGCTCTGAGGTGGGCGAAGAACAGCCCGCCGGGGACGAAGAATCCGCGCGACGGAGTCCTGGTCTTCAACTCTTGGGATGTGACATGGCCCCCGCAGGGTGGCGGAAAGTTCCCGGCCGACCAGCCCGACGGCTCGTTTTGGATCACTCGCGCGGATGCAGAAGCGGTCCTGGCCGCCGGTGACTCTTGGTCTTTCAGCACTACGGCCAACTGGGAGCCGGTGCCGATCGATCATGGCCAATGGTTCGAGCCCGCCCCTGCGCTGCCGGCACCGCTGGAGCCCGCAGGAATCAGCGGCGAAACGCTCCCAACCGATTCACAAAAAACTGCTTTTTTTGTGAAATCTCCCGCCTTCACCCTCGCCCCCTGAGGCCGCCATGCTGATCGACCGCCGCACCATCGCTATCGTCGTCGTCTGTCTCGCCGCCGGCTGGTGGCTCGGCTCCTCGCCGGCATCGCCGATCAACCCGACGCCACAGCGGCCGGTTCTCCAGGCAGTCGGCCGGCTGGCCCGGATCGCCGCGCGGCTCGGGCTGTGGATGGCGATGGCCGCCGAGCCGGCCCCTCAGTCGTTGCAGAATCCGCAACAACTCGTTCGTGGCCCGGCCGTCGATTCGGAAGGGCATCGAGTTCTCAACCACGGGGAGGGATGGTGATGCCGCTCGTCCTCTACTTCGTGTCGGCATGGCTGGCGGCTGACATCACCACCGGGGCCGTCCATTGGTGGGAGGACAGGTACGGCGATCCGGCATGGCCGATCGTTGGCCGG
>CAJBCV010000277.1 GCA_903951635.1 uncultured Planctomycetaceae bacterium
ACACGCCGTTGCCTCGCCTTCTACGGCCCGGAGGCCGCGCGGATGGTGACGACGGCGCCGGGTGTCGAGCTTTGGGGCGTGGCCCCGGGGACCGAGCCGGGGGTGTTGGTGGCGCTGGAGCGAGCCGACGTCTCCAAGGCCCCGGGGTTGGTTCATCTCCGTCGGGGGCTCGTCGAGGACGCCAATTTCCGCTGGGGGGGGGCGGCTACGATCGACGGTGAGCGACTCCCGGCGGCGTCGTGGGACTGGGCTCTCGTGTTCTCCGATCCCGCCAAGGACCGCCCCCCGGTGGTGCTCGTGATCGATCTCGCCGAGGCTGCCGGCGGGGCAGGGGGGGGCGGAGCCACGGCTGGCAGTCTGGCCGTGGTGGGGCAGCCGGGGAGGATCGGCCTGGGCCGGATTGCCGGCGGGCTAGCCAGTTGGTTGAGCCGAAAACCGTAATAAACCCTTGGGATTCCTCCGGCAAACCGGGCTTTTGACCACGCCGCCGGGAGCCTATCCTCCCGCGGAATCGGTGGAGTGGACGTCGCATCCTGCTGCGCTCGCCGGAAGGTCGGCGGGCCAGGCAGGGGACGCTCCGCGATCGCTTTCCGGACGTGGTTCTCCAGAGGCTCACTCGTATGCGCTCGATCGCCGTGGCCAATCAGAAGGGGGGCGTCGGCAAGACGACCACCTCGGTGAACCTCGCCGTGGCCCTGGCCCGGGCGGGGCAGGACGTATGCCTAGTCGACCTCGATCCGCAGGCCCACGCCACCCTCCATGCCGGGGTGCAACCGGGCCGCCATCCGCTCTCCGCCTACGACGTCCTCGTCGGTGGCGCTTCGCTTGCCGAGGCCCGTGTCACGGCGGCGGATCGCCTCCATGTCCTTCCGTCCCACATCGATCTCTCCGCCGTGGAGATGGCGCTCGCCAACCGCCCCGGCCGCGAGGGAATCCTCCGGCAGCGGATCGAAGCGGATGACGCCTGTCAGGGGAGGGGGGAAGGCGTGCGCCACGACGCGATGATCATCGACTGCCCACCGTCCCTCGGGCTTTTGTCGCTCAACGCGATGGCCAGCGTCGATGAGGTCCTGCTGCCGCTCCAGCCCCACTTTCTCGCCCTTCACGGGCTCTCGAAGCTCTTGGAGACGATGGAGCTCGTGGCTGACCGGGTCAACCCACGCCTCCGGCTCTTGGGGGTGGTGCTGTGCATGTACGAGTCGGCCACCCGGCTTGCCAACGAGGTAGCCCGCGATGTCGAAGGGTTTTTCGAATCGGGCGGCGATCGCCATCCGGCGTGGGCCAATGCCCGCGTGTTTCGCACGAGAATCCGCCGGAACATCCGCCTGGCCGAGGCGCCGAGTTTTGGCCAGTCGATCTTCGACTATGCCCCCGATTCCCACGGCGCCGAAGACTACGCGGCACTCGCCGGCGAAGTGATTCAGGCGGCCGTCGACTGCCGGGATGTCCGCCGCGCCGCATGACGGCGGGCGGGAACGGACGACGGGTTGCCACCGGCAGGCTGCCCCTCCACGAGTCGCTCCCCCGGCAGAGCGATGTCGATGGTCGTCCCGTCCGGGATGCCCGGATGGAGTTCGGGGATCCACCAATAATTCGAGGCACAAGGCTCGACCCCGGCAAGAATCCCGGTGGCGTCAAAGTCCTCGGCGGAGAGAAACATCGGACCGAGGGCCTCGTTGCCGGTCAGGGGTTGCGCGGAAGCGATGGGATCGGTGACAGGCATCGTGCAACAGCCCTCAGGCCTCGTGCGCTGCCGACGCTCGGCCCATGGGGCTGACAACGTCGCCGACGAAGTGTCTTTCGGCAGGTGATTGCCGGGGAGGCCAGTTTCTGGAGAACCCTCCCCGAACTTTGACATGATGATCTGGGGGTATTGGGAAAGCAAGGAAATCTGTGCCGGCTGGGCCGGTTGTCCGTGTTTTCACCGGAAAAGTCAGGCTTTCCGTATCTTCGGGGGGATAATCAAGGAACGGGGGAACTCGACACATGGCTAGCCTGCCGCCGGCAGCGGATGACGCGCTCACAACCACGACCTCCGGTGCCCTGCGCACCGTGAACCGCCCCACCGCGTCCTGCGGGGAGGGGTGGGGGCGTAGGCGGGCCCGACACCGCACTCCCATCGCGTTCCTTCTCGCCGTTGCTGCCGTGGCCGCCGCGAGCCAGATTTCCTCGGCGGTGGAGCCGACCGGCTACCGGCGGTTGGCGCCGGGCGTGCTCACCGTCATCCCGGCCGACCGCTCTGGGGACGACGCCCTTCTCCGCGCCGATCTTCCCGAGATCACCGATGGACTCCTCGATCTCGCTTGGGAGCCGAAGCAGGCGCCGATCGGAGCGACGCTCGTCGAACAGGGACGCAACCGCGACTTCCCCCGCGACATCTGGTCGCTCGAGTTCGCCTTCAAGCCCCCGCGGCAGATCGACGTCGATGTGCCGAGTCGCGACTTCCGCATGCAGCGGAAGCGGGTGTGGTATCTCCTCTACCGGGTGAAGAACACCGGCGCCCGGCGGATCGTCATGGCGGACGGGGATGCGACCCGGCTGAGCAGCGAGACGGTGAAAAAGCCGGTCAGGTTCCTGCCGCACTTCGTCCTCGAGAGTGTCGAGGGGCTCTCGAAGCAGGAAGGGGCCCTGTCTTACCGCGCGTATCTCGATCGGGTCGTGCCGGGCGCCTTGGCTGCGATCCGCGAACGCGAAGACACCCGCATCGATCTCCATGACAGCGCCCGGATGACGGAGCGCGACCTCGCCCCGGGCGAGGAGCGTTGGGGCGTGGCGGTGTGGGAGGATGTCGATCCTCGGATCGACTACTTCTCGATCTACGTCCGCGGTCTCACCAACGCCATCCGCTGGCGGACGCGGGCCGACGCCGCGTTTGCGGCCGACTCGGTGCCGGTGGCCGGAGAGGAGCATGCGCTCGAGAGTCTGCGACTCGACTTCTGGCGCCCCGGCGATGATTCCACCAGCCTGAGCGAGGAGATGAGCGTCGGCCATGCCGGCATGTACGAGCGCCGGACGATCGGCAATCGTGTCCTCGAAGCCCTGGGACGCGGGCGGCAGACCGCTTCGTCGCCGCGGGAGGGGCTCGAACGATTGGGGCTCACCTGGGAAGAGATCCTCGATCCGCCGGCGGCCGTGAAGGCAGCCGGGGCGGTCGATCGTGACGTTCCGCCGAGCCTCGTGCCGCTCTCGAAGGTCGTTGCCGCGTTGGCCCGCCTCCAGCCCCCCGCGGCCCGTCCGGCGGCGATCGAAGCGCTGTTCGGGAAGGTTGGGCAGGAATGGTTTGAGGATCTCGTCCGGGGATTGTCGGCGCCGCTGGATGACGAGCGCGCCGCCCTCCGCCGCGGCATGCTCGATCGCTGCGGACTCTCGGAAGAGGATGTCGCGGTCAGGCCGCTGGAGTCGCTCGTCAAGGTTCTGGCGGCGCTCGAGGCGACGACCCCGGCTGCGACGCGCCGATCGGCCGCGGTGGCCTTGTTCGGCAGCGCCGCTGTGCGTCTGGACGCCCTCATCCACGAACTCGATCTCGCCCGGGCCAGAGTCGTGCTCGACGACATGGACTTCGACCGCCGCCCCGTCCTCTCAGGGGGGGCATTGACCGCCTACGACACGATGCTGACAGCCTTCGGCGCGGAGGCTGACGTCGAAAAGCGGGCCCGAATGGTGATCGGGCTCCTGGGGGCGGAAGGCCCCTCCCTCCTCGCCGCCGCCACGGCCGTCCGCGAGGGCGTTGACCACGCCTGGGTTTTCCGGTACGAACAGTAATCGGGAACTGCAGGGCCCCGGGCATTTCACCCTCTCTCGAGGGGGTTTTGCGACGGGGTTGTCGCCCGCTTGGGCTGATCCTGCCCGTTCCCGTTTCCACTCGAATCCCTTCCGCAGAACCCGCTCCGAGGTCGATTGTCATGGCACACAAAAAAGGTCAGGGGTCAAGTCGTAACGGTCGTGACTCCAACGCCCAGATGCGCGGCGTGAAGAAGTTCGCCGGCCAGCAGGTGCGTGCCGGAAACATCCTCGTCCGTCAGGTCGGCACCAAGTTCCATCCCGGGAAAAACGTGGGAATGGGCACCGATTACACCCTCTTCGCTCTCGTCGATGGCGTGGTCGCCTTCGATCGCGAAGGGCGTCGGGTCAACGTTCAGGCTTGATCGATCCCTTCCTTCCCCCTCGAGCCCGTGAGGGGCAGGCGAGACCGTGTTCGTCGACCGCGTCCATCTCGAGGTAGCGGCCGGCGACGGCGGGAGAGGGAGCTCGAGCTTCCGTCGGGAGAAATACATTCCCCGCGGCGGTCCCGACGGTGGGGATGGCGGGAGTGGCGGCAGTGTGATCCTCCGCGCCCAACCCGGAGTTGATTCACTGGCGGCCCTGGCCCACCGGATGCAGTGGCGGGCGGAGTCGGGCCAGTCGGGTGGTCCGCAAAACTGCAAGGGGCGTTCGGCCACCGATCTTCTGCTCCCCGTGCCTCCGGGCACGATCGTCATCGACGAGGCCTCGGGACTCGTGCTTCGGGATCTGGCCGCCCCGGGCGATGAACTCGTCGCTGCCAAGGGGGGCGCCGGCGGGTTCGGCAACGTCCACTTCAAGTCGTCGACGAACCGGGCCCCTCGGGAGACGACGCCCGGTGAGAAGGGGGAAGTCCGACGGATTCTCCTCGAGCTCAAGGTGATCGCCGACGTCGGTCTCGTCGGTAAGCCCAACGCCGGAAAGAGCACGCTCCTCTCCCGCCTTTCCCGCGCCCGCCCCGAGATCGCCGACTACGCCTTCACGACGAAGACGCCGATGCTGGGGATCGTGTCGATTTCGCGCGACCGCAGCTTCGTGCTGGCCGACCTCCCCGGCCTCATCGAAGGCGCCCACGCCGGCCACGGCCTCGGCCATGAGTTTCTCCGTCATGTCGAGCGGGCCGGGATCATCGTGCATGTCGTCGAACCGCAGCCGATGGACGGCACCGATCCGCTGGCCAATTACCTTGCGATCCGTGAGGAACTGGTGCTGCATGATCCCCGGCTCGGGGAGCGACCGGAGATTCTCGTCGTCAGCAAGTCCGAGTTGCCCGCCGCTGCCGAGACCCGCGCGGCCCTCGAAGCGGCCACCGGCCGGACCGTGATCGCCGTCAGTGCCGTCACCGGCGAGGGCCTCGATCGCCTGCTGGCCGCTGTGGTGCGGGAGATGGACAGTCCTCGGACCGATCCCGCGCCGTAGCCCCGAGCGTGGCGGCGAAACACTGCCGCCGTTGGCCTGCTCCTCCCGGAGGACCGCCCGCATGCCCCTTCCCGACGACGCCGTGGGACCGACTGGCCGACCGGCGGAGACGCTGCTCCTGGCCGACGTGGGGAACAGCCGGATCAAACTCGCGGTGGTGGCCGACCGCGGCCTCGATGCCAGCGGGAGCCGGGTCGGCCTGCCGACGGTCCACCAGCGACTGGAGATCGACAACCGCGGCCTCCGCACGAATCTCCTCCGTCAATGGCTCGCCGTCGCTGCCCCCGGGCCAGCGGTGATCCTCGTCGCGAGTGTCCACGACGCCGCGGCCGCGGTGCTCGAGATGGCGCTGGCCGAGGAATCGGCGACCGGCCGACGGCCGCTGCGGCAGCGGAGGATCGGCCATGCCGATCTGCCCTTCCTGCCGGCGGTCGCCGAACCGCACCGAGTGGGGATCGATCGCCTCGCGGCAGCCGCCGCCGCGGCAGCGGTGAAGCCGCGCGGCGAGGGGGGGATCGTCGTCGACTGCGGCACTGCGGCGACGGTCGACCTTATCGCCCCCGACGGACGATTCCTCGGAGGAGCGATCCTCCCCGGGCCGACGCTCATGGCCCGGGCGTTGGCTCAAGGGACGAGCAAGCTCCCTGAAGTCCGGGCCCTCGAACATGCCGATCCCCCGGCGATGCCCGGTGGAAACACCCGCGAGGCGATCGCCGCCGGTATCGGTTGGGGCATGCGGGGGGCGATCGTCGAACTCGTGGCCAGGTCGCGATTGGCCCTCGGGCCGTCGGCCCCGGTGTTCGTCACCGGAGGGTGGAGCCGGGCGATCCTCCCGGCCGTCCCCGGGGCGATCGAGATGCCCGACCTCGTGCTCGTGGGAATCGCGCTGGCAGCCGAGCGGGCGCTCTCACGCTGAAGCCCCCGACAATCGTCGGTGCGGGCAGTGGGAGCGCGGTGCGATTGCAGGTAGACTCTGGCCTTCCCGTCCTTTCCCCGTTCCAGCCCCTCCTGATCCCGCGACGCTCCATGGCGAAGTCCTCTGTTGATCCCTCCGCGGCTCCTTCGCTCGCTCCCGCCCTCGAGCGTGCCTTGGCCGCTGCGCGGATTGCCGAGGAGACCCGCGGCACCGACATCCGCATCCTCGACCTCCGCGAGGTGACGCCGATGTTCGATTACTTCGTGGTCGCCACCGGGACGAGCCGACGGCAGATCCACTCGATGGCCGACGAGATCGAGCAGGTCATGAAGCGGGAGTGGAACGACCGCAAGCGGGGGGGCGAGGGATATGAGGAAGGGCGGTGGATCGTCCTCGATTACGGTGACGTCGTGGTCCAGTTGTTCGACGCCGAGGCCCGTGATTACTGGGATCTTGAGCATCTCTGGAGCGAGGCCCGCCGTGTCCCCCTGCCGTCGGCGGGAGCCGCGACGTGATGGTGGACGACACGGCACGGGCTCTTGCGCCCGCCTCGGCTGGGACGTTCCGTGACCGGCTGCGGAGTTGCTTCGCGGCGGCCTTCGAGAGCCTTGCAGCCGATGGCGTCGTGGCGATCGACGCCGCGGAGATCCCAACGCTCCTCGAGCAGGTCCGGGAGACGGCCGACGCCAAGTTCGGGGACTATTCCGGCACCATGGCGATGGGGCTGGCGAAGAAGGCGGGAAAGAAACCCCGCGATCTGGCCATCGAGATCGCCCGTCGCCTTGCCGACGCGCCGGGCTACGGCGAGGCCTTTGCCCCTCCCGGCGATCCCGTCGGCCCCGGATTCATCAATGTCCGGGTCCGCGACGAGGCCCTCGCTGCGGCGATCTCTGCGGCCTTCCGCGACGAGCGCCTCGGGGTCCCCGCCGTGGCCGATCCCGACACGATCGTCATCGATTTCAGTTCGCCGAACGTCGCCAAACCGATGCACGTCGGCCACATCCGCTCGACGGTCATCGGCGACGCGCTCGCCCGGATCCTCGGCTTCCGCGGCCACGACACGATCACCGACAACCACCTCGGCGATTGGGGCACGCAGTTCGGAATGATCCTCTGGGGCTGGAAGCGATTTGGCGACGAGGGCGCCTTCGCCGCCGATCCCACCGGCGAACTGGGGCGGATCTATCGCACGGTCCGCAAACTCGCCGACGGCAAGCCGGAGGATATCGGCGCCGATCCGTCGATCGCGGCCCTGGCGGCACAGTATCCCGACGCCGGTCGCGAAGTCCTCCTCGAGACCGCCAGGCTCCACGAAGGGGACGCCGACAACCGGGCCCTCTGGGAGCGGTTCATGCCGGCATGCCTCGGTGACATCGAGCGTCTCTACGGCCGTCTCGACGTCCGCTTCGATCACACCCTGGGGGAGAGCTTCTTCCAGCCGTTTCTCGCCGGGGTCGTCGATGATCTCGAGGCGAAGGGGCTGGCCCGCGAGAGCCGCGGGGCGATGGGGGTTTTCCTCGACGGCGACGACAAGCCACCATTCCTCGTCCGCAAGGCCGACGGTGCCTTCCTCTACGCGACGACCGACCTGGCGACGATTCGCTGGCGGCTGGAGCATTGGAATCCCGACCGGATCCTGTACGTCGTCGATCACCGTCAGGGGCAGCACTTCGATCAGCTGTTCGAGACGGCCAAGCGGTGGGGCATCGACGGCGCCGAACTCGTCCACGTCGCCTTCGGCACCGTGCTCGGGGACGACGGCAAGCCGTTCAAGACCCGAGCCGGTGACACGGTGGGGCTCGAATCACTCCTCGACGAGGGAGTGGAACGGGCCGCGGCCCTCACCGCCGGTGACGAGGGGCTCTCGGCGGAAGAACGCCGCCGCGTCGCCGAGACGGTCGGCATCGGCGCCATCAAGTATGCCGATCTCTGCCAGAACCGGACGACCGACTACGTCTTCAGCTACGACAAGATGCTCCTCCTCACCGGCAACACCGCAGCCTACATGCAGTACGCCGTGGCCCGGGTGGAAGGGGTGCTGGAGAAGGGGGGGATCGATCGCGAGGCCCTGAGGAAAGCGGCGCCGCCGATCGTGCTTGCCGATCCGAAGGAACGCGCCTTGGCCCTCGAGATCGCCCGCTTCGGAGAGGTCCTCGAGGATGTCGAGGCCGACTATCGGCCGAACGTCCTCACCGCGTGGCTCTACGATCTCGCCGGCTGTTATTCGGCCTTTTATGACGCCTTGCCGATCCTGAAGTGCTCCGAGCCGGAGCGGTCGAGCCGGCTGGCGCTGTGCGACCTCACCGGCCGGGTGCTGCGGAAGGGGCTGGAACTGCTCGGCATCGGCACCGTCCGCAAGATGTGACCGCCGCCGGTCACCGAGGAATCGTGAGATCATGAGCCGGCAACTGGCCAGCATTCGCAACATCGGCATCGTCGCCCACATCGACGCCGGCAAGACCACGCTCACCGAGCGGATGCTCTTCTACACCAAGTCGAGCCACCGCCTCGGCGACGTCGACAAAGGGACGACCGTCACCGACTTCGATCCCGAGGAGCAGGAGCGTGGGATCACGATCTACTCTGCGGCGGTGAGCTTCCGCTGGCGCGACGTGACGGTGAACCTCATCGACACTCCCGGCCACGTCGATTTCACCGCCGAGGTGGAACGCAGCTTGCGCGTCCTCGACGGGGCGGTGGTCGTCTTCTCGGCCCGCGAAGGAGTCGAGGCGCAGAGCGAGACGGTGTGGCGTCAGGCCGACAAATACCACGTGCCGCGCGTGGCGCTGGTCAACAAGCTCGACCGTGAGGGGGCCGACTTCTTCGGCACCGTCAACCAGATCGAGAAGCGGCTCGGCGCCAAGCCGCTGGTGCTCCACGTGCCCCTCGGCATGGGTCCGCCGCACGTCAAGGATCCCTTCCGCGGGATCGTCGATCTGGTCGAGATGAAACTCCTCACCTATCCGCCGCGGGACGAGGTCCTCGAGGGCGACGCCCCGGCCGAGGCGTTCACGGTGGGCCCGATCCCCGACGACGTCGCCGACCTGGCGGCCGAATGGCGCGAGCAGCTCGTCTCCACACTCTTCGACTTCTCCGATGAGCTCGCCGAACTGGCGATGAACGAGGCACCGATCCCCACCGCCGTGATCCGCAAGGCGATCCGCGAGGCGACCCTCGCCCGCCGCGTCGTGCCGGTCCTGGCCGGCTCCGCCCTCGACTGCATCGGCGTGCAGCCGGTGCTCGATTCGGTCGCCTTCTATCTCCCCAGCCCGCTCGACGTGCCCCCGGTGGAGGGCCTCGACCCGTCGAAGAAGACGCCCGTCACGGTCAAGCGTGCGGCCGATCCGGCGGCGCCGTTCTGCGGGCTCGTGTTCAAGATCCTCGCCGAGAAGCATGGCGACCTGTACTTCGTCCGCATCTATTCCGGCACGCTCAAGGCGGGGAGCCGGATGTGGAATCCGCTCCGGCAGAAGAAGGAGAACATCGCCCAACTGTGGCGCGTGCAGGCCGACCGCCGCGAGCAGATCGAGAAGTGCGAAGCAGGCGACATCGTCGGTGTCATCGGCCCCCGCAACAGCATCACCGGCGACACGCTCTGCGACGCCGATGCCCCGGTGATCCTCGAATCGATCGAGTTTCCGGAAACGGTGATCTCGATGGCGATCGAGCCGGAGACGAGCCTCGAGCGCAAGAAACTCGGCGATGTCCTCGAGATGATGAAGCGGCAGGATCCGACGTTCCGGGCCAGCGAGAGCGAGGAGACGGGGCAGACGCTCATCTCCGGGATGGGCGAGCTCCACCTCGAGGTGATCCGCCACAGGCTCCAGCGCGACTTCAACCTCAAGTGCCGCGTCCACAAGCCGCGGGTGAGCTACAAGGAAACGCTCCGCAGCGCCGCCACGGTCGTCGGCCAGTCGAACCGTCAGGTGGCCGGCCAGACGCTCGTCGCCACCGTCACGATCCGGGCCGAGCCGACCGACGACCAGGCAGGTGTCACCGTCGAGCAGGGGTGGTTTCCCGAGAACGAGGCCCTCGCCGACATCGCCGCGGCGATGACGCTGGCGGTCCGGGAGAGCGCGGAACGCGGGGGGCTCAAGGGCTGTCCGCTGTGGGGCGTGCGGATCGTCGTCCTCGAGAGCCCGATCCCCGAGCCACCGCCGGGGGAGGTCGCGATCCGGATCGCGGCCGCCGACGCCGTCGACAAGCTCCTCTCAGCCGCCGGATCAGTGCTCCTGGAGCCGGTGATGCGAGTCGAGGTGAGCGTGCCGGAGGAGCATCTCGGCGACGTCATCAACGATCTCCAGCAGCGGCGGGCGATCATCACGGCGACCGAGATCCGCGGCGGGGTGACAGTGCTCACGGCGGAGGCCCCGCTGGCGAGCATGTTCGGCTATTCGGCCGCGGTCCGGAGCGTGAGCCAGGGGCGGGCGAGCTTCACGATGGCCCCGCTCAAGTACGGCCCAGCCCCGGCGGAAACCGCCGATGCCTTCATGTGAGCGGCGGGGAGATCCGCCGCGTTGGCGCCCTCTCTCACGCCATCGCGATCAGTCGCCGCTCCCGGACTCCGCCTGGAGGAGGACGCGGACGTAGTGGATCGCGGCGTGGTCGGCCAGATCGCGGACGACCACCCTTCCCATCGCGTCGCTGCGGGAAAGTTCTGCAAACAGCCGCTCCCGGGCGGCTGCGGTGGCGTCGTGGTCGCCGCGTAGCAGCGCCGTCGAAAGGCCGGCGAGCGTTTCCAGCAGCGCCGTGGCGTTGCTTCCCGTCCCGCCGGCGCCGATGGCCTCGCGGTAGTCGCTGCGGGCCTGCCGTTGGTCGGCGGCGATGACCGCTGCGCTCGGCTCGATGTGAACGCCCCCTCGCCGATCGAGGTAGACAAGCGGACCGGGGTGGACGAAGGCGTGGTCCCAGCCTCTTCCCTCCGCGATCCGGGCCACCGTTTCGGCTGCCAGGCGTGCCGCCTGCCGCAGTGCCCCCTGCGACGCTATGGCGAGCCACCCCGCGGGCGGCGCGAGGTTGTCGAGGAGTCCGTCGGCGAGGTCGTCGAGGGCGACTTCGGTGAAGCGTGCCGGGGGCACGCGCGGGACGAGGTCGCAGCAGTGCACGTAGCGCCGCCCCGGTTTCCCGGGACGGAGGCAAAGCGAGTCGGTGCCGACGCGTGGTGCACCGAACGTGACCAATTCCGCCGCCGGGAAGTCGGCGGCACACAGCGTGGCCAGCGCCCCGCCAAGGCTGTGGCCGGTGGCGATCGTGCGGCCGGGGGGCTCGAGCAGCCACGGCTCGAGGGGGCCACGCAGCTCGTCGAAGGTCCGGCCGTAGCCGCGGTGGACGATCGTCCCCGGCCGCCATTCAACCGGATCGACGAGGAGATTCGCGAGGAGATCGTCGAGGTTTCCCGTCTCGGTACCGCGGAAGACGGCGAACAGCGTGCCGTCCCGGGGGTCGCGGCACACGAAGCCGTCGGCGGCGGCCCGCACGGAGAACAGCCGGCGGCTCTCGAGGGGCTCAAGGAAGTCGAAGCCGATACGGCGCAGTTCCGTTTCGATCCGCGGGGGCGGTGCGTAGGCCAGCCGCGACAGTTCAGCACAGATCAGATCGGTGTCGTCGCCACCGGAATTGGTGGGGTGCCACTCGAAGAACGGACCGTCAGCGGCCGGAAAGAACAGTTCGCCGCCGCGTGTCGTGGGGGTTTCTGCCATCGTGTTCAACGCTTCGGTCGATCCGCTCGGAGTGGTTCAGACCGGCTTTTTCAGCGGCAGGGCACGCGTCGAACCGGTCGTGATGCCGCCGTCGACCAGGAGCGTCTGACCGGTCACGTAGGCGCTTGCATCGGAGGCCAGGAAGACGACGGCGCCGTCGAGATCCTCGGCCTTTCCCGGACGCTTGAGGGGGATTCTTTCGGTGAGGTAGGCAATCCATTCCTCGTCGCGGTACATGACGTCGTTCTGGGCGGTGCGGAACCATCCCGGCGCCAGGCAGTTGACCGTGATCCCGTGCGGCCCGAGGTCGTCGGCGAGGCTCATCGTCATCTGCTTCACGCCCCCTCGGCTGGCCGAATACGGCGTCAGTCCGGCGTAGCCGAAGACGCTCGTCACGCTCCCGATGTTGATGATCCGCCCTTTTTTTCGCGGGATCATGTGCCGCGCCATGGCCTGGGCCATGAAGAACGTGCCGCGGAGGTTCGTGTCGAGGATCGTGTTCCAGTCGTCCCAGGTTACCTCCACGGCCGGCTTGCGGATGTTGCAGCCGGCGTTGTTGAGGAGGACGTCGATTCCCCCAGCGGCTTCAATCGCCGCCGCCGCGCAGTCGCGGATGCTCGATTCGCTGCGGAGATCGAGCGGAAGCGGCGTGACGCGGTGGCCGTGGGCCTCGAGGGCGGCTCGTGGAGCTGCGAGATCTTCGACCTTTCTGGCGGTGATCACGAGATCGGCGCCGGCCCGGGCGAGGGCACCGGCCATCTGCAGCCCCAGCCCCCGGCTGGCGCCGGTGACGAGTGCCGTACGGCCGGTGAGATCGAACAGGGCCGGGCCGGTGGGGGACGGGGCTGACATCGGACGGTTCCTCGGGTGGCGGGAAAGGCGGAAAACAGCGCGGAATCAGGGGGTGAGCACGACTTTCACGAGGCCCGGCTCACGCTCGTGGAGGCGGTGGAACCACTCGACCCCCTCCGCCAACGGTGCGACCTTGCTGACGAAGCATGACAGATCGATCTTCCCCTCGGCGACCAGCCGAATCGCCTCCGGATAGCTCCCGGCTGACGAGCAGGATCCCTGGAGCCGCAACTGCCGGGTGACGACCATCTGCAGCGGCATTTCGATCTGGGGGGAAACGTTTCCGACGAGCACCACGGTGCCCCCCCGCGTGCAGGCTTCGATCGCCGTCCGCACCGGAGCCGTCGCCCCGACCGCCTCGAAAACGACGTCCGCGCCGTCGGTGTCCGCATTCGATGTCCCGAAGCGTGCCGCCTTTACCCCCGCATCCTCCCCGGCGACGAACGTCTCGGTAGCGCCGAGCGAGCGGGCCTGAGCGAGTCGACCCTCGTCGAGGTCGATCGCGGCGATTCTGGGCACCCCGTAGGCCCGCAGCGAGGCAACGCAGGCCAGGCCGATCGGGCCGGCCCCCACGACGACCGCCGATCTGGTCTCCGGGCCGACACCCGCCAGGTGGACGGCATGAAGGGCAATGGTGAGCGGCTCGAGCAGGGACGCGGCGATGAAGTCGAGGCTGTCGGGAATCGGATAGGCCACCCGTCGGGGAACCACCACAAACTCGGCAAAACAGCCATGTCGACGGTACGGACCGCAGGAAACGCCGAGCACTTGCCGGTCGGTGCAGAGATTCTCCCGGCCTGCCAGGCAGTGAGTGCAATGACCGCAAAATACGGTCGAATCGAGGGCCACACGGGTGCCGACGGAAAGATCGTCGACCCCCGCTCCCACGGCATCGACCGTGCCGGCGGCCTCGTGACCCATCACCAAAGGGGGGATCCGGCGTCCGGTCGACCCGGTGAATCCATGGACGTCGCTGCCGCAGATGCCGCAGGCTGCCACCCGAACGCGAACTTCTCCCGGGCCGGGGGTGGGCGTTTCAACCTCCGCGAACGCAAGATCGCCGGGCGATGTGAGAAGCAAAGCCTTCATGGAGGAAGTTTCCTGGCAGGGGACACGCAGCGGGGGGAATCCAACGGGATTCTTCATCCCACCGACGGCCGGAGAGGGGCGGGCGGGGACTGTCGACGCCAGGGATTTTTACGGGCAGACACCCGCGAGAAGAAGCCATCCCCGACTTTATGCGGGGAAAACGGCTCAAAACAGCAGAAACGCGGGCAAGTGCCGGGGGGCATGTTGACACCACCTCCGCCCATCCTTACATTCTCCTCTTCGATCCCACAGCGACGCCCGCGGCCTGAACAGGTCGCTGGAGGCTGTCGCGGCCGGTCCCTCCACCCAAGTTCATCCGGAGGGATGGCGTCGTTTCCATCGGTCACCCGGGGCTGTATGTCCGCGGAGGAGGCCGATTCGGGACGCCGAGGGCGTCGTGGAGAGCATGTTGGCTGATTTTGGTCGATTTGTTTCGCTTTTTGTCCGATGTGGCTTGGCCGGGTTTTGTGGGGCAGGCTTCAGGCTCCCGGAAGAGTCTGTCCGTTGACGGCAGGTCAACCTGGTCCGTCTGTGGTGGTGCGAAAGTTCGATAGGCCAGTATCAGTGGAGTAAGCCGTGGCAGGGCCAACCCAAGAAATCATTCGCATTCGTATGGAGGCGTACGACCACAGCGTGCTCGATCAGAGTGCCGCCGAGATCGTCGACACCGCCAAGCGAACCAATTCTGAGGTTCACGGTCCGATCCCGCTGCCGACTCGGATCGAGCGTTACACCGTCCTTTCCAGTCCGCACATCGACAAGAAGGCCCGTCAGCAGTACGAGATCCGCACGCACAAGCGCGTGATCGATATCGTGCAGGCGACGGCCAAGACGATCGAGGCACTCAATAAATTGAGTCTGCCTGCTGGCGTCGACATCAAGATTAAGGCATCTTCGAGATAGTCGTTGTGGTCGTGGCGGGTTGTCCGTCACGGCCGCCGCGGTGGTTTTCAGCGTTTTTTCAACACTTTCAGGAGCGTCCGACACGGCATGCTTGGAAGGCGTTGTGGGTAAGGCTCGGATGTCTCCTCCCGGCAAGGGTGGTGGGCAGGCGAGTGCTCCCGCAGCCAGCGGCTTCGAGCGTGATCCAGAAGTAGCCTCGGCTCCCTTTTTGGGGGGTGGGGAGCTTCGACGGCGTACAACATGGCTGCTCAAGAAACAACCGGTGGTGCTGCTTCTGCTGGGGCCAAGGGCTTCAGGCGTGGGGTGGCTGCCAAGGCTGAGCGTCCGGCCCGCAAGGGGTTGATCGGTCGCAAGGTGGGCATGACTCAGGTGTTCGACGCCGACGGCACGGTGGTGCCGGTGACGGTCATCGAGGCTGGGCCCTGCAAAGTTCTTCGCCTCCGCTCGCTCGAGCGTGATGGCTACTCGGCCGTTCAGGTCGGGTTTCTCGACAAGCCTCGCCGGTTGGCGAGTCGCGCCGTGCGCGGGCAGGTTGCCAATCTCGAGAGCAAGCGGAGTCAGCGGAAGGCCGAGGCTGGCGTCGTCGCTCTTCCCAAGCCTGGGTGTGAGCCCAAGCGTTACGTTCGCGAGTTCCGCGGCACGGTCGACGGGGTCGAGGTCGGTCAGGATCTTTCCGTCGAGGTCTTCGAGGGGGTTGTTCGTGTCGACGTGACCGGCACCACCAAGGGGCGCGGCACTGCCGGCGTTATGAAGCGGCACGGCTTCAAGGGGCAGCGGGCTTCACACGGCGTCAAGAAGGTCCATCGCCATCAGGGCGGTACGAGCATGAACACGTCGCCGGCCCGCGTCTTCAAGGGCAAGCGAATGGCCGGCCGGTTCGGAAACGAACGGTCGACGATGCGGAATCTCAAGGTCGTTCGCGTTGACAAAGAGAATCATCTCTTGCTCGTGCGGGGGGCCGTGCCTGGCCCTAACGGCGCGATGGTGGTCGTCCAGCAGACGAATCTGATCAAGAAGGTTGCCGGTCCCGGTGCGCCGGTTTCCAAGAAGAAGGCAGGTGCGAAGTGAATCTCGCCGTATATGACCTGAGTGGCAAGCAGGTCGGCACGTACGAAATCGATCCGGCGGAGCTTGCTCCCTCGGTCAACAAACAGCTCCTGCACGATGCTGTCGTGATGTACCAGGCGAACCTCCGTCAGGGCACGCACCGTACCAAGTCGCGGGGTGAGGTGGCCGGTTCGACGAAGAAGCTCTATCGCCAGAAGGGTACTGGTAACGCCCGTGCCGGTGGTCGGCGGAGCGGTACGCGTCGTGGCGGCGGTCACATCTTCGCCAAGCGTCCGCGTGATTTCGGATTTCGGATGCCGCGGAAGTCGCTTCAGGCAGCGACCCGCATGGCGCTCGCGGCGAGGCTTGCCGATGATGAGGTTCGCCTTGTCGATTCGCTGGCACTCGCGGCTCCGAAGACGGCGACCGTGTATGGACTGCTCGGGGCGCTCGGTGTCACGGAGCACACGGTGCTTGTGGCTCCCGAGAAGCACGACGACAATCTCTGGAAGTCGGCTCGGAATATCGAGGGTGTGTCGGTGTCGCCCGTCGGCGATCTAAACGCCTGGGCGATTCTCCGGCCGCGGAAGATCGTTATGACGACGGCAGCCATCGATGCATTTCGTGCGTCGGTGAAGGCCAAGGTGAAGTCGCCGGAGTCGCGTCCGTCATCGGCGCGGAAGGCATCGAAGCCGGTCGCCAAGGCCGCGGCAGCCCGCAAGACAACGCGAGGAGAGTAATTCATGTCCGTCCCAGTTCCTCCCCCCCCGATGCTGAATCCGCGACTTGGCTCGCACCAGGTGATCGTCCGTCCGCTCGTTACCGAGAAGGGGATGCACCGGGCCCAGCGCAACGGAGCGTATTCGTTCGAGGTCGTTACCGACGCGACCAAGCCTGACATTCGTCGCGCCGTGGAAGAGATGTTCAACGTCAAGGTCGAGAAGGTCGCTGTCCAGAATCGTGTCGGCAAGGCTCGCCGAAGCCGGACTCGACGCACAAGTGCCAAGGCCTGGAAAAAGGCAATCGTGACCCTCAAGCCCGATTTCAAGATCGACCTGTTCTGAGTGGCCAAGAGGCCCACGAGCCAGCCGCCAACCACGAGACACAAGAGCTTCCGAAGCCATGGGAATCCGTAATTACAATCCGACCAGTCCTGGCCGTCGTGGGGCGAGCGTTTCCGATTTCAAGGAACTGACGCCCGGCGCTGAGGCTCCGAAGCACCTCCGCGTTCGCAAGCGGAAGACCGGTGGGCGTAACAACCAAGGCAAGATCACGTCGCGGCACCGCGGCGGTGGTCACATGCAGCATTACCGGTTGATCGATTTCCGTCGCAATAAGGACGGCGTTCCCGGCAAGGTTGACTCGATCCAGTACGATCCCAACCGCACCTGTCGTGTTGCCCTCGTGGTCTACGCCGACGGTGAGAAGCGATTCATTCTCGCTCCTGAGGGGCTGAAGGTCGGCACCACCGTTCAGAGTGGTGCGGAGGCTCCTCCGGAAGTGGGCAACTGTCTGCCGATGTCTGCCATTCCGCTCGGCATGCAGGTTCACAACGTCGAACTCCAGGCTGGTCGCGGTGGGCGGTTGTGCCGCTCGGCCGGTTCGTCGGCAGTGCTTGTTGCCCGGGAATCGCAGTGGGCCCAACTCACGCTTCCAAGCGGCGAAATCCGTCGTGTTCCAGCCGCTTGTCGGGCGACGATCGGAGCCATCGGCAATTCCGAGCACATGAACGTGGTGCTCGGGAAGGCCGGGCGGAAGCGCTGGATGGGCATTCGGCCGCACGTCCGCGGCACGGCGATGAACCCGATCGACCATCCGCACGGTGGTGGTGAAGGTCGTACCAAGGGAGGCCGGCATCCGGTCAGCCCCACCGGGAAGAGCGCCAAGGGTGGCGGAACCCGGAAGCCGCGTAAGCCCTCCGGCTCGGCGATCATCAGGCGGCGGAAGAGCCGCCGTTATGGTCAGCTCAAGCTTCGCTGAGGAGGGGCTGGGATAGCTACCAGGTAAAAGGCCAGACGCAACCGGTCAACGGAATCAGAAGACAGCAGGGGAGAGCGCCAGACGCTCGGTAGATCATGGGACGCAGTTCTAAGAAGGGGCCGTACATCGACCCCCGCCTGTATGAGAAGGTCGAAGCACAGCTGTCGGGCAGCAAGCGAGACCCGATCAAGACATGGTCGCGGGCCTGCACGATTGTCCCGGAGTTCATCGGGTTGACGTTCATGGTCCACAACGGCAAGCAGCATCTCAAGGTGTTTGTTACCGAGGACATGGTCGGTCACAAGCTGGGCGAGTTCGCCCCGACGCGGACGTTCCGCGGGCACGGCGGCAAGGTCAAGGAAGCGGCGAAGTGATGCGGCTGAGTTGGGTTTCCGTCGGGAAGCCCGGCATGGGAGCAAGATGAGCAATGGCGTATACGGCAATTCACAAGTTCGCACGGATCAGTCCCCGCAAGGTGCGGGCGCTGGCCGATCTCGTTCGCGGCAAGTTTGCCGACGAGGCGCTCGACATCCTCCGCTTCCAGCCCCATCGCGGAGCCCGGATGCTCGAGAAGGTGATCAAGAGCGCCCTCGGAAACGCAGAGCACCAGCAGGCTCCGGCTGTTGATGACCTCGTCGTTGTCGACGCACGAGTGGACGGTGGTCCCATGTTCAAGCGGATCAGGCCGCGGGCCCGTGGCATGGCGTTCGGCATCAAGCGGCGGATGTCTCACATCAAGGTGGCGTTGGAAGCACCGGCGGAGTGAACCAGGGCGGTCGACGGACGGAGTGAGTCCGATCGACGCGGTTTCCGCAGGACGCGAAGCAGAGCTCACGACAACAAAGCAGGAACGAGTTCATGGGACAGAAGGTCAACCCCGTCGGTTTCCGCACCGGGATCACCGAGCCGTGGAAGAGCCGCTGGTACGCCTCGAAGAAGGACTTCCGCGATCTCCTCATGGAGGATTTCAAGGTTCGTCGCTTCATCAAGACGAAGTACCGCGCCGCCGCCATCCCGAAGGTTGAGATCGAGCGGACGCGCGACGAGGTGAAGGTCATCCTTCATTCGGCGCGGCCGGGTGTCTTGATCGGTCGAAAGGGGCAGGAGGTCGATCGTCTCCAGGACGAACTTCAGCAACTCCTCGGCCGGCGGGTGAATCTCAAGGTGGAAGAGGTCTCGCGACCAGAGATTCAGGCCCAGTTGATTGCGGAGGATATCTGCGACCAACTCACCAAGCGAGCCGCCTTCCGACGGACGATGAAGCGGGCGATCGACACGACCATGGACGCAGGTGCCAAGGGGGTGAAGATCCAACTCGCCGGCCGACTCGGCGGTGCGGAAATGTCCCGCTGCGAGAAGGGCATTGCGGGGTCGATGCCCCTGTCGACGATTCGGGCGAAGATTGATTACGGGTTCTGCGAGGCTCCCACGGCGCAGGGCAACATCGGCGTTCAAGTGTGGGTCAACCAAGGCATGTACGAGGAGAGCGGCGATGGCGCTGATGCCCAAGAGGGTCAAGCACCGAAAAAGCCAAAGAGGTCGTATAAGAGGTGATGCCTCTCGCGGCAACCGCGTCGTCTTCGGTGACTTCGGCCTCCAGGCTGAACAACCGGGTTGGCTCGCTGCTGCGACGATCGAGGCCGGACGCATCGCGGCCAGTCAGTACCTCCGCAACGAGGGAAGGCTGTACGTTCGTGTGTTTCCCCACAAGTCGATCACGTCAATTCCCCTCGAGACCCGAATGGGTAAGGGGAAGGGCGAACCCGAGTTTTGGGCGGCCGTGATCAAGCCAGGCACGGTTCTGTATGAAATCGGTGGCGTTTCGGAAGAGGCGGCGCGGGTGTGCTTGGCACGCCTCGCGCACAAGATGCCGATTCGTGTTCGTTTCGTGAAGCGGCGGGTGATTTAGGAACAGGCATCTCCGAGGCAAGGCGGCTTTGCCCGTCCTGTCTGTGAGATGGTGGTTCGTGCGGGGCGATGTCGATGGAGCGGGTCGTCGGTGGTATCGGGCGATGGGTCCCGGACTGACGGCGAGGATTCTTTTGTGACGGCAGCGATTTTCTCCTGGGCGGCAGACATGAGCAAAGCACGTGAACTTCGTGAGATGAGTGATGAGCAGATCCGGCTGGTCTGGAAGGACTCGGCTGAGACGCTGTTCAAGCTCCGATTGCAGGCCCAGACTGAAAAACTCGCGTCGCCGTCGGATGTGAGAAAGCAGCGGCGGGCGATCGCCCGGTGTCAGACGATTCTCGCCCAGCGCGGGAGTCTGGTGGCGCCGGCCGCTGGGCCTGATGGCGCTCCGGCCATGGCCAAGGCGGAGCACGATGCCGCTCTTCATGGCAAACATGCCAAGAAGAAGCGGGCCATGGGTCGAGCCAAGATTCGGGCACCCGGGAAGTCCGGAGTTGCTGGTCGCCGGCAGTTCAAGAAGCAGACACAAAGCGGCGAGTGAGAGTCAGTCGGACCGGCCCATGGCCAGGTCGCATGGCCGGATTGATGTGGGGCGGGGATCTGAGGCGGGCGGAAAGAAGTCAGACAGGAAGAAGTCATGCCAAGGCGAGTGGAAACAGGCACCGTGACCAGTGCCGCGTCGAGCAAGACGCGGCGGGTCGAGATTCCGCGGGTGGTGCGGCACAACAAGTATGGCCGCATCCTCCACCGGCGGACGATCTGCCACGTTCACGACGAGGACGAGACGTCCGGCCCGGGCGATCTTGTCGAGATCATCGAATGTCGCCCCCGCAGCCGTTTGAAGCGCTGGGAGCTCGTTCGGGTGGTCACCAAGAGCACGGCGGTCGACGTTGCCTCGCTTCGCAGCGGTGCCCGAGCGACTCAGTTCAACGAATCGGCTGCCAAGGCCGAGGAAGCGTCGGCGACCGGCCGTAAGGCCGGGGAAGGAGCCTCGACATGATCCAGATGCAATCACGGTTGGTCGTCGCTGACAACACCGGTGCCAAGGAAGTCATGTGCTTCAAGGTGCTGGGTGGCAGCAAGAAGCGGACCGCCGGTATCGGCGACATCATCGTCTGCAGCGTCAAGAGCGTCATCCCTGGCAGCGACGTCAAAAAGAAGGCGGTCGTGAAGGCCGTCATCGTCCGTTGCAAGAAGCCGACTCGACGGGATGATGGCAGCTACGTTCGCTTCGACACGAACGCCTGCGTCATCATCGACAACGACAAGAATCCGAAGGGCACGCGTATTTTTGGTGCCGTCGCCCGTGAGTTGCGGGATCGTAATTTCATGAAAATCGTCAGCTTGGCGAGCGAGGTGGTCTGATGTTGATCCGATCCGGCGACATGGTTGAGGTGAAGACGGGCAACGCAAAGGGCACGCGAGCCAAGGTGCTTACGGTCCGCCGCGCTGACGGCAAAATCGTGGTGGAGGGCGTTAATCGCGTCTACCGCCATATGCGCCGGAGCCAAAAGAACCCTCAGGGGGGACGGCTCAGCAAGGAAATGCCGATCGACGCGTCCAACGTCCTCGTCGTTTGCAGCGGCTGCGACAAGGCGGTTCGGCTCGGTGTCAAGGTGCTGGCGGACGGCGGTCGGGTGCGGAGCTGTAAGAAGTGTGGCGCCGACAACGGGAAGATCAGGGCGGCCAAGACAGCCGAGTGACAACGTTGGGGAGCGAGTGCTTAGGCCCCAATGGCTAGGACTGACGGTGGGTGACGGTGGATCCGGTCGAGAGACGGACTCACCCGTGGGCTCCGGTGATCCCCGGAGCGGCAGTTAGGACAATCAAAAGGACGGTTGCGATGGCGAAGAAGACCAAGGCGAGTGAAGTCGAGAAGGGTGCCCCCGAGGCTACCGGTGCGCTGGAAACGCCGCGGATGCTCGAGC
>CAJBCV010000278.1 GCA_903951635.1 uncultured Planctomycetaceae bacterium
CCTCTCCGGTTACTTCGTGACCATGACGTGGACGCCGTTCCATTGGCCTGAGGGCGGTGATGCGGCGTAGGCGACGGCCCGCTCGCGGAGGATCGCTGCTGCGGTATCATCGGGACGGAGGCGGAGCGCTTCGTCGAAACGTTCTGCGGCGCGGATGAAGTCGCGAGTGAAATAGGCATCAAGGCCCGCTTCGTACTCGGCCGCCGCGGCAAGGATGCTCTCGGGGACGAAGCCGACAAGCCCGAGCGCCTCGTGGATCTCCGTCGGCAGCCGCTTCCCCTTCACGGCGATCCGGTCGAGGCGGCGCCAGACGATGGAATCGCCGGCAAGCCTGCGGGTCTGGTCGCTCGCGATGATCGCCGTGCCGTATTCGTTGTTCACCCGCTCGAGGCGGGCAGCCAGATTCACGCCATCGCCGATGGCGGTGTAGGCGAAGCGATCGGGAGCGCCGAAATTGCCCACGATCACCCGGTCGGTGTGGATCCCGAAGCGCGTGCCCAAGCGGTCGGCCCGGGGCATGGCGGCGATCGCGTCGCGGCAGCGGATCGCCGCGATGACGGCCCGCTCGGCGTGGTCAGCGACGGGGCGGGGGGCGTTCCAGAAGGCCATCATCCCATCGCCGATGTACTTGTCGACGGTGCCCGATTCGTCGGCCACGATCCCGGCGATCTCGGCGAGATAGTCGCCGAGGACCTTCGCGGTGGCAGCCGCGCCGATCTCCTCGGCGAAGCCGGTGAAGCCGTTGATGTCGGAGAACAGGATCGACAGCTCCTCGGAGCGGCCGCCGAGCTCCGGCTCGGTGCCGTCGGCGAGCATTCCTTGGACGAGCTTGAGCGGGACGTACTTCCCGAAGCCCCGCAGGCCCGACTTGAGGCTCCCGAAGACACCGTTGACGTCGGCGATCTCTTCGAAAACGGTGTGGGGGAGGGGGCGGTCGGAGAAGTCGAGGCGGCGGATGTGTTCGGTCTCCACGGCGATCGCGTGGAGCGGCGCGGAGATCGACCGGGCGAGGAAGGCCGCCGCTGCGAGAAACAAGGCCATGATCGCCAGGCTGACGAGGATGGTGCGGGTGATGTCGCGCCGGATCGTGCCGAGGAAGTCGTCCTCGGCGACAACGGCTCCGGCGACCCACTCTTGACCGTGAATCGCGATCGGCCGGACGACGGCGAGCTGACGGACGCCGTCGACGACGTACGCGAACGAGGCCTCGGAGTCGGTGTCGAGAGCCCTCTGGAAATCGGGATTGAGGGCGAGGGCCCTGAGGACCGGCGGATCGGTCTCCTCGAGACGCGGCAGCGTCACGGAGCCACCATTGCCCCGAACAGGGGCCGCCCCCGCCGCCGCGAGCGTGCCCAGTCGAGCGTCGAGGACGAAGGCCCGGATCGGACGCCCCGACAGCCGCAGCCGCGTGAGCATTTCGCCGAGATCGGTGAGGGTGATGGCGACAGCCACGACCCCCGCATCGCCTCCATCCGCCGGCCTGAGCGCCCGCGCCGCGGTGACAACGATCGTGTCGTCGGGGGGATGGGAATAGGCGTCGGTGAGGACGACGCGATCGGTGCCCCGGGCGGCGTCGTACCAGGGGCGGGTGCGGGGATCGTAGCTGTCTTCGACCTCGGTGCGTTCGAGAATCTCGGTGCGGGGTGCACCGGGGGCCCGGCGACTGACGACCGTGCGCGGGGCGGTGGCCTCTGGGCCTGAGACGACATGCCGCTGCGATTCGAGACTCCCGTCGGCGCGGCGTGTGATCCGGATCCAACCGCCGTCGGGAAGACCGAGCTGCACGTAGGCGATCGCTTTCTCGCTCGCGAGGAGCGCGGAGCCGACGACGTCCAGCGCGTTGGGGCGGAGCTCGGCTGGGACATCTCCGATCACCGCGGCGGCGACGTTCACCGCCGAGGCGGCGCTGTCGAGCATGTCGATCGTCTGCTCGGTAACCTGCAGCGCGACCGGATCGAGGAGATCGCGGGTGAAGGTTCGCACGGCCCGGGAGGACGACAGCCAGTTGAGGAGCAGGAGGAGCCCGGCCAGCGCCGTGGTGATGAGAAGCACCCCGACGAAGATCGTGACCCGGAGCTTGATCTTGCGCGGAAACATGGAGGAATGATGCAGCACCGAGGGGTCGGATGGGAAATGAACGCCTGAGGGGGCAGGGCGTCACGGCGGGACGGGAATGCCTTGGCGGAAGCGGGTGAGAGCTTCCCGCCAGGCGTCGCGGCGCAGGAACAGCGAATCCGACGGGCCGTCGCGGCGGAGGTCGCGGTGGAGAGCGGCCCATTCGGCGGCGAGGCTGTCGGCGTCGCGCGAGTCGGCCGTGAGACGGTCCCATTCCGCCGCAGCGTCGCGCTTCCGAACCGTGATCAGGCGATGGTCGCCGGCCGCCACGTCGACGAAGACGCCGATGCGGAGGTCTTCGGCCGTATGGAGAAGCGTGTCGCCGGCGCCGACTCCGACGTCGTAGTGCCCTGCGGGGAGGGAAGCGATCGAAAGCCGGACGCGGCGCGTGTCGTCAGTGGGATTGAAAAGGACGAAGTGCCGCTCGAGGCCGCGGAGCGACGCTTCAGTTCCCTCGACGGCATCGAGGTTCAGGAGCATGAGTTCGGGGTCGTCGACGGTGCCGAGGGCCTCGAAGAGCCGTTCGTAGGCGAAGGCGGCGCCGGCCATGTAGGCCGCGAGGCCGAGGCCGCCGTGGAGACCACCATGCTCCGGCGTGTAGGCATCCTCGATCGGCAGCGACGAGGCCGGATGGTCGGTGAGGCGCGGGCAGGCCTGTGCTGCGTCGGGAACGCAGCGCGGGAAGAATGTCGCGGCGTTGACCCGCTGGAGATTCATGAGTGACAGAAGCGGCGCCCGCGGCACGCGGCCACGGAGCAGGTCGTCGCGGATTCTCACCGAAAGCGCGAGCGCCGCCTCGCTGTTCTCCCAGGGGGAGCCGGTGAACGCCCCGGCATGGTTGCGGAACAGGCCTGCGTTGCGCACCGCCCGGTCGCGCGGATCGTCGCGGAGGGCGCTTTCGTACCAGGGGGTGAGGCGAAGGAGGGTGTCGAGAAACGTGTCGCCGAGGATGTCGTAGCGATCGTCGTCGGTGATTGCGCGGAGCCGGCAGCAGGCGGCGATCCCCCAGGCATTGCCGAAGATCTCGGTGACGGGAAACGAGGTGGGATCGTCGTAGGTGACGTCATAGCGGGCATTCGCCACCCGCCACGGTCGCGGATCGGCAAGGCGCGTAAGCGCCGCGGTTGCCGCTTCGATCCGCCGGGGATCGCCATCGATGCCATGGGCCTCCGTGAGCAGCCACGCGTAGCTGCCGACTTGCCACGGCTCGAAGACCACTCCCAGTTCCGGTTGATCGGCCTGGGGGAGAGGACGCTTCGTGACGGGATCGAACCATTGCGGGAAGAGGTGGTCGTTGGCGACAGCCAGGGCCACGAGGCCATCGGTCCCGGCAAGCGCGATCCCACCGATGGCCGGGTCGACGTCGTCGCGGTCGAGTGTCTTCCAGATCCGCGCGGTTTCGATCGCGAACATGAGGGATTGCCACGCCATCTCCTGGTCGCCGACATGAGGTGGGAGACGCGTACCGTGGCGGATGAGCCCCGAACTCGAGTCGTAGAACAGCCGGAGGCCGCGGAGCTTCGCGCGGAGAAACGCGCGCCTGTCGGCATCGGGATCGATCCGATCGTGCCCGAGCCAGCAGCCCAGCCCGTTGTGGCAGGTGGAGAAGTCCCAACCGTCGGCGACGTGTGCCCGGTCACGGGCCGGATCGCAGGATGAGGCGAGGCAGTAGTCCGTGGCCACACGGAGCGTCGTCACCGCGTCTTCGGGGAAGAGGGGGGCGTCGGTCCAGGGATCATCGGGGAGCGGGACGTCGTCCCACACCAGGCCGCGGCGGCGGAGATCGACATCGACCCCCCGGGCGATCGTCCGCCACGACGCCGGCCGGCCCGTGAGGCGGTCGGTGAGGGGGGACGCCGTCGTGGGGTGGAGCGGTGCGAACGCTGCCAGGAGCCGGGCGAGCGCTTCGGTGGGCGTCGGCTCGGAGGCGCAAGCGGCATGGATCCAAACGTCCCAGACGACGTCGCCGGCGGCCAGTTCGTGGAAGTTGCGCTTCACGACCTGCAAGCCCAGGCCGGTCTGGCCGCGCGGGGGATCGGCGAAAGCCGCGACACGACAATCACGGAAGCGGTAGAGATTTCGGGGCGACATCCAGTCGAGCGATTCGCCGGCGACGAACAGGGCCGCCTCGCTGCCATCCTCCCACAGGTAGGCCGCCGGGAACGAGTTGCCCCACTGTCTCTCGGCCGGCCCCTGATCGATGCTCCCCGGCCCTTGGCCGAGGGTGACTTTGACGGCGGGCTTGTTCATCCACAGGGCGAATTGCGGTTCGAGATCGCGGAGGACGATCGGTGTGTCGAGTCGGCAGGTGACGACCAGCCGGACGAGCGTCGTCCGGTCGTCGACCTCGAGCCGCGCGTCCCAGAGGTAGCCGTGGTCGGGGTGTTTCCCGGTGAGGAGGATCACGGCCCGCGACGGCGTCTGTTCGACAATCGACCAGCCGTCGGCGCGGAGATCGAAATCGGCTCCTCCGACCAGCGGCCTGAGGCCGTCGAAGAGCGGTCGCCACGGCGGGGCGTCGGTCGCATCGTCTCGGACCGAGGAGAGGATGCCGATCCGTCCGTCGCCGTCGCGGAGGCAGGACCAGCGCTGGGTCGCATTGGCGACGTCGAGCCGATCGGGCGCGACCGCGAGGTCGACTCCGCGGGCGTCGGCCTGCCACGCCAGGGCGACGCCTGCGATCACGAGCCTGGCGATCCGATGGACAAGGTCCACCGTCGACCCCGCCTCCCGGCGTGGCCGGGCAGAGGTCGAGCCGAGGCCTCCCGGGAGCGGGAGACAGCGGGCGGGTAGCGGAGCGGAGTGGGGAGCCATCGGTGTGCCTTCCGCTCAGGGGGGCCGGTCGGGACGATCATAGCGATCGAACTCACCGGGGGAGCGTGGGCCGCTCCCCCAGGGGGGTGGGCTGCCGTTGGAAAGAGCGGTGGAGGCGGGGGGCGGCGCTGTAAGATGGACCCCGATGAACGCCGAATCGACCACTTCCCAGCCGCCGGGTCCTCCTGTGTCCCCCGCCGCCCGACCGCGGCGTCGGGGCTGGCTCGCGTGGGGCTTCTGGCTGCTCTTGGGCGGGGGCTTGGCCGGCGCCGTTTGGCACGATCCGACGCTCCTCGACAAGGCGCGGGCGATCGTCGAACCGAAGGCGCCGGCTCCCAAAGCCCTCCCGCCGAGGGTGGTGCCGGTGTCGGCGGCCGAGGCCCGACTGGGGGACATGGAGCTGTTTCTCAACGGGTTGGGAACGGTGACAGCCTTCAATACCGTCACGGTCCGGAGCCGGGTCGACGGGGAGCTGGTGCGGGTCGCCTTCAACGAAGGGCAGGTGATCGCGGCCGGCGAATTGCTGGCCGAGGTTGACCAGCGGTTCTACGAAGTGCAACTCCGTCAGGCGGAGGCCCAACTGGCCCGCGACGAGGCGGCCCACCGTGCCGTGGAACTCGATCTCGAGCGTTCCGAGTCGCTCTCCGACCTCCGCCAGGTGACGCAACAGCAGGTCGATACCCAGCGGGCCCTCGTCCGACAGGCCGAGGCGGCGATGCAGATCGACCGGGCGCTGATCGACAACGTCAAGCTCCAACTCGATTACTGCCGCATCGAGGCGCCGATCGACGGCCGGATCGGCTTGCGTCTGGTCGATGCCGGCAACCTCGTCCGCGCGAGCGATCCGGCCGGGATCGCCGTCATCGCCCAGATTCATCCCATCGCCGTGACGTTCACGATTCCCCAGGACGAGATCATCCGCGTTCAGCGGGCGCTCGCCGGAAAGGGGGGGCTTCCCGTCGAGGCTTTCAACCGCGATTTCCAGACGCGGCTCGCCGCCGGGACGCTTTCGGCGATCGACAACCAGGTCGATCCTTCGACCGGGACGGTCAAGCTCAAAGCCGTGTTCCCCAACGACGACGACACCCTCTTCCCCAATCAGTTCGTCAATGCGAGGCTCCTCGTCGAGACGCTGCGGGATGCCACGATCGTTCCCCTGGCGGCACTTCAACGGGGCCCGGATTCGACGTTCGTGTGGGTCGTCCAGGGCGATTCGACCGTCGGCGTCCGCACCGTTCAGGCAGGGCCGTCCCAAGGGGATCAGGTCGCGATCACCAGCGGCCTCGAGCCGGGGGAACTGGTCGTCACCGACGGCATCGACAAGCTCAGCCCGATGGCGAAGGTGGCCGTCCGCGGGATGAAGCCTCCTGCAAACGACGCGCCAGCCCGGTCGGCAACCAGCCCGGAGAAGGGAATGAGCGAGCAGCCGAAGGACGGCCCGCCCCGCGACCGGCCGGGTGGACGTGGCGCGGATGTGTCTTCGTCACGGCCGTGACAAGTGTCGGTGGGTTTCTCCGGTCGATTTCTGCAGGGTGATGCCTCGCCATGACCAATTCGCTCCCCGAGATGCCCGCGCACTATCGTCCCGACATCGACGGCCTTCGGGCCGTGGCCGTCCTCGCGGTGCTCGTCTTCCACTTCGGCGGTGCGCTGTCGGGAGGGTTCGTCGGGGTCGACGTGTTCTTCGTCATCTCCGGATTCCTCATCACCGGCATTCTCGCCCGGGAAGTGGAGCAGGGAACGTTTTCACTGCGTCGCTTCTGGACGCGTCGCCTACGCCGCATCGCGCCGGCGTCGCTGGTGGTCACCGTCGTGACACTCCTGGCCGGGCTGTGCATCCTCCTGCCAAACGATCTGGTGCCGTTGGCCAAAGCGACGATCGCGCAGCAGACCATGCTCACCAACGTCTACGAGTGGCGCAACGTCGGGTATTTCGACACCCATCGTCCCCGGCCGCTGCTCCACATGTGGTCGTTGGCCGTCGAAGAGCAGTTCTATCTCTTCTATCCGCTCCTCTTCGTCCGCCTGCCGATGCACCGCCGGGGGCTGGTGCGGGCGATCCTTTGGGGGGCGATGCTCGCGTCGCTCGTCTTCTCGGTCTACGCGACGAGCTACCGGTCCGGCATGGCCGGGTTTTTTCTCCTCCCGTTCCGGGCGTGGGAACTTCTCCTCGGCGGGCTTGCGGCCCTCGAGACGCCCCGCCGTCCGCTGGGAACCGCGCGGGCGAATGCCCTGTCTCTGCTCGGCCTCGGCCTGATCGTCGTGCCGTGTGTCACCTACTCCGAGAAGATGCAGTTTCCGGGGCTTGCCGCCCTTCCGCCCTGTCTCGGGGCCTGCTTTTTGATCTTCGCCGGCACGCACGATCGGACGCTCGTCGGCAGGGTCCTCTCCTCCCCCGTCGCCGTGGCGATCGGCCTGGTCTCCTATTCGCTCTATTTGTGGCACTGGCCACTCCACGTGTATGCCCGGTACTGCTCCTGGGGGCCGTTGTCGGCGGGCACGATCGCCGCGCTCTACGTTGCCAGTTTTGTGCTGGCGTGGCTGTCGTGGCGCTGGATCGAGACCCCGTTCCGCCAGGGGATGCGGTGGATCGGTTTCGGCGAGGCGCTGCGGATCGTCGTCGGCGCCGCCGTCGTGCTGATCGTCACGTCGATCGGGATCAGGGCCGGCGGTGGACTGCCGGGGCGCTTTCCGCCGAGGGCCCTTGCCTATCTCCAGCGCTCGGCGATCGATGGGAAGGACGGAGCGTTCCAGGCGATGGAGGCCGAGCGTCGTCCAGATCTCCTCGTGAGAAACTTCGACGGAACCAGCGCCGCCGGCGTGTCGGTCGACTGTCTTGTCTGGGGTGACAGTCAGGCCGTTGCGGCGCTCGGACTCCTCGAGGAGCTTTTCGACGCCCACGGCATCCGCGGCGCGTGGGCCTGTCGTAACGCCCACCACCCACTTCTCGGGACGGTGCGTTGGTTGCCGGCCCATGCCCGCAGACCCTGGTTGCAGTGGTCCGATGACATCCTCCAGCGGGTGCGGGCGGAGCGAATCCCCCACGTCGTGTTGCTCGCCGACTGGGAGGCGGTGAACTTCGCAACGCTCGACGAAGGGACTTTCGGAGCCGCTGACGACGGCAGCGGGGAGTCGACGTTGAAGCGGAGCCTCTTGAAAACCTGCCGGGCGCTCAACGACGCCGGAGCGACGGTGTGGCTCATCGAACCACAGCCGTATCAGCCGGCCGACCCGCTCCGCTGGCTCGTGTGGGCTTCAGCGCTCGGGCGTCCCGTCCCGCACGGCGTCGACCGTCGGCATTACGACCGCGTCCAGGGCGCCACCTTCGACGCGTTTGCCGCGGTGGCGGAGGGAGCGGACGTTCGGATCACGCCCGCCAGCGATGTGTGGTTCGACGCCGGGGATCGAAGTGTCGTCGGCGATGAGTCCCGATGCTTCTACTCCGACGTCACCCATGTCTCGCCGGAGGGGATGCGGCGCGTCTACCGCGGACCCTTCGAGGCGTTGGTGAAGTCGATTGCCGCGGGTCTGCGAGGCGATGACGCTGCGGCCCCGCCGGTTCCCGTCGGAAACGCGCCTGCCGCCGCCACGACCATCGAACGATGAATCTCTCCCGGCCCTTCATCCTCCGGCCGGTGGCGACGAGCCTCCTCATGGTGGCGCTGGTCCTCGTCGGCGTCGTCGCCTACCGTCAACTGCCGGTGTCGGCGCTCCCGCAGGTCGACTATCCCACGATCCAGGTGCTCACCTTCTATCCCGGGGCGAGCCCCGAGGTGATCGCCTCGAGCGTGACCTCGCCGCTCGAGCGGCAGTTCGGGCAGGTGCCGGGGCTGACGCAGATGACGTCGAGCAGCTCCGAGGGTTGCTCGTGTGTGATTCTCCGCTTCGATCTCGCCCTCGACATCGACATCGCCACGCAGCAGGTCCAGGCGGCGATCAATTCGGCGGCCGCCGTGCTCCCCCGCGATCTCCCCAATCCGCCCGTCTATACGAAGACCAACCCCGCCGATGCCCCGATCCTCACCCTCGCCCTGACCAGCGACACGCTCCCGCTGACGAAGGTTCAGGATCTCGCCGACACGCGGCTCGCTCAGAAGATCTCGCAGCTTTCCGGCGTGGGGATGGTGAGCATCTCCGGGGGGCAGAAGCCTGCGATCCGCATCGAAGTCAATCCCACGGCTCTCTCCAGCCTGGGAATGAACCTCGAGGATCTCCGCGCGGCGCTCGTGCAGGCGAGCGTCAATCAGGCGAAGGGTAGCTTCGACGGCCGGCGTCAGGCGTTCACGATCGCCGCCAACGACCAACTCCTCACGAGCGACCAGTTCCGCGAGCTCATCATCGGCTATCGCAACGGCTCGGCCGTCCGGCTCGTCGACGTCGCGGACGTGGTCGATGGCGCGGAAAACGTCCGACAGGCGGCGTGGATGAACGATATCCCGGCGGTGATCGTCAACATCCAGCGGCAGCCGGGGGCCAATATCATCGAGGTCGTCGACTCGGTGAAGGCCCTCCTGCCGCAGCTCGAGGCCTCGCTCCCGGCGGCGGTGGAGGTGCACGTGCTCACCGATCGCACGCTCACGATCCGGGCGAGCATCGAGGGGGTTCAGCACGAGCTTCTCCTCACGATCGCGCTGGTGGTTTTCATCATTTTCCTGTTTCTGAAGAACGTCACGGCGACGCTCATCCCCAGCGTCGCCGTTCCACTGTCGCTCGTCGGGACGTTCGCCGTGATGTACGTCCTCGGGTACAGCCTCAACAACCTCACCCTCATGGCGCTGACGATCTCCACCGGGTTCGTCGTCGACGACGCGATCGTGATGATCGAGAACATCGTCCGCTACGTGGAGGAAGGGGAGACGCCCCTCGCGGCGGCGCTCAAGGGATCGGCTGAGATCGGGTTCACGATCGTCAGCCTGTCGGTGTCGCTGATCGCCGTCCTCATTCCGCTCCTGTTCATGGGCGACATCGTCGGCCGGCTGTTCCGCGAGTTCGCGGTCACGCTGTCGGTCACGATCCTCGTTTCGGCCGCGGTGTCGCTGACACTCACGCCGATGATGTGTGCCGTGCTCCTGTCGCAGCGCCCAGGCCGACCGGGCCACGGCGGAGGAGGGCACGACGCGGCGGAGACAGGCCTGTTCACCCGGCTCTATGCCGCGACGCTCCGGTTCGTGCTCGCCCATCAAGTGGCGACGATGGCGACGTTCGTGGCGACGCTCGTGGCCACCTGGTATCTCGCCCAGATCGTCCCCAAGGGTTTCTTCCCGGTGCAGGACACCGGCGTCATCCTCGGCATCTCGGAAGCCCCGCAGAGCATCTCGTTCGAGGCGATGCGCGACCGGCAGCTGGCGCTCAACCGGGTGATCCTCGATGATCCGGCCGTGGAAAGCCTGTCGAGCTTCATCGGGATCGACGGCACGAACGTCACCCTCAACAGCGGCCGGATCCAGATCAATCTCAAGCCTCTCGAGGAGCGCGGCATCGGTGCCGTCGAGGTCATCCGCCGCCTCCAGGAAGAGCTCGCCGCGGTCGAGGGGATCGGCCTGTTCATGCAGCCCGTGCAGGATCTCTCGGTGGAGACCCGCGTCAGCCGGACGCAGTATCAGGTGAGCCTCGAGTCGCCCGATGCTGCGGAGTTGGCGGCGTGGGCCCCGCGGTTCGTGGCCCGACTCGAGCAGATCCCGGAATTGGCCGACGTCGCCAGCGACCAGCAGATCGACGGCCGTCAGGCCCGTCTCGTCATCGACCGCGACAGCGCCTCGCGGCTGGGGATCACGCCGCAGATGATCGACGACGCGCTCTACGACGCGTTTGGGCAACGGCAGATCTCGATGCTCTTCACGCAGCTCAATCAATACCGCGTCGTCCTCGAGGTGGCTCCCCGATTCCGCGACACGCCGCAGGACCTGGAGCAGATGTATGTCCGGGCGGGCGTGCCGGGCAAGCCAGGGGAGACGCGTGTGCCGCTCGGGGCGGTGACGAGGCTCGAGGAGACGAGCGCGGCACTCGCCGTGAACCACCAGGGGCAATTTCCGGTGGTGACGGTGTCGTTCAACCTGGCACCGGGAGTGGCCCTCGGCAGGGCCGTCGACATGATCGAGGCGGCCCGCGGCGACCTGGGAATGCCCGCCGGGATCCAGACGGCCTTTCAGGGGACCGCCGCAGCCTTCCGGGCATCGCTCGCGAACCAGGGGTGGCTGATTCTCGCGGCCATCATCACCGTCTACATCGTCCTCGGCGTTCTTTACGAGAGCACCGTCCATCCGATTACGATCCTCTCCACGCTCCCCAGCGCCGGGGTGGGGGCGCTGGTCGCGCTGCTCGTCTGCCGGACGGATTTGAGCGTCATCGCGCTGATCGGGGTGATCCTCCTCATCGGGATCGTCAAGAAGAACGCGATCATGATGATCGACTTCGCCATGGAGGCGGAACGCCGCGGGATCGGGGGATTCCGGGTGACGCCCCGCGAAGCGATCGAGCAGGCCTGCCTCCTCCGCTTCCGCCCGATCATGATGACGACGATGGCCGCGCTCCTCGGCGCGGTGCCCTTGGCGCTCGGCAGTGGTGTCGGATCGGAGCTGCGGCGCCCCTTGGGGATCACGATCATCGGCGGCCTCCTCGTCAGCCAGCTCCTCACGCTCTATACGACGCCGGTGATCTATCTGTGGTTCGACGCGGTGGGGCGGTGGGTGCGGGGGCCGGTCGACCGAGCCGCTGCGGATCAGCCGGCGGAAGACCGGGGTGTGGACGCGGCGGCCGTGGAGGAGAGCGTGCCATGAACATCTCGGCATGGTTCATCCGGCGCCCCGTGGGAACGTCGCTCTTGGCCGTGGCGATCACGCTCGTGGGGGCGATCTGCTATTTCCTTCTGCCGGTGTCGCCGCTGCCGCAGGTGGAGTATCCGACGATCAACGTCGGCGCGGGGCTTCCGGGAGCGAGCGCGGAGACGATGGCGTCGGCGGTCGCCACGCCGCTGGAGCGTCAGTTCGGGCTCATCGCCGGCGTCACGGAGATGACGTCGCAGAGCACCCTCGGGCAGACCTCGATCACGCTCCAGTTCGATCTCGACCGCAACATCGACGCCGCCACGCGCGATGTTCAGGCTGCGATCAACGCCGCCCGAGGCCGCCTCCCCTCGAACCTCCCGCGCAATCCCGACCTGCGGAAGGTCAACCCGGCCGATGCTCCGATCCTGATCCTCGCGATGACGTCGGACCTTCACGCCAAGCCGCGTCTCCAGGACGTCGCCAGCACGCTCCTCCAGCAGAAGCTCTCGCAGGTTGCTGGCGTCGGCCAGGTGGTCGTGAGTGGGGGCTCGCCGCCGGCCGTTCGCGTGGCCGTCAATCCGATGGTCCTCGAGCGCTTCGACCTCGGCCTCGACGACGTTCGCACCTGCCTCCAGCAGGCGAACACGAACCGTCCCAAGGGCTCCGTCGACGACGGGGCGACGACCTGGTCGATCGCCACGACCGACCAACTGTTTACCGCGGAGGAGTACCGCCGCCTCATCGTCGCCTGGCGGCGCGGTGCGCCGATCCGACTCGGCGACGTGGCGACGGTCACCGATTCGGTCGAGGATGTCCGCGTTGCCGGGGTCTACAACGGGCAGCCGACGATCATGGTGATCGTCTACCGACAGCCCAACGCCAACATCATCCGCACCGTCGACAACGTCCTCGCCATCCTCCCGCAACTCCGGGCCCAGATCCCGGCGGGGATGCGGCTCGACCTCGCCATGGACCGGACCGCGACGATCCGGGCGAGCATCGTCGATGTCCAGCACACGCTCCTGCTCTCGGTGGCGCTCGTCGTCGGGGTGGTGTTCGTGTTTCTCCGCGACTGGCGGGCGACGCTGATCCCGAGCGTCGTCGTGCCGGTGTCGCTGGTGAGTACATTCTCCGCGATGTATGCCCTCGGCTACAGTCTCGACAACCTGTCCTTGATGGCCCTGACGATCGCCACGGGATTCGTCGTCGACGACGCGATCGTCGTCCTCGAGAACATCGCCCGGCACAGGGAGGAGGGGATGAGCCCGATGGCGGCGGCATTCCTCGGTGCCCGCGAGATCGGCTTCACCGTCCTGTCGATCAGCGTCTCGCTCGTCGCGGTCTTCATTCCGATCCTCCTCATGGGCGGGATCGTGGGACGATTGTTCCGCGAATTCGCCGTCACGCTTTCGGTGGCGATCTCCGTTTCGATGGTCGTGTCGCTGACCCTCACGCCGATGATGTGCGCCTGGCTCCTGCGTCCCTCCGGGCAGACTCGGCAGGGACCCGTCAGCCGGCTCACGGAGCGCTTCCTCGACGGCGTCACGTGGGGCTACGGTCGTCTGCTCGGCGTCGTCATGCGCCATCCGCGGATCACAATGGGGGTGAACCTGGCGACGATCGCGCTGACGGTGTGGATGTATGTCATCGTGCCGAAGGGGTTTTTCCCGCAGCAGGACACCGGCCGGATCACCGGCACCCTCGACGCCGATCAAGACACCTCCTTTCAGACGATGAGTGGACTGTTGACCAAGTTCTCGCTCGCCGTGAAAGAGGATCCGGCCGTCGCCGGGATTACCGGATCGACCGGCGGAGCGGCGGGAGGGAGCCCGAACGCGGCGCGGATGTTCATCAGCCTCGTTCCCAAGGAAGAGCGCGACGGGATGGGCGCCGATCAGGTCATCGGCCGACTGCGGGGGAAGCTGTCGCAGCTCACCGGCGCGACGATGATCATGCAGCCCGTGCAGGACCTACGGATCGGTGGCCGGCCGAGCAGCTCGCAGTATCAATTCACCCTCCGCGGCGACAACCTCGCCGATCTCAACGAGTGGGGCCCGAAGCTCGTGCGGGCGATGCGCGGGATGCCGGAATTGGCCGACATCCGCTCCGATCAGCAAAACCGTGGGCTCCAGGCTGGGCTGACGATCGATCGCGACGCGGCGGCTCGGTTCGGGATCTCGCCTCGCCAGATCGACGACGCCCTCTACGACGCCTTCGGCCAGCGGCAGGTGTCGGTGATGTATCGGCCGCTCGGCCAGTACCGGGTCGTGATGGGGCTGGAGTCGGGATTCCTCCAGGGGCCCGATGCCCTCGCGAGCCTCCATGTGACCGGAGCCAACGGGCTCCAGGTGCCGCTGGAATCACTGGCTTCGCTCGCCACCGGCAACGCGCCGCTCCAGGTCAATCACACCGCCCAATTCCCTTCCGCGACGGTGTCGTTCAATCTTGCCCCCGGCGTGTCGCTGGGGACGGCGGTCGAGGCGGTCGAGGCGAAGACGGCGGAGTTGGGGATGCCGGCGACTGTCCGCGGGAGTTTCTCGGGCACGGCGCAGGTGTTCCGCGCGGCGCTTGCCAATCAGCCGCTCCTCATCCTCGCCGCCGTTGTCACCGTCTACCTCGTGCTCGGCATGCTCTACGAGAGCATCGTTCATCCCCTCACGATCATCTCCACACTGCCAAGCGCCGGCCTGGGAGCGCTGCTGGCGCTTCAGTGGACGGGAAGCCAGCTCGACGTGATGGCGATGATCGGCATCATTCTTCTCATCGGGATCGTCAAGAAGAACGCGATCATGATGATCGATTTCGCCCTCGAGGCGGAGCGGACCAGGGGGCTCGAGCCGCGCGAGGCTATTGAGCAGGCCTGCATCCTCCGCTTCCGACCGATCACGATGACGACGCTCGCGGCGCTTCTCGGCGGGCTGCCGCTGGCGCTCGGTACGGGGCCCGGGGCCGAGCTCCGCTGGCCGCTGGGGATCGCGATCGTCGGCGGACTGATCGTCAGCCAGATGCTGACGCTGTTCACGACGCCGGTCGTCTATCTGTACCTCGACAGCCTCGTCCGCCGGACGGCGCCCGGCACCGCGGAGGCCCCGCGTGGGACGTCCCCCGTCGCCGTCGTCGCTACGAGGTGATCAGCCGGCGGATCAGCCGTCGAACGGCTTTTCGAGGAGGAGGAGCGACCGGGGGGGGATCGTGAACCGGCTCGCCGGGGGCGCGGCCCCCTCGCCGAGCCACGCCGACGCGGTGGTGATCTCCGCGGTTGTGCGGCCGTAGTTGGCGACGGCCAGCCGGAAACGCCGGTTGGCGAAAGCCGAGGCGACGACCTCCGCGGGGAGTGGCGCCGCGAAGAGGTCGCTCGAGCGGATCCCGAGCCAGGCACGCGTCCCCTCCTCGACGAGCGGCCGGTAGCGGGCGAGCCACTCTCCCCACCTCTCGCGTGTCCGGGGGCTCCCCGGCACCTCGTCCCAGGCCGAGTAGGTGTGGAGCAGCGCGGGATTCTCACGGTGGATCGCCCGGGCGTCGCGGCAGCGCTTCAGCCAGAAGTCGTCGTGGTAGGCGACGCCGGGAACGAAGCCGCGTTCGCCGGTGAAGATCCGCCCCCCGAACGCCACCGGGAACTGCATGAAGGGGATCGTGTGGAGGTAGGGCTCGTCGATCGATTCCAGACTCGTGAAGCCCATGTCGAGGCAGGGGACGACGTACGGCGGATGGTCCTTGACCGCCTCACGCATCGCGTCGGCGCTCTGCACCCCCTCGCCGACCCACAGATAGTCGTACGTGGCGAGGTCCGTCCGCGGCTTGTCGACGCCGTCGACGTGGAGCTTGAGGATCCCACCGCGGCGCTTGACGTCGGCGTACATCAGCGCGAGGAGATCGGCGAAGGCGCCGTCCTCCTCGGGGGTCTCCGTGAAGGCGGCGATCTCGTCGGCCGCCGGCGGCATGGCCCGCTTGGCGGCGTGCCGATTCATGAGGTAGCCGCCGTCGACGTAGATGCCGTCGGTGCCCCACTCGTCGATGACGCGGGCGATCTTCCGGAGGACGTAGGCGCGCCAGCCGGGGCTCGCCGGCGACAAGCGCGCCATGTTCCAGTAGCCGACGACGAGGACATCCCCAGGGCGACTCCAGGCCGGGTCGAAGTCGGGGTCGGTGCGCTGAAGGAAGCAGGGGGAGACGTAGGTCAATACCTTGAAGCCGCGCGCCCGCGCCATCGCCAGGAAGCGGGCGTAGCCCTCGCGGTTCACCGGCGAATACTTGTCGCCGCCGAAGAGGCGTAGCGAGTCGTTCCAATCGTCGAAGACCTGCAGCACCTCGACGCCGAGCGTGGCGAGCCGGTCGAGTTCCGCCTCGTCCTCCTCGCCCGGGTCCCACGGCCGGGTGGCCGGATACTCGCCGAGGTTGTAGCACGCCTGGGCGGGAAGATAGTTCGTGACGAGGTGGCGACGCAGGCAGTCCTGGATCGTGGCGGTGCCGAAGGCGATGGCCCGGAGGCGGTCGCGGTGGTCGGCCGCCGTGTAATCGGCGACGAGGCGCCCTTGCCGGGGCACTGACACGACCGGCTTGGATGCCGCGGGGACGGCCACCGTCTCGGCGTCGGGCGTCTCACTGGCGGTGATGGTGCCGGCGGTGACGCCGGCTGCGGTCGTGGCAAGAAAGTCGCGGCGGCGCATGGGATGGGCTCCGGAGGAGCCGTCATCCTATCCCGCCCGGAATCGCGGAACCTCATCGCGTGGCCACGACGGCGAGGAGGGCGAGGCGTTCCGGGGGGAAGAAGATCGGGGTCGGTGAGGAGATCGAGCGTCGTGCCGCCGAGCGAGTGACGGACGCGGCCGATCGTCCTGCCGTCGGCGCCCTGGGCGTCCCGGTCATTGTGCGGGTAGCTGAAAGTTCACCTGCACGATCCGCACCCCGCCTCGGGGCAGCGGCGTTCGCGGGGCCCATCAGCGTAGCGCTCAGGGCCGGACGGTGAGATTCGTCTTCGGCTTGGTCGGATCGAAGGAGACTGCCGCGGCCAGGAGCGTCGGGCTGACCGCCGCCTTAGGCTGCGGGAAGGAGCCCCAGTTGCCCGCCACCGGCACGGCGGTCACGCTCGCCGGCAGGGAGTAGACGACGAGGTTCGTGATCGATCCGTCGATGCGGTTATTGAGATAGACGGTTCGGGTGGCCGGATCGTAGAGGCCGACGGTGTCCTTCTTGTCGCCGTTCCAATCGCCGGCCAGCGGCACCCACGTGGCGGGGAGCTTCGGCGTCTTGAAGACCGTCAGGGCCGAGATCGATCCGTCGATCTTGTCGTTGAGGTAGAAGGTGTTGCCAAGGGGATCGTAGAGCCCGACGGTGTCCTTGCCATCGCCGTTCCAGTCCCCGGCCAGCGGCCGCCAGGTGACGGGGAGCGCGGGAGTGACGAACGGCGCCGAGGCCTGCGTTCCCTGAAGGGTGTAAAAGCGGAAGGTGTGGCTGACGGGGTCGTAGAGGCCGAGGTCATCCCCGCCGACGCCGTCCCAGTTGCCGGCGAGCGGCCGCCACGATGACTTCGCGCCGGTGATCGGCACGACCGAATCAGCCACGCCGTCGTTGTCGAAATCGAGGCGGAATGTCCCGGCAGAGCCGTCGTAGACGCCGGTCGAGGTCACGCCGTCCCCGTCGAAGTCCCCGGCCAGCGGCAGCGCGGTGGCGCTGAAGGCCACCTGCGGGGCGATCCCCGGCTTGACTTGCGTGACGGCCGTCGAGGTGCCGTCGGCATGGTGGTTCAAACTCCAACTCCGCGTGGCCGGGTCGTAGAAGCCGGCGGTGGCATAGAAGGTCGGGTATTTCTCGACGAGCTTGCCGGGGGTGAGGGTTCGGCCGGCGAGGGCCGGGGATGAGGCGGTGTACTTCAGGGCCCGGAAGGTGAGGTTCGTGAACACCCCAGGCGTGCCGCTGATGTTGAGCGGCGGGGCGGAGGCCCCCTGCGTGAGCGTGTTGCCACCGGCAATGTCGGGGGTGACGTAACGCCAAACGGTCTTGCCGGCCGGCGTGACCTCAAAGACGTTCCCCTTCACCCCCTCGCAGATGAGCGTGTTGCCGTTGGCTTGACGCTGCGCCCCGGAAATGATCGGGGAAAAGAACCCCGCCTTCGGGCTGCCGTAGCTCCACACGGTCGCCGCCTTCCCGTAGGTCGTCGGCTTGATCTCCATGACCGACGACCAACTGCTCCCGTCGGGCCGCCCCCAGCCGTTGTTGAAGAGGAGGAGGTTTCCGGCCCCGGGGAGGCCGTCGGCGATCCACTGGATGTTGTGCTGCCACTGCAACTGTTGGTTGGCGGCGGTGCCGGCGTTCCAAGTCTGCAGATTGCCGTAGCGCCACAGGAGGTCCCCACCCTTGCCCGACTTGCCGCCGGTCTTGCCCGCGGCCTGGGCCGTGGTGGTGCTGTGATCGATCATCCAGACCTCGCTGAACTCACGGCTCGAGACGAGGATCTGATCGGTCTTGGCGTTGTAGGCGATGGCGTTGAAGTGAGCCCAGTCGGCGATGTGGGTGTCGGCACCCAGCCCGGTGGGGACGAAATTGACGTTCACCCGGTGCGGGTATTTGACGAGGTCCTGCGGCTTGACGTAATTCGGCTTGCCGGCGTCGTACGACTGGACGAGGTGATCGGTGAGATGCCATTCCCACACGATCGTTCCTCCGGAGCCCTTCTCCAGGTCGGGCTTGATCTCGAGGATCGCCTCCCCCCACAGTTCGTTGTTGGTGGCCGGATTGAGCTTGGCAGGATTGCGCCCCATCGCAATCGCCTCGGCCTTCGAGAATCGTTCCCAGGCGATCGCCAGAATGTTGCCGTTGGGGAGCCGGATCGAGTCGTGGTGGAGCTGATACTTGGAATCCGCGAGCGTGTAGCTCCACACCGGCTTGTTGTTCCAGTCAATGATCTCGATCTTCCCGGTCGATCCGTTGCTGCCGAAGGCCCGCTGGGCCGGGGCGAGCATCGTGTTGCGGAGGATCGAGCCATCCTCTTGGAGATAGACCGCCGTCGTCCCCCCTGTGCCCGTCCAGGTATGGACTTCTTGCCCGTTGGTGTCGATGAGGTGGGTCGTCGCGCTGAGCGAGGCATTGAAGAGGGTGTAGCCCTCCTGAGCGCCCGGAGCGTTGACAAACAGCCCCACCGTCTGCGCCAGCGCCAGCCGCGTCTCGAGCGACTCGATGCCGGCAAGCGTGGCTCGCGGGCGACGCGCTGGCTTCTTGGAGGACTTCGTACGGGAGAGGGCGGCGCGGGCGGGCGTGGCCATGGGAGATCCCTGAAAACGATGGGGATTGATGGGAAGCGGGACGCGGAGGTTCTGCCGGTTAGGAAGGCAGGGTAATCCAGGGCTCCTGGGCAATCCAGGTTTTGGTGCCTGTTGGAACCCCGATTCCGCCCGAAGACGCGTTCCAAGGCCCGTTCCCCGGGGCCCGCTAGACGACAGGACCCTCCGAGGAGGGGGTAGCTCAGGAGAGAAGGTCGCGGACGACGTTCCCGGAGACGTCGGTGAGGCGGTGGTCGCGGCCGGCGTGGCGAAACGTGAGCCGCTCGTGATCGAGGCCGAGGAGATGCAGGATCGTGGCATGGAAGTCGGGCATCGTCACCTTCCCCTCGGCCACGTAATAGCCGAACTCGTCGGTCTGCCCGTGCGCCAGGCCTCCTTTCACGCCACCGCCGGCCATCCAGACGCTGAAGGCGTGAGGGTGGTGATCGCGGCCGTCGGTGCCTTGGGCCGCCGGCGTCCGGCCGAACTCGGTGCCAAAGACCACGAGGGTGTCGTCGAAGAGCCCGCGAGATTTGAGATCGGCCAGGAGCGCGGCGATCGGCTGGTCGACTTTCTTCGCGTTGGTGGTGTGGTTGTTGCGGAGGTCGCCGTGGGCATCCCAATAATTCCGCGGGTAGCTGAAGTTCACCTGGACGAACCGCACCCCCGCCTCGAGGCAGCGCCGGGCGAGGAGGCACTGGCGGGCATATTCGTCCGTCGGGTCGATGCCGACGCCGTAGCGGGCGAGCGTCCCGGCCGTCTCCCGCTCGATCTCGAACACCCCCGGCGCCTCCGCCTGCATCCGCCAGGCCATCTCGAACGACTCGATCCTGGCGTCGAGCCGCGGGTCGCCCCCCGCCAATCCCGCGTGGCGCCGGTTGCGGGCGGCGAGGAGATCGAGCTTGCGGCGCTCGAGGGCCGGATCCTCCGCCGAGACGAGGTTCGAGAGACGTGTCGACTTGAAATCGGTGCTGCCGTCGCCGATCCGTGTTCCCTGGAAGCTCGCCGGGAGGAACGCCGAGCCGTAGTTCTGCGTGCCGCCGTGGTAGAGCGACGGGGAGAGACTGACGAAGCCGGGGAGGTTGTCGTTTTCCGATCCGAGGCCGTAGAGCGTCCAGGCGCCGAGGCTCGGCCGGGCGAAGACGCCGGAGCCGGTGTTCATGGCGAGCAGAGCGGGCCCGTGCGATACCTGATCGCCGCCGTGCATCGAACGGATGACGCACAGGTCGTCGGCGTGGCCGCCGATCATCGGGAAAAGATCGCTGATCTCGAGCCCCGATTGCCCGTAGCGGCGAAACTCCCACGGCGACGCGAGAAGGTTGCCGGTGGGAGCGAACTCGAACTTCGGCTTCGGCAGTGGCAGCGGCTGGCCGTTCATCGCCGCGAGCGTCGGCTTGGGATCGAACGAATCGACATGCGAGATCCCGCCATGCATGAACAGAAACACGACGCGCTTCGCCCGCGCCGGGAAGTGAGGGGGCTTGGCCGCAAGCGGCGAGCCCGATGTTCCGGAGGCGTGGGCCGCGGCCGGCGTCTGCTCACCGGCGAGGAGCCCGAGGAGCGCCGTGTGACCGAAGCCACAGGCACTTCGCAGGAGCCACTCTCGGCGCGGAACGTTGGACATGACGGGGCTCCGGTCAGTCGAGGTAGGCAAACTCATTGGAGCACAGCAGCGCCTGGCACCAGCTCTGCCAGGCCTCCTCGCGGCGAACCTCGGCGGGGCGGGCCTGCCCGGCGTTCGATTCCATCCAAGCCGCCACGTAGGCAAGAGACTCGTCGATCTCCTCCGGGCTCGCCCGGCGGCCGAGGGCGCGGGCATGGGCTCGATCGATTCGGCCGCGGTCGTCGAGGCTCGTATCGGCGAGGAGCGAGCGGGCGAAAATGAGGGCCTGACCGCGGACGAACGGGCTATTGACGAGGAACAAGGCCTGCGACGGGACGGTCGTCTCGTTGCGGATGGCGGTGACGCCATTGGGATCGGCGGCGTCAAACAGCGCGAGGACGTCGGGGAGCATGTTTCGCACCGCCGGCAGGTAGAGGCTCCGCTTCGTGAACGTCGTGTAAATCGAATCGTCGACGGCGAGCCGATTCGGCTTGATCATGGCGCCGATGTCCTCCGCCTTCTCGACGAGCACCTTCGCGCTCTCGTCGCTGCCGGGGGCGCGGTCGAGGCCGCCACTGGCGGCAAGGACCGCGTCGCGAAGTTGTTCGGCGGTGAGCCGGCGGCGCTGGTTCGCGGCGACCGTCCGCCCGTCGGGATCGACCTCGCGGAGGGGCGCAAGGGCCACGGCCCGGCGGTAGGCGGCGGAGGTGAGGATCAGGCGGTGAAGGGCCTTGACGCTCCACCCCGATTCGATGAACCGACAGGCGAGCCAATCGAGGAGCTCCGGGTGCGAGGGAGCCTCGCCGCGCGTCCCGAAGTTGTCGCTCGTCGCCACGAGCCCACGGCCGAAGTGCTGCTGCCAGATCCGATTGACCATGACGCGCGCCGTGAGCGGGTTTTTCGCATCGGCGATCCAGCGGGCGAGTTCCAGCCTTCCGCTGCCGCCGGAGGTGACAAGCGCTCCGGGAGCTTCTCCATCCGCTCCGTCCGCTGCCCCGGCGGCGGGCGCCCTGAACAGGCCGGGGATGGCGCGGGGCGCGATCGCGCCGAGTTGAAAGCGGTTGCCGCGGAGGTGGACGCGGAGATTGCGGGGGAGGGCTTCCTTCGGGGCCATCACCATGGCCGGCTCCTTGCCGTCGCCGATCGACACCGGATATTCCCACCACATCGTGGCGTTGCGGACCTCGTTTTGGAACGGCTCGGTGCTGCGGAAGATCCCGGCGAGGGCGTAATAGTCGGTGGTGCGGATCGCGTCGAACTTGTGATCGTGGCAGCGGGCGCAGGCGAGCGTGAGGCCGAGGAAGGCCCGGCCGGTGACGTCGATCTGATCGTCGACGATGTCGAGACGCGACTGTTCCTTGTCGGTCTCGGCGAGCGCCTTCGGGCCGATCATGAGAAAGCCGGTGGCAATCGTCCGCGCCGCATCGGTGGCGGCATCGCCGGAGGGAGGCAGGAGATCGCCGGCGAGTTGCTCGACGAGGAAGCGGTCGTAGGGAAGATCGCGATTGCAGGCGTCGACGACCCAGTTGCGGTAGCGCCACGCCTGCGTCATCACGGCGTTGGCGTCGTTGGCGGTGGTCTCGGCGAAGCGGACGACGTCGAGCCAGTGGCGGGCCTGCTGCTCGCCGTAGTGGGGGGAGGCGAGGAGCCGGTTGACGACCTCGCTCCAGGCATCGGGGCCGGTGTCAGCGAGGAAAGCAGCGGTTTCGGCCGGCGTCGGCGGGAGCCCGATGAGGTCGAAGGTCACCCGCCGGAGGAGCGTGGCCCGATCGGCCTCGGGCACCGGTGGCATTCCCAGGGCCTCGATCTGCGGCGCGAGGAAGCGATCGATCGCCGTCGGGGCGGTCTGACTGCGGGCAGAGGAGGGGGGAGGATCGACAAGCGGTTGGTAGGCCCAGTGGGCCCGTTCGGCGGGGGTGTAGGTGGCGGTCGTGGTCGCCCGGTGGGGGCCGCCGAGATCGAGGGCATATTTGTCGCCGAGCCAGGCCTCGAGGCCGACGCGGCTTTGGTCGTCGAGGGCGGAAGAGAAAACGAGCGCCTCGCCGACGTCCCCCTCGATCGATCCGCACCACGACACCGCCTTCCCGAGGAAGGCGCCGATGTCGCCGCGGTGGCGAAGGTCGGGGATGCCATCGCGCCCTTCGATTTGGCCCGAGGGGGAGCGGACTTCGCGGCCGTCGATAAACAGACGCGTGGTCGCATGGATCGGGCCCGGCCGTTTGACGGCGACGACGAGCGTCGGCCGGCCGAAGGAGGCCTTGAATGAGCCGTTGCCGGCCGAGGCGTCGTTCATCCAGCCGCCGGCGAGGCGGAGGGCATGGTCCTCTGCGCGATTGATCTGGAGGACGGCCGCGAGGGGACGGCCGGGATCGCTCCCCGGATTGGCAGGATCACCGACCCCCAGGATCCCTTCGAAGGGTGGCCCGGTCTCATGAGGGCGGAGATTGACGACGACGGCGAGCGTCAAGGACGCGTCCCCGGCCACCGGGATGGGGAGCGCGGGGGAGGAGGCGTAGCCGGTGGCGGTGGTGAAGCGGACCGCGGGGCGCCGCGCGATGGCGCTTTCGCGCACGAAACTCCCAGGAAGCCCTTGCCCGTCCGGCCGGATTCCCTTCGTGGCGCTGGCATCGCGGCCGTGGCCACTCGCATCGGGCCAGACCGGCACCGGGGCGCCGTCGTCGAGGGTGAGCGAGTCGGCCTTGAGCCAAAATTGGAGGGAACTTCCGAGGGACGGGTGATCGGGAGCCAAGGGTTCGATGAGCCGCTGGCGTGCCTCGGGGACGGCGCTTGTGTCGGCTGTCTCGTCGGGGCTGTCTGGGCTGTCTGGCCATGGGGCACCGGCGCTCACCCAAGCGCTCAAGGCCTCGATCTGCGGCGGGGGGAGCCGGCCGTCGGGGGGCATCTCGAGGCCGTCGATGTGATTCACCGCCCGGATGAGGAGATGCTCGCGCGCAGGCTTGCCCGGATCGATCGCCGGGCCAGAGTCGCCCCCGCGGACCAACGCCGCGCGCGAGTCGACGCGCAGGCCCCCCTTCGCCTCGGTGCCTGCATGGCAGGCATGGCAACGCTCGATGAGGAGCGGACGGACAACGCGTTCGAAGTGATCGTCATCATTGTCGGCGCGGGCTGGGGCGACGCCGAGGATCAAGGCAGCCAGCAGCAACAGCCCGATGGCGACCGACAGGCCGGTGACGCGGATCGTGGCCAAGACGCCGTCGATCGCACCGCTACGCCGATTGAAGCTTGCAGCCATCGCCGACCACCCCCGTTGAACGTTCGGGGAAAGTGTACCTTGCCCAGAGGCGTGGCAGCTCAGAGCGGCGTGGTGGCTCGAGCGGCGGTCACGGGCTGCTGGCGAGCGCTTCACCGATGATGCCCGCATCGGGGGCCTGGAGAACGACGTAGGTGTTGCGCCCATCGGCGACGGTCACGCTCCGGGGCACGGCCTTCCCCACCGCCATCCCCTGTCGGTCGACTGCCTGGAGGGCGAGCGTATGTTGCCCCGCCGGCAATTCCATCCGCACCACCTGGATCGAATCGGGAAGGAGCCCCCAGCAGCGCGTGTCGGCATTCTCCGCCGCCTCCCAGGCGACGCCGGCGAGATCGAAGGCCAGCGCCGCTGGCCCGAAACGCTCGACGCCCAGCCCTTCCTTGACGCCGAACACCGTTCCCTTCTTGAGCGCCCTCCGCGCCACGGCGCGGGCGACGGTCCGGTCGTGCACGGCCGCCTCCTGCTCGACGGCCATCCGCGAGATGTCGGTGATCGTCGTGGTCCGTCCCTGCCAGGCCACGCCCCCCTCCGCGTTTTGTCGTCCCACGGCCACGGCGCTGACGAGCCCCGGCGCCGCCACGACACGCGGCACCTTGATCGGGGCGACAGTCGGCGGGAGCGACTGTGCGAGCGTCGCCGAAAGGATCTGATCGGCCACGAGGAGCGCCGCGCTCGACGGGATCTCCTCGACGACCACCTTGCAGGGGCCGTGGCCGACCAGCGCGAAGACGTGCACGACGCCATGGCCGCGCGGCGAGTGAACGCCGCCTGACGCGCGGACGACGTCCGCCTGCCCCGGCGTAAACTCCGGCTGCCAATTGACGACGGTGGCGAAGTGCCGGGCTGCGTCGTCGTAGTCGCGGTGGGTCTCCTCGCGGAGAACACCGCGGAGGTAGGGGGCCAAGGCGATCTGCCGGTACGACGCCTTGGGATTCGTGCCGTCCTCCTCCGCGGCTGCGGCGACGATCTCCGCCTGCTTCTCGGCGGCCTGGTAGCTGAAGGCCTCGGCATCGCCGCCGTCGCTCGAGAGATTCGTGATCGCGAGCATTGCCCGGAGGAGCACTTTCTCGTGATCCTCGCCGGCGTACGATCGCTGCTGATCGTCGGAGAGCATCGACCAAGCATCTTCGACCGGGCTTTCCTGCTCGAGATGGTCGAAACGATCGCGAACCTCCTTGAGGAGATCCTCGGCTTCAATCGGCCGGCCGTCGGCCAGGGCCACGAGCGCTCGGTCGAGCGTGAGGACGTCGGCATCCCCCGGATGCTTTTCCAGATCGGCCGCGATCAGCCGCTCGGCTTCGTCGAGATCGCCGCGATGGAACGCTGCCCGCACCGGCTCGAGGCGCGTGATGTGCGTGGCACAGCCGGAGAGGAGCGCGAGGCAAGGCACGATGATGGCAAGCAGGCCTGGCCGTGGCATGGCAGCACCAGACGGCCTATCGTGACAGTGGGTTGGTCGCCCGCCACCGGCTCAATCGGCTGTGGTGGTAGCCCTTGACGAGATCGGCCGACTGCTTGTCGTAGGTGCCGGTGCGGACGTCGATGAGCTCCATCGTCAGCCGGTAGCTCCGTTCGTAGTCGCGGTTCTCGCGCGTCGTGCCGGAGGTGAGCGTGGCGTAGAGGAGGTAGTCGATCGGCTCCCCTTCGCGCTCCAGATGCGTGGCGAACTGGCGCATGTGCTCCGGGATGCAGAGCTGATCGGGGCGGAGGCGGGTTTCGAGGAGGCCGGCGTCGACGACGCGCCGGTTGAGCGGCTGGAAGACGGGGGTTTGGAGGAGTCGGGTATCGATCACCTGGTAGATCTCGTCCTTGAAATCACCGATGTCCTCGGCGCTCTTGTTCTCGACGCCGACAAAACAGATCCGCTTCGGCTCACACGGGATCGGCTCGCCGGCATCGTCGTACGACACCTGCTGCACCGGTGTCTCGGCATGGCGGGCGAGGAGCTTGGCGACCGCCTCGTCGACGAGCGGCCCGAACGTCTCGGCGCCGGCCTGATGGCTCCCCATGAGGGCCTTGTCGCCGGGATTCACGATCCTCGCAAACTGCCGCTGCCCGCGGCAGCCGGCGAGCGCGAGCGTCCATGACAACCCCGCAGAGATCAGGAACGTGCGACGCAGCATGGCACGGCTCCGACGAGTGGAGAGGGTCAGCCTGGGGGCCCGCGGGGAGATCGGTGCGCACCACTCCCCGGGAAGCCCTCGGCGGGCGAGGACGATAGCTGGGAGGCGCCCGTGGCGGAAGGGGGAAAAGGTGCCAGCCACCAAATCTGGGTAGGTTGCAGGCTTCTCCAATTTTGGTGGCTGGCACCTTTTCTTCCTCCGGCATGCGAACTGCACGAGGGCTGCCCTGGGGGAACAGAGACGGCATGGGCGTTCCGACGCACGGGCCCGGGTGCCGTCGCTTGAATCCCCGACTCGATCGCATCGGGAGACGCATATGGGCATCGCCGGCAGGTTTATTCGACTGTTCGATTCTGCACCGTGGCGCGTTGCAAAACGCCGCACGCGGCTCGGGTGCCGGCGGCGGGGGGGCTGTCAGCCAACAGCTTGGCAGGGGGGCGAGCGGCTCGAATCGCGGGCGATGTTCGCCGCCGCGCCGATGCAGGTGGGGATGAATCTCGAGAATGTCGTCGATTGGTCCCCCGCTTGGACGTTCACCGACGCCTTTCAAAGCTCGCGGCCGTGGATCGCTCAGGCGGTCGACGTGGCAAGCGGCGCGGGCCGCTGGGATGTCGGTGACACCCATCCGCTTCCGGTGAACGCCAAGGGGGAGATCACCCACTTCGAGACCTGGACGGAAAACGGCCGGCAGTTCCGCCATCAGGCGGCCACGCTTCTCTTCCGCGACGTCGGCAACTATGCCAGCGGCACCTATCACGCCCAGTGGGAGGGGAAGGGGACGGTGAGCTTCGGGTTCGATGCCCGCGTCCTCTCGACAACCACCGGCCCCGACGGCATCCACCGGGCGGAACTCGCCGTCGTGCCGACGAGCGCCGGGATCCTCGTCCGCATCGAAGCCACCGATCCTGCCGATCCGGTTCGCGGGATCCACGTCTGGATGCCCGATTGGAAGGGGAAGAGCTTTGCCGGCGAGGTGTGGAAGCCGGGGGCGGCGTTCTCGCCTTTCCATCCGCTCTTCCTCGAGCGTCTCGATCCCTTCTCGACGATCCGTTTCATGGGTTGGCAGGAGACCAACGGCTCCACCGTGCGCGGCGTCGCCGATGCCCGCTCCGCCGACGCTGCCCGGCAGAGCTCCGGCCCCGGTGGCTCGCCGAGCGAGCCGAAGGTCAACGGCGTCTCCATCGAGCAGATGGTGCAACTGGCCAACGACCTCGACGCCGATCCGTGGTTCAACATGCCGCCGCGGGCCGACGACGGGTATGTCCGCGCCTTCGCCCAGACCGTCCGCGACCGGCTCGAGCCGGGGCGGAAGGTGTATGTCGAATGGTCGAACGAGATCTGGAACTGGGGGTGGGGATTTGACGGGGCACGGGTCGTCGACGAACTCGCCACGCGCCCCGAATACTCGGGCCTCGACCACTGGCAAGTCGCCGGCCGCGAGGCGAAGCGCGATCTCGACATCTGGAGCGACGTCTTCGCCGGGCAGACGTCGCGGCTGGTCCGTGTGGCGGCCGGTCAGGCGGCCAACGAGTGGATCGTCAACCGGGTCGCCTCCGCGATGGGGGGCTCGTTTGACGTCCTCGCCATCGCCCCCTACATCCTCCCCACCGACCAGCAGCGCGCGACCTACACCGCCGCGACGACCGTCGACACGATCCTCGCCGACTGCCGCACCGCCGTCGACACGGCGATCGACTGGACGCGACGCCACAAAACCCTCGCCGACACGTGGTCGAAGACGCTCGGCCGCCCCATTGGCTTGGTCGCCTACGAAGGGGGCGTCCATCTCGATAGCCGTGGCAGCCCCGCCCAGCAGGCGTTCTACGACGCCTCGAACGACCGGCGAATGGGAGATCTCTACCGGCAGTATCTCCAGGGGCTCGCCGCCGCCGGGATGAGCCTCTACGTCGACTTCCAATTCACCGGTCAATCGGGGGCGTCGCCGTGGGGGGATTTCGCCAAGCTCCACGCGATGGATGAGCCGGTGGTTTCCGCCTGGCGCTACGCTGCGGTCGTGGCGGCGGCCGATGGGGCGCTGTTTCGGGCGGCGCCGCGGCCCCCGATCGATTTCGACGGCGATGGCGTCGGGGATGTCGTGTGGCGCGATGCCACGACCGGAGCCTGCGTCGCCTGGCTCCTCGATGCCGGCGGGGCGACGAAGGGGACGCGCGCCCTCGGCGGCGGTGGAGGCGTGAACGCGCTTGCCACGATCGGCGACTTCGACGGGGACGGCGTCTCCGATCTCGTGTGGCGCAACAAGACGACCGGCGTGAGCATCCTCAAGCTCCTCCGGGCCGATGGCACGGCGAAGGGGACGGCCTCCCTCGGCGGGAGCGTCGCTTGGCAGATCGAGACGTCGGATGATTTCGACGGCGACGGCCGCGATGACCTCGTTTGGCGGCACGGTACGAGCGGCTCGACGGTGATCTGGCTGATGAACGCCGGCCGCGTCGTGGCGAGCGCCCCCATCGGCGGTGATGCGGTGTGGCGGCTCGTCTCGACCTCGGGGCGGTATGACGCCGACGGCGACGGCCGAGCCGATCTTCTCTGGCGGAACGGCACGACCGGCGCCACAGTGCTATGGCTCATGAATGGCCTCGCGAAGCGCTCCGCGACGACGCTCGGCGGGGATCTCCGCTGGGAGGTGGTGGCCAGTGGCGACTTCGATCGCGACGGCCGGGGGGATCTGGTGTGGCGCGACCGGATCGGCGGGACGGCGGTGGTTTGGTTCATGAACGGGGCGACGGCCACGGCGAGTCGGGCCCTCGTGGCGACGGGCCTCGCTTCCTCCGCGGCTCCCTGGTCGATCGTCGCCACGCTCTCGGCCGGGACAGCCGGCCGCCCGGGGATCGTGGTCCGCGAGACGGCAAGCGGCCGGAGCATCGTGTGGTGGATGGACGGGGGGGCGATCAGCGCCACGGCGCCGCTCGGCGGTGACAGCCGCGTCGCGCTTCTCCGCCGCCCCGGCCGGGCCGTTGGCTGACGGCCCGCCCCTTCGCCGGTAAGCTTTCGCCGTGCGTCACGGGGATCGGGGGACGTCGGTCAGGGGAGCGAGCGATGCGCGAAGCGAGGCGACTGGTGTTGAAGTCGGGGGCCGCGGCGGCGGCGCTGCCGCTGATGACAGCGGTCGCCCGGGGGGCGGAGCCTGCCACGCCGCTTCCGGTGGCCGTCATCGGCCCCGGCGGCATGGGTCGATCGCATCTGGAGCATCTCGTCCGTCGCGGGGACGTGCGTGTGGCCTGGGTGTGTGATGTCGATGCCGACCGGCTTGCGGCCGGGAAAAAGCTCGTGGTCGAGGCCGGGCACGACGAGCCGCAGGGGAGCGACGATCTCCGCGACGTCCTCGCCGACAAGGAGGTACGGGCTGTCTGGATCGCCACGCCCGATCATTGGCATGGCCCCGCCGCGATCCTCGCCGCCGACGCGGGCAAGCATGTCTATGTGGAGAAGCCCGCCTGCCACAACCTCCGCGAGGGGCGGCTGATGGTCGAGGCCGCCCGCCGCAATCGGGTCGCCATGCAGGTGGGGACGCAGTCGCGCAGTGCCCCGATGATCCGCCGCGCCATCGAGAAGCTCCGCGCCGGGGCGATCGGCGACGTGATCGTCGCCAAGGCCTGGAACAGCCAGCGTCGCGGATCGATCGGCACGGAGAACCCATCCGATCCTCCCCCCGGGCTCTCCTACGATCACTGGGTCGGCCCGGCCGCTTGGCAGCCGTACCAGAAGAATCTCCTCCCGGGGGTGTGGCGCTTTTGGCGGAACTTCGGCTGCGGTGACATCGGCAACGACGGCGTCCACGAGATCGACATCGCACGCTATGGCCTCGGTGTCGACGAGCATCCCGATCGGGTGGCCGGGCTCGGTGGAAAGTATTTTTTTGACGACGATCAGGAGTTTCCCGACACGCAAATCTGTGTCTGGGAATGGCCCGGGGCAGGGGGCTCCGCGAAGCGTCGGCAGCTCGTCTTCGAGCAGCGCGACTGGTCGCCGTACGTCCAGGAGGGGCACGAGAACGGCAACGCCTTCTATGGCACCAAGGGGATGCTGATCCTCGGGAAGCGAACCGGCTGGCAGCTCTATTCGGAGCGCAACAAGCTCATCGACGAGGAGACCGGCAGCGTCGATCTCAAGGCTCACCACGACGACTTTCTCGATGCCGTGCGGACGGCGATCGCCGGCGGCGACCTGCGGCGGACCCACGCCGATATCGAGGAGGGGCATCGTTCGGCGGCGCTGGTGCATCTTGGCAACATCGCCTGCCGGCTGGCGCGGACGCTCCATGTCGACGCCGCCGCCGAGCGGATCATCGGCGACGACGAGGCCCAGGCGCTGCTCACGCGGGCCTACCGGGCCGGTCACTGGGCCGTGCCGCGGGGCGTGTGACGATTTCAACGCGGCTGCTATCGTGGTGGCCTTCCCGCCCGCCCGCCCTCCGGTGCCACCATGACGAAGATCGTTGTCCTCGACGGCCACACCGCCAACCCCGGTGACCTCTCCTGGGAGTCTCTTCACCGGCTCGGTGAGCTCACCGTTCACGACCGGACAGCGCCGGCCGACGTCGTCTCCCGCGCCGCCGGGGCGGAGATCGTCCTCACGAACAAGACGGTGCTCACCGCCGACGCGATTGCCGCCCTTCCGGCCTTGAAGATGGTGAGCGTGCTCGCCACCGGCTTCAACATCGTCGATGTCGCGGCGGCGAAGGCGCGCGGGATCCCGGTCTGCAATGTTCCCGAGTACAGCACGCCGAACGTCGCTCAGGCCGTCTTCGCCCTCCTCCTCGAGCTCACCAATCGCACCGGCCATCACGACGCGACCGTCCATGCCGGACGGTGGGCTGCCTGCCCCGACTTCTGCTATTGGGACGGCGATCTCGTCGAGCTTGCCGGGCTGACGTTCGGGATCGTCGGCCACGGCCGGATCGGCCGGGCGGTGGGGCATGTCGCCCGCGCGTTCGGGATGAAGGTCCTCTACCACCGTCGCAACCACGACGGCGAGCCGGGCTGTGTCGATCTCGACACGCTTTTCACGCAGAGCGACGTCGTCAGCCTCCACTGCCCGCTCACTCCGGAGACCAACGCGTTTGTCAACGCCCGGCGGATCGAGCAGATGAAGCCGACGGCGTATCTCTTGAACACCGCGCGGGGGGCGCTGGTGAACGAGGCCGACCTGGCTGCGGCGCTCCATGCCGGGCGAATCGCCGGAGCGGGGCTCGATGTGCTCTCGGTGGAGCCACCATCGCCGACCAATCCCTTGCTCACGGCGCCGCGCTGCGTGATCACCCCTCACATCGCCTGGGCGACGCGCGACGCCCGCCGCCGGCTCCTCGAAACGACGACCGGCAACGTGGCGGCGTTCCTGGCCGGCTCCCCCCGCCACGTCGTCAATGCGTGACGGGGCCGCGGACTGAAGGTGGCAGCGGCTATGGTGTCGCCTGGTCGTCGGCCGCCACCTGATCGGCGCGGCGGATCTGGATCGCGATCGATCCGTCGATCGGAATCACCTGCTGCCCGGTGGCGAGCTCGGCGGTGAGGATCAGGTTGCAGGCGACGTTCGGCAGCCCCCCGACAGTTTGCGTGGAGCCGAGGTGGTCGATGTAGGGCTTGATGGCGCCGCGGAGGGTCTTGTCGGTGGCTGGCCGCGACGAGTCGCCGATGAAGTTCCGTAGGTCCGATCCGGTGAAGACGTAGGACCTGGTCGCCGACTGGAAGTTTGGCGCCGGGACGGAGAACGTGGCGATCGTTCCCCCGGTCTCCTCGTCGCGGAGCGTGCAGCGCAGTTCCGCCCCGGCGGGCGCGGCGAACGAGCCAGGAGCCTCGATGGCGATCCGGTCGCTGCTCCCCTGGTAAAACTCGTCGATCTTCCAGCCGCCGGTCTTCGACTTCGTCGTGGTCATCGCGATCGAGGCGCCGGGATCGAAGGCGAGATCGCAGGAGGCCTGCGGCTGGGGGGCGGTGCCGGGATTGTAGACCGGAATGAGGAGGTGATCGCTGACGCCGTACGGCGTCGCCATGTGGATATCGACAAACTCTTCCACGTCGCAGCATTCGGAGCAGGGGTCGTCGTCGCGGCAGACGGCGATCGACGGGGTCGGTTCCGGTGTCGGAGTCGGGAGTGGGAGCGGGAATTGCAGGCCCTTCCGCGGGAGGACCGACCGCGGCTGGTTGGCATCGGTCGACGGCGAGGCGTCACCGTGGCCGGAGGAGTCATCGTCACTGTTTGAGCTGCCATCCTCGGATGAGCTGCCGCCACCGGTTGACTTGCCGCCACTGGCATTGGATGACTTGCCGCCACTGGCTGACTTGCCGCCACTGGCTGATTTGCCGCTGCCGGATGAACTGCCGCCACCGGAAGGACCTTGGCCACCAGAGGGACCTTGGTCACTGGAAGGTCCCTGGTCCCGGAGCGGATTCTGCGGAGCCCCGGCTGGCGTGGGAATCTGCTCGGTGCCGCTGACGAGCATCACCCCCGTCGACGATCGCCGAGCAAACAGCCGCTGCCGATGTGGCGTGTGGAGGGCGGCCGCAGCCGTGGCAGGCTGGCCCTTGGCGGGGACGCGGATCGTCTGCACTCCCGGTGGGATCTCCGCCCTGAGCACCTGCCGGCTGATGAGGGTGATCGGCACCGACTTCCCGCCGGCGATGACGCTCGTGTCGTGAAGATTGAAGCCCTTGCCGACGAGGAACAGCGTCGTCGTTCCGTTCGGGTTGACCCCCTCGGCGCCGTAGTAGCCGACGAGTTCCGGGGCGAGATCGGTGACGCCGGTGTTGAACAGCTCGAAGCCGCCGCTCGTGTTCTCGTAGGGGATCTGTGCGATCATCGTCTGGAGGGGCAGTTCCCGGTCGAGCTGGTCGACGCGCCGCATCAGTCGGGCCACCTCCCCGTCGCGGTAGGCGCCGGCATTCTGCGCGCACATCGCGGCCGACTGCTGCATCGATTTGACGCTTCGGGAGAGCTTCATCGCCTGCCGCATGCTCTGGTCGGTCGACTTCGGGTTGGTGAGGGAGAACCAGTTGGTGCGGATGTCGAACGTCACGTAGGGGACGAACGACGGCATGACGATCATCGCCGTGCACTCGCGCATCCCCGGCTCGAGGCAGCGCTGGGAGAGATCCTGTTTCCGCGAATTGGTGCCGATGAGCGTGTCGCGGAAGGCGGCGAGGTTGTTCTGCGTCGGGGGTGCCTGGATCCGAGGGTAGAACCGCCAGCCGAAGGTGTCGGCGCCGTGGGTGAAGCCGACGGCCGTCTGGTTGAGGCCGATCGTCGCCATGTTCGTCTGCAGAGCGCGGTCGTAGCGGGCCATCGTCTGCCGATTCGCCCGGCCGTGGGCCACCGACATCGCCAGGGCCAGCTGCATCTCGCGGCGCTGCGAGAACATGTCTTCCACGTTCTGCTCGGCGGAGACCGGATCGAGGGCGAAGATCCGGATCGGCCAACGGCGCCGGACGTAGTCGTTGAAGCCGTCGCGGCCCTCTGGAGAAGGGTTCGGGCCGTAGAACGGGCCGGCGAAGGCGCAGCTTCCGGCGAAACCCTTGGCCGCGGAGATGTTGCGCATGTCCTCGATGAGCCGCTCGTTGAGGAGCGCCGATTCGACGAGGATCATCCAGGCGAGCACCGCCGTTGTCGTCCGGCAGATCTTGCAGGGGCCGACATCGTTCTCGCACGATCCCCGGCAGGCACAGCCCAGGCAGGGCTCGGTGACCGTGTGGCTCAGAGGCGCCTCGTCGTCGAGGCCGAGCGACTCGAAGAACGCCCGGCGGCGGAGCTCGAGCTCGCCCATTCGATGGCTGCGGATCAGCTCCGCGAGGTTCCAGCCCGGCATCTCTTCCCACACTGCCGCCTGCCGCTCCTGCGAGAGGAAGTCGTAGGCGGCCTGGAGCTCCTCGCCGAGGAAGCCGCGGACGTCGTTGTATTCGAGGCAGGGGCGGTTGGCCGGGTTGGCCCCGAGGGCCTCGAAGGTTGCCCGGAGCATCAGCGCCACCTGGACCTCGCCGACGACATCGACGAGCTCCTCCGGGGGGAGCGGCATCCGCGCGCGCCGCATTTTCGCCGTCGGCACCGACACCGACACGGTGTGCGACCGCATCGCCTTGCGCACCTTCGCCACGAGCTTCCGCCGCTGGTCGTCACGAACGGGATCGACGTTCTCTCCTCCGGGAACGAGCCGGCCGTCGGGGAGAACTCTGGCCTCGAAGGCGTTGACATCCTGCGCGAGCCCTGTCATGCACAGCGCGGTGCGGACCTCGCCGTTGTTGACGGCGAAGGTCAGCCCCGGAGCGAGGAGATCAATGAGGTCGTTGATGACCATGTTGCGAAACGTCGTGGGGAGGAGATCATCCCCCAGCTGCGCTTCGCCGATCACGGTTACCTCGGCGCCGTGCCCCTGCTGCGTGTTCTTCCCGGGGAGGATCGAGATCGGGATACGGACGAGATTGAGCGCGTAACCGGGGGAGTCGACGGTGTCGTCGCCTTCGTTGATCCGGCGCAGCTCGTCGAGGTGGCCGATGTACTGCGAGAGATGGTCGAGGTGGATCGACGGCTCCAGGCTGACGGCGTTGTCGTTCCCCATCCCGAAGCTGGCGAAGGGTTGCTGCGTCCCGGTCGTGAACGGCGCCGTGCGGTCGATGACGCCGCTCGAGGGATTCGTCGGATCGGAGATCATGTTCTGGACGGTCGTGAAGCTCTGCGGCGTCGCCCCGGTGCTCCCGTGGCTCATCGCCATCGCCAAGCCGACGAACGACTGATCGCTGCGGCTGATGCTCGCGTTGTTGAGGTCCTGAAAGTTGCCCAGCTGCGCCTTCAACTGCGACTCGTATTCGTAGCGGTGGCGGGTGAGCCGGCTCTGGCCCCACACATCCGGCTGCTTGGCAACGATCGAGCCGTAGGTGTCGATGTGGTGCTCGAGCCAGTCGATCTCGCTGGCGAGCTGCTCGACGGAGTCGTCCTTGCAGGTGGCCGGCCTGTCGCGGTGGAGCGTCTGGGCCGCCGCCTTGAGCCCGCGCATGAGGCCGAGCGGATCGCCGGCGCTGGCCGGCGAGGCGACGAGGGCCACGGCGACAGCCAGGAGCAGGGCTGACTTGAGTGCCGATCGATCGCCACGCTCGTCCATGGGCCGTCCCCTCGTTGCTTGCCGTCGATCGCCGCCGGGCGGATAATCCGCACAATCGGCAGGTCTTTCTTCGATCGACTTTTCCCGAAGGCCGTTCGCAGCATCGGTCGCGCTATCGGGAGCTGTTCCGCAGCCCCGCCTTCTTTCCTGTCTTCGCGGAGCCTCCTAGATGTCCTCGCTTGCCGGCCGCAGTCGGCGGTGGAGCGGTCCCTGCCGCTCCGCCATCCAGTGCATCGTTCCCCCGTACATGCTCGAGCGGCTCACCCACTCGGCCGACGTGAGGGTCCGCGACCGGGCGATTGCCGGGCTCTCCCGCTCGTCGGCCGTCCGCGCGGTGCGGGCCTTCGCCCAGGGGGTCCCCGGGATGATGGCAGTGCCGTCGCCGGCCGCCTCGAAAAACCGGCTCGTCTATGACGCCAAAGGGAAGGACAGCCTCCCCGGCAAGCTCGTCCGCAGCGAGGGGCAAAAAAAATCGGCCGATGTCGCCGTCAACGAGGCCTACGACTACGCCGGCGACACCTACGACTTCTACCGTGAGCTTTTCGAGCGCAACTCCCTCGACGGCAGCGGCATGACGCTGATCTCCACCGTCCATGTCGGCGAGCCCGACCAGGTGGGGAAGTTTCAGCCGATGGACAACGCCTTCTGGGACGGCGCCCAGATGGCCTATGGCGACGGCGACGGCGTCGTCTTCCAACGCTTCACCCGCAGCCTCGACGTCGTCGCCCACGAGCTCACCCACGGTGTCCAGTCGTTCACGAGCAATCTCGTTTACCGTGGCCAGTCGGGCGCCCTCAACGAGCACTTCTCCGATGTCTTCGGGATCCTCGTCCGCCAGTGGAAGCTCGGCGAGAAGGCCGACAAGGCCTCGTGGCTGATCGGGGCCGACGTCCTCGTGCCGGCGAAGACGCGGCGGGCGATCCGCGACATGGAACACCCCGGCACGGCCTATGTCGACGACCCCGATCTCGGCACCGATCCGCAGCCGGCCCACATGAAGGATTTTTACTCAGGCGCCACTGACAACGGCGGCGTCCATCTCAATTCGGGGATCCCCAACCGGGCCTTCGCGCTGGTTGCCAAGGAACTCGGCGGCTTCGCCTGGGAGACCGCCGGGCGGATCTGGTACGACGCGATGCTCCAGCTTTCGAGCCGCAGCCAGTTTGCCGACATCCAAGCGATCACGACGCAGATCGCCGCCGACGACAAGCGCTTCGGCAAGGACGCGAAGAAAATCGTCGCCGCGGCCTGGAAGAAGGTGGGGCTGTAAATGGCAGACGATGAATCACTCCCTCCGCCGCTGAAAGTCGCCTTCGAGCAGTCGGGGGGCTTTGCCGGCCTCGTGAAGGGGTGCGTGCTCGACGCAGGCGCGCTTCCCGCCGACGAGAGCGCCGAGCTGCGCAGGCTCGTCGCCGCAAGCGGGCTCGTCGTCTCGAGCGCCGCGCGCTCGCGCGGCGTCCACGACCGGCGGCAGTATGCGATCACGATCGAGCGCGGGGGGAAGTGCGTCGAGATTGTCTGCGACGACGGCTGCACGCCGGAGACCGCGCGCCCCCTCGTTGCCTTCCTCGCGGCTCGGGCCCGCCCGCAGCGGCCGTAGCGGGCTTTGGGGCAGCGTCAGCGGTCCAGCGCGGTGCGACGTTGGCCCGAGTGTTGTTCGCCGGGCCGGGGGTGCCCGTGCCCCGTCGCCGGACGTTCGCCTCGGCCATCCATGGCCTCGGCTCTCTCCGCGCCGCTTGCGCTTCGCCCTCCGGGCTGCGCTGACCGGCGAGGCCGGCTCTCGGAG
>CAJBCV010000279.1 GCA_903951635.1 uncultured Planctomycetaceae bacterium
GCACAGCCGAGCAGAAATGGCTCGGGGAACTCACCGGGATCGACCGGATCAAACACGCTGACGCTCGCGGCGGACGATCCCCCGCCGCGGTTGACCCCGTTGGTGCTCCACTCTTCTGGGAATGACGGGCCAGGGCTCGTGTCGACCGTTTGGACTGGCGGTGAAGGGGGCGTGCAGTTCGTCCTGGCTGCGGAGCAGGAAAACGAGCCGACAGCCCAGCCCCTCCCGATCCGCAATCCTGGCCAATTCGTGTTCATCGTGAGCGGATCGCAACCCGGCAGCCAGGTTGTCTTCGACGGGTCGACGACCGCATCCACGCCGTCCGACGGCGGATCGGTCGTCCCGCCGTCGGGAACCGCGAGCTATTCGATATTTTCGGCTGTTGGAGGGTTATTCAACCTCGTTGGCGGCGCGAGCCAGGCGGCCTTGGGTGTGAACGTCGTCTTCGCTTCGGGGGCGGTGACGGCAATTACGGAGGGCATTTCATCGCCGCTCACGGTTCCGCTTGCCATCGGTGGTACGGTGATCGTCGTCCACGGTCTCGACCAGGCGTGGGCGGGGGCGACGACGATCTGGACGGGCCAGACCCAGAGGCCCTACGCTGCCCAGGCGCTCGATCCGCTCACTGGCAACGCGACGGCCTCCGACGTCGTCAACGGCGGGGTCGGCATTGCCCTGTCGGGCGGAGCGGGCGCGTTGGCACGCGGCACGCAGGTCGCGGGCCAAGTCGCCAGCAAGGGCGATGAGATCGCGACAGCGGTCGGGACCATTGCAGGACGGGCTGATGATGCGGTCGGGGTGATCGATGACGCGGCCGGACGGGTGGGAGCCGCGCCAAGCAACACTGTGTGGGACAGGGTCAAACCTACCCAGGAGGTTTGGCCAGAAGCTGAGATTCCCCGGTCGTTTGAACTAACAACTCAGAACGGGCAGCGCGTGTGGGTTCACGGAAACGCCACAGAACATCTCGCAGAACGTGTTGTTGGTGCGAATGGCCCAACGCTGCGAATTGAGCTGGGGCGGATCGTACAGCAGTCCCAGTTAACGAGCCTGGAAGCAGCAGTGAGCGCAGCCACGAAAAACGGCATTCCGTATAATCAGCCGATTCGTGTCGGTGGCTGGGAATTGATCTTTCGGCCGGGACGTGCCGCAGGTGATCTTCCTGCACTCGTCCACGCACTTCCTTTGGAGTAGTAATGAAAATAAACACAGTACTTCCTCCTTCAGGCATGTCAATAGAATGCGACGGTTATGTGCCCTTGGTGGCCCGGAACTTGGGCGACTTCGTGTATTGCGAGAAGTACTGGAGAACCGGCGACTTCAAGGATGCGATTGTAGAGTTTGGTGTTGAGATCAACAAAGGCGCGATCTGTAAGATGACGGTTACGCTCATGAATGAGCTCAGTGATTCCACGCAGCAACCCTTTGAGTTGATCGCCATTCAGGACGGAATTCCGTGCGTTGATGTGAAGTGTTGGAAAGAGTCTGCTCGAGTTCTGGACGACACGAGCGCTCCGTCTGCCTCGCTCGTGAACGATCGCTTGATTGTTCGGTTTTCAGGAGCTGCGACAGGGCCATTTCGCGGTATTCGAAACGGACGGTTGGTTTATGTGGTGGATGAACAGGATGAGTTGAGTGGAGTTGAAGTGTTCGGGCTTTCTCGGCAGGAGGTTGACAGCATCAGGCATACGACGAAACCTTCGTAAGTGTGTTTTTTGTGAGTGCTTTCGGAGCCTTTTAAGCGGGCGGGTCGTCCTGGTGCGAGTGGCTTTGAAATAGATCGGCTTCGACTCATGCCCTGAGCGTGAGCGATAGTCCGAGCACGAGGAGGGCGGCGTCCCATCAGGATCGGCTTTAAGCGAACGCCGAAAGTCTGGGAAGGACCGGCAGGGAGTCGAGTGACCTGGGGTGGTAGTCGCCTACCAAGCGTGGGCGGGGGCGATAAAGCAACGTCTTTTCTGTAAATTGCGTTTTTCAGAGGTGGGTCATCTGGCTTCCATGGTCAGGTAGGCACGTTCAGTTTCCCAGTCATCGCTGATTTCGGAGAGGACTGCAGAGGCAAGTCGCAGGAGCGAGGCCTCGTTAGGGAAGATCGTGGCGACACGGGTGCGCCGCTTGATTTCTTTGTTGAGTCGTTCGAGGCCGTTGGTCGTGCGGAGGCGTCGCCGATGACCGGCAGGGACACGGAGGACCGTGATGGCCTCCGGAAGATTTGCCTCGATCCAGTCGGCGAGCTGCGGTGCGGCCTTCCGATAGCGGGCGACGACGTCCTGGATTCGCCGCTGGGCCTCGGCCGAGTCATCGGCGTCGAAGACTCGGCGGAGATCGGCCGCGACCTCCGCCTTCATGGCCATCTTGGGGACGTGGGCCATCGCGTTCTGCATGACATGAAATTGGCAGCGTTGCCACGGCACGCCGGGCAGCACAGCTTCTCTGGCAGCCCGGAGACCGGAGTGGTCATCGCTGATGACGAGCGACACCCCGAGCATGCCTTGGGCACGGAGCGACTCGAGAAACTGTCGCCAGTGGACCTCGGCTTCACTCAGGGCGCCGCTACATTCGAGGTTCGACCGCTTGCCGTCGGGGCCGACGCCGATCGCGGTGAGGAGGGCACAGGAAATGACCGTGCCATCAATTCGCACCTTCTCGTATCGGGCGTCAAGGATGAGGTAGGTGATTTCGCCGAGGGGACGGTTTCGCCAAGCGTCGATCTGCTCATCGAGCTCGGCGGCAGCGCGGCTGACCTGCGTCGAGGTGACTTCGAGGCCACAGAGCTCCTCGACGATCTTGGTGACTTTCCTCGTGCTGACCCTCTGGACGTACATCTCGGCGATGGCGATCGTCATCGCCCGCTCGCTGCGGACACCGCGTTCCAGGGCCCGAGGGTAGAAGGGACGGCCCTGGTCGTCGCGGAA
>CAJBCV010000280.1 GCA_903951635.1 uncultured Planctomycetaceae bacterium
CTGATGGGCTGGTGTGTGGCGAAAGTGCCCGGCCGGCTGAGCATAGACGTCGGGGCGGTGGATCATCAGGAACCGCGACTTTCACGATGAACGCCCCCCGAAAGGCCCGCAGGGGTGATCGTCCCGAAGAGTTTTCAACGTGCTGCCATCCTCTCGACGGAACCGGGGCTGGTTGGGCGGGGGCTACGCGTGTGGCCAGGCGTGAGCGCGGGATGCGAGCAATTCGCCGACTGCCTTGTCGTTAAGTCCTTTTCCAATCAGGCCTTCGGCGCTCGAGTAATTTTCTGAAAACCGCGTGCTGTAAGATTTTTGCTCGAGGACGGCTAAGGCGATTTTTTGGGGTTTCAGAGCAATTCTGCCCACTATTCACAGCCCCCAGATTGGGCTAGCTTGCTCCCCCGAACGGCCGTTCGGTTCGGTTGGCGCCCCGCCACCGACCCCTGCCGTGTGCCAAGGAAGAGGGAGCCTTCGATGCGTGTTGGAGTCGCGGCGTTTTTGAGCTGTGGTCGCCAGGTGGGCGTTGTCTGGGGACTGGCCCTCGTGCTGCTGTCGGGCGTCGCCTCGGCCCAGCAGACGATCAACTCGACCGTGATCGGGCCGGTCTACGGCAACGACAACAGCATCACCGTGACCACCTCCGGCACGATCGACGGCAGTGGCACCGGAACGGGGGTGATCTCCACCGGCACGAACACCACGACCACGCTCACCAACGCCGGCACGATCGTTGGCTACAGCCGTGGCGTCTTGAATCTGGCCACCGGCTCGTTCGGCACGATCACCAATTCCGGCACCATCACCGGCAACTGGGCCGTGGCCACCACCGGCACGATCGGCACGTTCGACAACCAATTCGGCGGTTCGATCGTCGGCGGCGACTATGGGTTCGTTACCGACGGGGGCGCGATCACTACGGTGCAGAATGCCGGCAGCGTCACGGGCTACAACGCCTTCATCCTTGCCAATACGGCCATCGGCACGTTCACCAACAGCGGCAGCGCGGCCTCGAGCGGCGGCAATGGCCTCCGCCTGGGGACCGGGGGATCGGTCGGGTCCTTCAGCAACAGCGGCCTGATCTCGGGTCAGCCGGGTGTGCAGCTCGAAGCGGCCACCTCGGTGCTCACGCTCACCAACTCCGGGACGATTTCTGGCTACAACGGCTTCATCAGCAGCGGCACGCTCGGCACGTTCACCAACACCTCCACTGGCCTGGTCAACGGCGTCAATCTCGGCTTCCTTCAGAGCGGCGGCTCGGTCGACCAGATCTCCAACGCCGGCGTGATCACGAGCGGCGGGTATGGCATCGGAACCGACACCGGAGGGACGATCGGCACGCTCACCAATTCGGGCACGGTCAGCGGTGCCGATTGGGGGCTCATCCTGCAGACCACGACCGGGACGGTGAGCAACCTTGCCGGCGGGTCGATCGTGGGGACCAACGGTGCCGGGATCAACAGTACCGCGAGCCTCACGCTGCTCGACAACGCCGGCTCGATCACGAGCGGAAACCGCGGCGTGTTGATCTCTGGCGGCACGGCAGGGGACATCGTCAATTCCGGGTCGATCGATGGCGCTGGCTACGGCGTCTTGATGGACGCCGCCACAACGCTCGGCACGCTCACCAACTCCGGCACGATCAGCGGCGGCAGCTCCGGCGCCGTGCTCGCCACGACTGGCACCGTGACAAACAGCCTCGGCGCTGTGATGAGTGGCACGAGCGGGGACGGCCTGGTTGCCATCGGGAACGTCGGCCTCGTCGACAACGCCGGCATGATCAGCGGCCCGCAGACCGGCTTCAATGGGGTCGATGGCTCGACGGTCGGCTCGCTGACGAACTCCGGTACGATCAGCGGCGGCAACGCCGTGGTGGTCGCGACCAGCGGCACCGTGACCAACGCCGCCGGGGGCTTGTTCAACGCCACCACGGGAGATGGTGTCTACGTCCGGGGAGGCGCCTCGTCGCTCGCCGGCCTCGTCAATGCCGGTTCGATCACGGCCGCCAGTCGCGGCATCAACATCAACGCCGGTACGACAAACTCGATCGACAACTCCGGCACGATCAGCGGCGGCTACTCTGGCCTCGAGTCGGTGGCGGGGTCGGTCATCGGCACGGTCCTGAACACCGGCACCGTGACCGGTGGTGCCTACGGTGCGGTGCTTGCGACGACCGGCACGGTGACCAACGCCGCTGGGGCATTGATCAACGGCTCGGCGAACGAGGGTGTCTATCTCCACGGAGGCCAGACGCTCTCCCTCCTCGACAACGCCGGCACGATCACTGCCGGGGGCAACGGGGTGTATGGCGTCGCGGGCTCGACGATCGGCACGCTCACCAATTCGGGCACGATCCAAGCGGGGGGCAACGGTCTGCAGCTGGCCGCATCGGGCACGGTGACGAACCTCGCTGGGGCCCTGATCAGCGGGACCGCAGGCGACGCGATCGTGACGACCGGTTCGGTCCAGCGGATCGACAACGCCGGCACCCTCACCGGCGGAAACGCTGGTATCCAGGTCATTGCGGGTAGCCACGTCGGGCTCATCGACAATGCCGGATTGATCGACGGCGGGAACTTCGGTCTTTACACCTATTACGGCCCGGTGGCCACGCTCATCAATTCCGGCACGATCCGGGGAGGTGCCTACGGCAACCTGCTCAACATGACGACCGGGACGATCACCAACAGCGGCTTGATCACGGGGACAAACTCGGCTCTGACCGTCTTGGGCACCGCTGACACGTTGACCAACGCCGCCACCGGTCGGATCGAGGGGGTTTATGCTGGACTCTCGCTGAATCAATTTGCCACGACGGTCGTCAACGATGGCCTTATCAGTTCCTCCTCGGGGACCGGGCTCTCGAATTACGGAACGACCGGGACGATCACCAACAACGGCACGATCACGGGGGCGTGGGGCGTGTATCAAGACGACACGCTGACAACCTTCACGAACTCCGCCAGTGGTCTGATCCACGGAGATGACGTCGGCTTCTACGTGGACTCCACGACCGATTCGATTGACAACTACGGGACGATCACCGGCAACACCACCGCCGGTGTCGAGCTCGACACCAGTTTCAACGACATCGGCGTTCTCACCAACCATGCCGGGGCGCTGATCGAATCGTCGGCGGGCGATGGTGTCTTGGTCGGCCTCTACGGCAATGACTACGCCGCGGAGTCTGTCTCCAACGCCGGTGTGATCCGCGGGGCGAACTCGGGTGTCCGGGTGGAGAACGGCAAGCTGTTGTCGCTTGTCAACACCGGGACGATCGCCTATAGCGCCTCGGGGAGTGGCCCGGCGGTTGTTGTTGGCCCGGACGGCATTCTCGGCGACGCCTCCGGCACCAGTGGACCGGCGATCTCGAGCACCGGCACCGGCGCCCTGCTCGCTGGTGGGATTATCAACACAGGCACGATCAATCAGGGCTTCCTGATCGAGAACCAGGATGTCTCCGTCGGGGCAGGACGTGGCTTGGGAGTGTTCGACGGCGGCACGCTCAATGTCGTCAACGGCAACCTGACGTTCACCGACGGCACGCTCCAACTCAAGGCTGACGTGTCGGTCAATGGCGGCGCCGGGCTGTTTCTCAACAACGCGACGCTCGACCTGCTCGCCAATCAGACGGTGACCGGCAACTTCCAGCAGTCATCCGGCGGCACGGCGCTGATCGAGCTGCTGGGGCTGACGCCGGGGAGCTACGGCCACCTCGGCGTCACCGGCACCGCTGACTTTGCCGGTGCCTTGGCCCTCGACGACACGCAGCTTGCCGGTGGGATCGCCCCGGGCGAGACGTTCGAGCTGTTCAGCTTCGCTTCCTACACCGGGGGCTTCAGCTCGCTGTTTGTGAATGGCTCGGCCCTCTCCTCGCTCGGCACTGGTGCGTGGGCCTACGGAGGCCTGATCCTGACCGAGATCTGGACGGGGACGACGATGAGCCTGTCGGTGACCGGCACGGTTGTGCCGGAGATCGACCCGGCCTCGGCGGGGAGCGTGGTATCGCTCGTCGGCGGAGTGCTGGCCCTCCTCGAGCGCCGGATGCGGCGCCGTGGCCGGGCTCCCGTTCAGGCCGGCTGATCGACGGGGCGAGTTCACCCCAGCGGCATGAGCCAAACGAGGTGGGAGTCGATCGCGGGATATCCCGCGGTCGACTCCGGGCCGTTTGTGGGCGCCGCGTCAGCCGTCGGGATTGGCGAGGAGTTCGGCGAGCCGGGGGCGGAGCGACGCGGGGAGACGATCGAGCGTCGCGGCATCGATGAGGCCGACGTCGATCATGTCGCGCAGGTGGGTGCGATCCTTGTCGCGGAACGCCGTCAGTTTCATGCCGATCAGCCGATCGAGATCGATCGTCCGGTAGCCGTCGAGGATCTGCGCTGCCGACAGATCGGGGGATGGGACCGCATCGTTTGGCTTCACCCGTTCGCCGGCGAAGAGGATGTGGACCGCCTCGCGGGCCTTCCCGTCGGGGCCGTCGACGAAGATGTCGATCCCGAACGTAAAGGAATGGATGAAGCCGACCGCCTCGAGGGCGGCTTTGACGGCGTCGAAGTCGGCCCGGGCGACGAGGAGATCGACGTCGACCGTCGTCCGCACCGCCGCCGGGTCGATCCGGGCTACCCAGGCCGCCACGGCATGACCGCCGACGACCGCGTGGGGGATCGCCCGGGCCTCGAGCGCCGTCACCGCGCGGCGGAGTC
>CAJBCV010000281.1 GCA_903951635.1 uncultured Planctomycetaceae bacterium
CCGCGCGACTGGTCTAAAGCGATTCGGGGCGACGAGACTTTTGCCGCCCCGGCCGACGGCAGCGCCCACAGGCACGCGACCAAGGGTCGACCATCCGACGAGTCAAACGAGGCTTCGGGATCGCCCATGCCCCGTCGCCGGACGTTCGCTCCGGGCATCCCTGCCCTCCGCTCTCTCCGCGCCGCCTACGCTTTCGCCCTCCGGGCTACGCTTGCCGGCGAGGCCGGCTCTCGGAGCACGGGCGACCCCTCGCTGGCGACGCTGGGCGCAGCGTTGATGCCTGGCTTCAGCCGGGCAGACTGCGATGCCCATCGGCCGCCCCGTCGGCCGAGGAGCGTCTGGCAGGCGTCAGCCGGGCAGACTGCGATGCCTATCGGCCGCTCCGTCGGCCGAGGAGCGTCTGGCCGGCTTCAGCCGGGCAGACTGCGATGAAAGTGGACGTGCTTCCACGCGCCGTCGATCCGCTGCCAGACGCGCGTTTCTTCGCAGAGCGCCGTGATCGGCCGCCCGGCGTCGTCGAGCTTTTGGGTCATCCGCATGTAGGCAACCACGGCGGCGTCCTCGCCGAGGAGTCGGACGTTCGGCGAGGCGAGCGTAATCGTCGGTGTGACAGCCGGCTTCGAGCCGCCGGCACCGAGCTTGAAATAAAACTCGTGGAAAGGGAGACCCTCGACGAGCTGGCCGCGGGCCTCCGGCTCGAAGCAGGTGATGTCGTAGGCCACCAGCGACGTGTAGGTCTTCCAGTCGCCGGCGACGATGCTCTCGAGGAGCTTGCGGGTGAGGGCGAGGAGGTGGTCGGCGGTGGCGACGGCCATGGGGGCTCCGGCGTGGGGGGGGAAAGAAAGGGGCAGACAAAGAGTGGGAAATGGCTTTGGGCAGAGCGTCACTCGGCGACGAGGCCGAGGGCGGCGAGCTTGTTCCAGCATTCGTCGCGTTCCCGGCAGCGCTCGAGGCCCTGCCAGGTCGGATCTTGGACGGTGAGGAAGGTCTCGCGGTCGGCCGGGACGGCGCCGGTGGCGGCGAGCCGGCGGATCACTTCACGGTCGAGCCGCGTCAGCCGGGTCGCCTCGAGGCGGTAATCGACAAACGCCTCCCAGACGAGCGGGAACAGCGGCCGCACGATCTGCTCGCCGATCGCCGTGGCGTACTGGCGAATCTCGAGTTGGGCGTGGGCGTCCATCCGCAGGGCGAGAAAATGAAGGAGGTTGTGGAGGTCGATCTTCCAGTAGGCCTCGGTGTAGGTCGAGAGGGGCAGATCCTTGCGGGCCTGCTCACGGGCGATGCCCGCCTCGAGTCGCTCCTCGTAGACGCGCCGGGAAAGGCTCTGGAGCTCCGTCTCCGATTGCGTGAAGCGATGGCCGGCGGTGGGGGTGAGGCAGCCGTCCGAGCCCTGGCGATTCGTACTCGCCTGGGAACGCCACTCGCCGTCGTGCGTCGCCTGCATCGAGTCGATGGCGAGGGAGTAGCGCGTGGAATACTCGTTGATGTTCGCCGTGCGGTGGCGGACCCACTGCCGCCAGCAGTCCATCGGGACGCGGACGACGAACTTCAGTTCCGCCATCTCGAACGGCGTCGTGTGGGCATGCCGGAGGAGGTAGCGGATGAGTTGGCGGTCGTCGCTCACCTTCCGCGTGCCGTCGCCGTAGCTGACGCGCGCCGCCTGAACGACCGCGGCGTCGTCCCCCATCACGTCGACGAGGGCGACATGGCCGTCGTCGAGCACCGGAAACTTTTTCCAGCGGAGCGAGTCGACGAGTTGGTGGCGGTCAGTGGGAGCAGGCGCGGGCATGGCAGCGGTCCGGGGGGTGGCCCCTCAGAATGGACCGCCGCCGACCGGCTGGCAAGGGTTGCCAGCGATGCCCGGAGGAGCGGGCCCCCGACGCCCGGCAAGCGGGCCGGCGTCAGTCCTTGGCGAGGAGTTCCTGGAGGAGGTTGGCGAGCTGGCGGGCGTCGTCCGACTTGCGGAGCGTCTCGATCCGCGGGGCCTTGACGCCGAGCTTCGACAGCGAGCCGGTGATGCTCGTCCAGAGCTTCTCCCGCTTTTTCCCCTCGGCGAGGTAGAGATCGGTGACCTGCTCGCCGAGCCGCTGAAGGAGGGCGGTGTCGAGGTTGTCGTAGTAGTTCTTGACGATCTTCTGCTGGTACTTCGACAGTTCGGCCATGGTGTGGTGGACCCCCGGGAAGGGCGGTGAGGCGGAAACGGGTGGAAGGAGTTCGTGGCAGGGACTACAGTATTCACGATCGGATGACGCCGGGACTATCGGCCACGATCCGCCTCGACCGGGAATTCTCCATGCCGAAGATCACTTTTGCCAACGAGAAAAAGGAAATTCAGGTTCCGGAAGGGGCCAACCTCCGTCAGGAGGCCCTCCAGGCCGGAGTCGCCCTCTATCCGGGCGTCCACAAGGTGCTCAACTGCCACGGCTTTGGGAGCTGTGGGTCCTGCCGGGTGCTGATCACCAAGGGGATGGACAACTGCTCCCCCAAGGGGATCCTCGAAGGGGCCCGCCTGGGGGTGTCGCTGGCCTACATCGGCAACGAGGAGACGATGCGGCTGGCCTGCCAGACGCGCGTCAACGGCGACATCACCGTCACCACCTGCCCGCCGCTGAATCTCTTCGGCGACAACTTCTTCAGCTGATGGCTCTCGGGACACCGATCGACGGCTGGAAGGGGGCGCGGTGAAGGAAGTCATCGCGGTCGTCAAGCCGTTCCTCGCCGAGCGCGTCCTCGAGGCGTTGAAGCTCGCCCCGCTCGAGGCCTGCACCGTCCGCGAGGTGAAGGGCTACGGCCGGCAGAAGAACTACCTCGATCGCTACGGCGACAGCGAGTATTCCCTCGCTTTTCTCCCCAAAGTCGAGATCCAGATGTGGGTTGACGATGCCCGTGTCGACGAGGTCGTCGAGCGCGTCCTCGAGGTTGCCCGCACCGGCCGGATGGGGGACGGCAAGGTGTTCGTGATGCCCGTTCTCGACTGTCTCCCCGGCTGACTGGCCGGTTTCGCCTGCTTTTCCGCCTCCCGAAGCTGGTGTAGAGGCCGATCGGGCCACCGACTACACTCCGGTCGGAGTCCCCCCATCTTTCCCAGGCGTCAAATCCCATGCTGCGCTCTTCCATGCCCTCTTCCCGTCGTGGCCGTCGGTTTGCTGGATGGGCCGGGGGATGGCTCGTCGCCGGCGCGGCCGTGACGGGCATGGCGCAGGATGCCGCCAGTCGTCGTTTCGAGGAGATCGCCGGGGACGCCGCCCGGGCCGGGGGGAGCTTCCGCCCCGTCGGAGATGCCGCGCTTGATGCCGCCGCGAGCAACCTCCGCTCGGCGCTTTTGCCGCTCGATGCCCTCCTCGGGCGGAGCAAGAGCGGGGCCGATTGGCGGACGTATCTCGATTGGCCGGCGCTCGAAACCCAGGCGTCGTCGGGGCAGGCGGCCGATCCGAAGGTTCTCCGCGACCTCGAGAAGAAACTCGGCAGCCCCGAGATGGGGCTCGACATGCCGCAGTTCGTCGCAGTCCGTAAGGCGGTGACGAAGTATGCCGAAGTGGCCGACGCCGCCCGCGGCGACGGGGCCAAGCATTTCAGCGACCGGCTCGACAAGCTCTCCTCGGCCCTCCTCACGGCGAGCGCCTCCGGGCAGGCCGAGGCGCTGGCACCCGTGGCGCCGATCCTCGATCGGCTCGTCGAGTCGGGGCAGGCGCCGGGCGTCGTGGCGGCCGTCCGCGGAGCCAACTCGCGGCCCAACATCCATCTCGAGGTCGCCGAGGATCTCCTCGCCCCGGCCGTCAACCGTCCAGTCGATCAGGTGCAGCCGGTCGATGACGTCGTCCTCGGGACGCGGATCCGCGGCACCGGGCACACCACCGGCAACGTCCGGCTCGACTTCGTGCCGTCGGGGGAGAAGGCGGTGTTCGACATCGTCCTCGGGGCCACGAACATCTCCCACACCCGGGGCACGCAGGGGCCGGTGACCGTCAACAGCCGCGGTGTCACCTCGATCGATGCCCGGCGGCGGATCTTCCTCGACGAGCACAACGTCTCGTCGTCGCCGGTCGAGGCCTCGGCCGAAACCGACTCCACCGTCACCGGCCTGGGCATCAACGCCCGCTTCGGCAAGCGGCTCATCCGCCGGATCGCCAGCAAGAAGATCGCCGAGAGCAAGGCTCAGGCCGAGGCCGTGGCCGAGGGGAAGGCCCGCGACCGGATCCGCCACCAGTTCGGCGAGCAGACCGAACCGGCGATCACGCAGATGCGGGATCAGTTCCAGCAGAAGGTTCGGGCGCCGCTCCAGGCCCGGGGGCTCTACCCCGAGTCGTTCCACATGCACACCACTGACAGCCACCTGCGGATCGTGGCCCGGAAGTCGCTCGCCAGCCAGTTGGCGGCGTTCTCTGGGCCGCCGGCAGCCGCCTCCGGAAACCTCATCACGGCACAAATCCACGAGTCGGCGGTCAACAACATTCTCGAGGAGAAACTCGGCGGAAAGGTCGTCACGCAGGACGACGTCGCCCGGATCACCAAGGAACAGAATCTGAAGATGCCCGATTCGCTCGGCAGCGATCCCGACGCCGAGCAGAAGACCTGGGCGATCACGTTCGCCAAGTACCGTCCTGTCACGGTGGCCGCCGACGATCTCCGCGTGAAAGTGACCGTTCGGGGCGACAAGTTCGTCTCCGGCGAGCGGAGCTTCCCCGGCATGGACATCGCCGCCACTTACGCCATGGGGCAGGGGCCGAAGGGGCCGGTCCTCATCCGCGAGGGAAACGTGCAGATCAGCCCGCCCGGCTTCAAGTCGGGCGATCGGAAGCTGACGATGGCCGAGACCTCGCTCCGCCGCATCCTCCAGAAGCGGTTCGACAAGGTCTTCAAGGACGCGATCGAGATCGAACCGCTGCCGCTCCAGGGGGAGCTTGCGAGCGTGGGCCCGCTTCCGATGAACCAACTCGAGTCGCGCAAGGACGGTTGGCTCGTGGTGGGCTGGCGGAAGGGGCCTGCCGGCGGCGGCGTCCCGACGGAGGTGGTCTTGAGCGAGCGGTTCGTTGACAGCGCCGCCGACACTGGCAAGGTGATGTTCCGCCGCGTCGCGGCAAAGGTCGCCGAGCGGATCGACACCGCGGCCGAGTGAAGTGCAGCATTCGCTCATGCTCGAGCCCGAGTGGCAGCGGGGGGAGTCGGCGATCACCCCCGAGAGGAGCGGAAACGTCATGGACGCAGTCGCCGCCAGTTTTCTCCGAGGGGGCGCGATCAGGAACCTGATCGTGATCGTGGGGATCCTCAGCGGGGGCTTTCCGTTCGCCACGGCGGCAGCAGCCGGGCCCGTCAACCTGCTGATTCTTTATGCCGACGATCTCGGCTGGGGTGAGTTGGGCTGTCAGGGCAACGACGAGATCCCCACGCCCAACATCGACTCGATAGCCCGCAACGGCGTGCGGTGCACCAACGGATACGTCGCCGCGACGTATTGCAGCCCATCGCGAGCAGGACTCCTGACCGGTCGTTATCCGACCCGCTTCGGCCACGAGTTCAACAGCGTCGCGAATACGACCGGCCTGCGCCTCGATCAGGTCACGGTCGCGACCCGTCTGAGGAACGCCGACTACGCCACTGCGGCCGTCGGCAAGTGGCACCTCGGCCGGGGGCACGAGTACCGGCCGACACGGCACGGCTTCGAGGAATTCTACGGCACCCTCGCCAACACCCCCTTCTTCCACCCGACTAACTTCGTCGACTCGACCGTCTCGGACGATATCCAGAAGGTGACCGATGAGGCTTTCTATACCACGGATGCCTATGCCGAGCGGTCGGTCGACTGGCTTGAGCGGAACAAGTCCAAGCCCTGGTTCCTCTACCTCGCGTTCAACGCCCAGCACGTCCCGCTCCAAGCCCCGCAGCGTTACCTCGACCGCTTCCCCCACATCGAGAACGAGCAGCGGCGGATCTTCGCCGCCATGATGGCCGCGATGGACGATGCCATCGGTCGGGTGCTCGGGAAGATCCGTGACTTGGGGCAGGAGGAGAACACGCTCGTCTTTTTCATCTCCGACAACGGCGGGACGAACGCCAGCAACACATCGATCAACGGCCCCCTCCGGGGTGCCAAGATGACAACCTACGAGGGTGGCCCCCGCGTCCCGTTTCTCGTCCAGTGGAAGGGAACGATTCCCGCCGGCAAGGTCTACCACCATCCGGTGGTGAATCTCGACGTTCTCCCCACGATCGTCGCGGCGTCCGGCGGCGGCGTCGATCCCACCTGGGGCATCGACGGCGTCAATCTCGTCCCGTACCTCACCGGCGTCGATCCCGGCCGGCCCCACGAGACGCTCTATTGGCGTTATGGATCCCAGTGGGCGATCCGACACGGCGACTTGAAACTCGTCGTCTCCAAGGGAGGAAGTGGTCGGCCCGAACTCTACGACCTCGCCACCGACATCGGCGAGTCGAGGGATCTCGCGGACGCGAGGCCGGACGAGGCCCGAACGCTCCAGGCAATGTGGGATCGCTGGAGCGCAGAGCAGGCTCCGCCGAGCGCCCCGGACATTTCTCCGGTCGCCGGCAAGCGGGCGAAGAACGCGGCGAATCAGGCCGAGGACTGAAGGCCCACGGCGGGCTGTCGCCTCCGCCTTCCAGAGGCCCCGGCGGTCTGGCGGCGGCCGAGCCCAGCTCCGACGCCGGTCACTGCCCCGGCCGAGGATCGTCGATCGGTGTCGGGCTCACCTTTTCGAAAGGCCGCACCCACACCGAGCGGAACTGGATCGGGTTGCCGTGGTCCTGGAGCGACAGCGGCAGGGCGTCGGCGTGCTGTTCATAGCGCGGCGGATCGGCCCAGCTCGTCGTGCCGAGGATCACCGTGTCGGCGTGGATTGCCACGCCGTTGTGGAGCACGCTCACCCGGCCGGGCTTTTCGAGCGACCCGTCGGCGGCGAAGCGGGGACGGGTGAAGAAGATGTCGTAGGTCTGCCATTCGCCAGGCGCCCGGCAGGCGTTCACCGCCGGAGGCTGTTGCTTGTAGAGGGAGCCGCACTGGCCGTCGGGGTAGGTGAGGGGGCCATCGGTGCCATCCTCGAAGGAGTCGAGGATCTGGATCTCGTACTTCCCCATGAAATAGACCCCTGAATTGCCGCGTCCCTGCCCGGCCCCGGCGGCCGGCTTCGGCGTCCGGAACTCGACGTGCACTTGGCAATCGCCGAAGGCGTCCTTCGTGGTGATCGTGGCGCCGCCGACGGTGGCAATCCCGTCCTTCACGGCCCACTTTTCGCCCCCCTGCCAGGCGTCGAGGCTCCTCCCGTCGAAGAGGACGATCGCGTCGGCGGGAACCGGCGCCGGCTGCTCCGGGGCCGGCCCCGGATTCACCACCCGCGGCCGCGGCCACGAAATAGCCGACTTCCACTCGCTGCTCGGGAACTTCTTCCCGAGGAGGTAGTCGTGGCGGGAGCGGAGCGATTCGGTGATCCGTCGGGCTTTGGCCTCGGCCGCGCCGATCGAGAGGCCGGGGGCGATCCCCGGGCGGAGATGGCCGGCGGCAGAGAGGTACGCGTCACGCAGGAGCGTCATCCGCTCGTGGCATTCGGGGAGGAAGTTTGCAAACCACTGCGGCTTCTCTTCGGCAGCTGTCGTCGCGTCGCCGAGGGCGGCCAGCACGCCGCGGCAGATCGCCCATTGGCCGGCGTCGTCGGGATGAACCGCGTCGGGGATGAACGTGAAGGCGGGATCGGCCGCGCGCTTGGCGTCGAGGAGGGCCTTCATCGGCGTGTGGGTGTCGATCACCGTCCAGCCATCGGCCCGCTTCGAGAGAAGCCAGGTCGAGTATTCCTGGAGCACCCCCTCGTAGTCGGCGTCGCCGGCGGGGTGATTCGTGCCGGGGCGGCCGTCATAGACCGGCGGCGTGAGGTGGATGATCTTCGCCCCGGTCTTCTCCACCTCGTCGTGGAGTTTCTGCAGGCCGGCCTTGTAGGCGGCGAAACGGGAATCGTCGAGCGGCAGGTAGATGCCGCAGTTCATCCCGTAGCAGGCGATGACGAGATCGGGTTTCACGACCGAGAGAACCCGCGCGAGGCGCTCATGGACATCGGGGCGGGGGAACTGGCCGCCGGCGTGCCCCTCCTCGGAGAGCCCGGAGCAGGTTTCGCTCGGGAGGCCGACGGCGATCACGTCGGCCGTCAGCCCCTTGGCTTCCATCCAAGCCGACAGCGCCGACACCCACCGCCCGTCGTAGGTGATGCTGTCACCGAGGACGCAGATCCGCTTCGCCGCCGCGAGCATCTCGAGCGGGGCGGGAGCCCCGTCCGCGGGCTTCGCAGGGAGGGGGCGTTCGGGGGGGGATTCGGCGTGCGCCGCCGGGATGGCGACGAGAAGCGCGAAGGCGAGCATGCGCATGAAGCCACACGGCGATGCATTCATCGAAAGAAATCCCCCTCGAAAGGCTATGCCGTCCCAACCCCGGGACGGTCGGTCGGTCTCACGCCCCCTCGGGCGCCCGCAAAGCCGCGCGGGCGCCAGAGGAGACGATTCGGAACATCACTTCGCCTCGGGCGTCGCCCCTTCGCGGATCGCGAACAGGTGGCTCTTGTTGGCGATGTAGAGCGTGCCGCCGGCGACGATCGGCGTCGAATAGACGCTGTTGCCCATGTTGACCTCGGCGACGAGGTTCTTCTCGGGCGAAAGCTCGAAGATCGAGATGTCGCCATCCTCGTCACCGACGTAGATCTTGCCGTCGGCGATCATCGGTGAACCCCAGCTCGCCGCCAGCATGTCGTGCGTCCAGTGCGGCTTTCCGGTCTTCACGTCGACGCAGTGGACCAGTCCGCTGAAGTCGGGGATCACGAGGAGGCCGTCCTTGATGGCGACGGTGCCACAGGTGCGGTGCATGGTCTCGTCGAAGTCGAGCTTGCCGTTGCCGTTGGCGTCGAAGCCCGGGTAGTGCCAGACGGCGGCGGAGTTCGGATTCGGCCTGGCAACCTCCCCCTGCTCCTTGATGATCGCCTGATTGCGGCGGTGCGGAAGGGGCTTGGTGGGCTCGGCGACGTTGACGGCGAGTTCGGGGCTCGTGTCACCGCGCTTCGTCGGATCGATGCACCACAGGTGGCCGACCCCTTCGCCATGCTCCGGATCCTCGCCGACGGCCACGTAGACCAGCCCGTCGTGGATCACCGGCGTGCCGATGACGTGGTTCCTGTCGGCGCGGCCGCCGAGGACGTACTTCGAATCCTTCGGGTTGGCGTCGAACTGCCAGAGGAGCTTCGCCTTGCCGTTGTCGCCGCGGGCGTCGAAGCCATACACCCAGCCGTCGCCGCCACCGAAGATCACCTGCGGGACGTCGTCGATGACGGCGTAGGAGGGGCTCGACCACTGGCCGTGGAGGACGTTCGCCCCCGGCGATCCGTCGGCCCACAGCACCTTCCCGTCGCGCTTGTCGACGCAGAGGAAGCTCGGGGCGGCGGCGTTGGGGAGATTGATGTGCCCCTCGTCGACACCGTTGCTGGTGTTGACAAAGAGGAGATCGCCGACGGCGGTGACGCTGCAGGAACACATGTTGTGCTGCGAGACGCCGAGTTCCTTCATCATGTCGAGGACCCAGACGGTGTCCGACTCATCGGAGCCCTGGATCTTCTCACCGGTGAACGGCCCGTCATTCTCGCCGTCCCGGAAGCCCTCGGTGTCGAGGCACTTCACCTCGCCGCGGCTGGTGACGTACCAGAGGCGATCCCCCTCGACGTACGGCGAGCAGCAGATCCCCTGGAGCGGCCAGTCGTGGACGCGGCCGGTGGGGAGCTTCTCGCTCGAATCCTGCCAGAGGAAGCTGCCGTCGTTGGTGTTGAAGGCGAGGAGACAGCCGAGATCGACGCTCGATGGATAGCGGCCGATCCAGCCCTTGCCGTTGTTGGTGCCGACGTAGGCCTTGCCCCCGGCGACGACCGGGTTGCCGTAGCTCTGGCTCCCGAGTTGGGCCACCCAGGCGATGTTTCGGCTCGTCTCCGGCTTCCAGGCGCCGGTCTCGGCGTCGAACTGACCCGGATCCCAATCGGTCGGCAGCGGCCCCCCCGACTCGGGTGTGTTGTTGCGCGACGGCGAACCGCCCCACTGATTCCAGTCGCCATCCTCGGCCCGGGCCGGGGCGAAGGAGAGCACGCCCACCACGGCGATCGCGCCGAGAGAGCGGAGGGCACAACGGGTTGAAAGACGGTGACGGGACGTCATGGCTGCTTGTTCCCTGGGGTGACGGAGGAGACCGACACGTTGTCGATGAAGATTTCGGAGTCCTTCGACTGGCCGAAGAAACCGGGGCTCCCCTGGAGGTTGCCGCCGGCATGGATGCCTTCGATCGTCCATTCGGACGGCTCGGCCTCGCCGCGGGGCCAGACCTTGCCGCGGAGGATCGCCCCCTCGGGCGACGTGCGGGCCTCGAGAACGAACGTGTACCACTTCCCCGCCTCCCAGGCGAAGGGAACGGTCTTGGAAAAGTGGGTGGCTACCTGCGGCGGCCAGGTGCGGAGTTGGAGTTGCTGGCTCGCCCCCATGAGGTCGAGGGTGTAGCGCTGGGCGATGAGCCCCATGTCGGGCATCCGCGCCTTCTCGAGCGCGGCCGGATTGCCAAAGGCCTTCGCAAACGCCTCGGCGTCGCTGCCGGCCGCCTTGGCCGCGTCGGCGGCGACCGGCGTCGCCGGATCGCCCGGCTTGCCGACCCCCGATTCCGCCGCGCGGAAGTCAGCCTGGATGCGGTAATCGTGGAGATCGATCGGGCCGATCCAGCCCTGCGAACGAGTTCCCTTCGCGATCGTCGTGATCTTCACGAGCACCTTGCTGCCGTCGACCTCGCGGATGACGTGCCGGTACCGCATCCCGATCCAGGGGAGGGGGGGCTCCCCCTTGACCACGCCGGTCTTCGCATCCTTGTCGAGCGCGATCTCTTCGAAGTCGAACTTCCACGGCAGCGGCGGCATCGAGCGGATCCGCGCTTTGCCTGCGAGCTTTCCCACCTTGGCGGTGATGATCGAGGCGGCGTGCTTCCCTGCCGGCGCCGTGTAGCTGCCGTCGGCCGCCACCGCACCGGCGGTCGCCGTGAACTCGGCCGGCGCTTCCTTGACGAACCTGCCGGCGGCGTCGAACAGACGCGCCTTGAGCTTGACGGTGCCACCGGCCGCCACCTGGGCCTCGGCCGGAACGATCTGCACGGTGGCCGGTTCGCCGGGCTTGCCCGCCGTGGCGGCAGCGACCTTTGCGGTGATCGTCTCCACCGCCGCGTCGCTCCCCTTGGCATCGGGCTTGCCGATGCAGATCAGCCGTTCGCCGGTGGTGAGATAGATCCGCCCGTTCCAGGCGATCGGCGAGGCGGTGACCTCGTCGGCCTCCGGGAGCCGCATCCGGTTGACGAACTTCAGCCCATCGGCCGTCGGGGCGAGGACGTGCCAGCCGCCGGTGGAGCAGACATAGAGTTTGCCATCGGCCACCAGCGGGCTGCCGCGGACGATCGTGCCGAGGAGTTTCTGCGGCTTCCCGACCGGCTCGCCGGTGGTCTTGTCGAAGACGTAGACCTTCGCGCCGTCGTCGATGAAGTAGATCCGGTTTTCGAGGATCACCGGCATCGCCCGGCCATCCATCACCCCCTTCTTCTGCCACTTCACCGCCACCGTCGTGATGTCGGTGTTGGGGCTGGGGGGGCCGGCCGGCGGCGCCACAGCACCGGCTGCCGCAGGGGCCGCAGCGGCGGGGGCGGGCGGCGGGACGGCCGTGCCGTCGAAGGCGGTGACGGAGCCCATCGTCGTGTTGTCGAGGTTTTCCTCGGCCTGCGACATGTAGACCGTCGAGCCCTCGACCAGCGGCGGCACGTTGAGCCCGCGGCGGGAGAGCTTGAAGTTCCAGACGGCCTTGCCGGTGCGCGGCTGGAAGTTCCAGACGCTGCCGTCGCTCGAGCCGAACACGAGCGCCGCTTGGCCGCCAAAGTCGGCGATCGAGGGGGTCGAATAGGTGGTGTCTTCGGGGAGTTCCTTGGTGCCGTTCATCCACCGCACCTCGCCGGTCTTCGCATCGAGGCCAAGGAAGCGATGCGCGGGGCGGGCCGTGTCGCCCCAACCGGTGACGACGGCGCTGGCGATGACGAGGTCTTCGAAGACCACCGGAATGTTCGTCCGGCCGCCGTACGTGGAAAGGAAGCCGAACTCCTCGTGGAGGGAGCGATTCCACTTCGTCTTGCCGGTGACGGCATCGATCGCCGAGAAGGCGCCGCAGACGCCATGGGCGAAGATCGTCTTCGTCGCCGGGTCGGCGACCACCGCCGACCAGCCGACGCGCTCCGAGGGGACGTCGGAGAGGTAGACGTTGAAGACGTTCTCCCAGATCTTCTCGCCGGTGACGGCGTCGAGGCAGACCACCTTCTCGGCTTCCTCAGCCGTGCCCGCCTTGTGGCGGACGAGGGAGTAGAGCCGGCCGTCGAGGATGACCGGCGTCGAGATCCCCCCCGCCTCCTCGCTCGTCCAGAGGACGTTGGTCCCCTTCTCGGGGTCGAAGGAATCGACATAGCCGGTGCCGGCGGCGTGACGGTCGGCGTTCGGACCGCGCCAATCAGGCCACTCATCCCCCTTCGCTCCGGCAGCGGCGACGAAGACGCCGACGACCGGAAGGAGGGAAAGGAATGCCAGGCAAAACGGGCCGGACGGGAAACGGACGGGGGACTGGGTCATGGGGATTCCGTCATGAGGGGGACGGGAGATGCACGACGTGCATGCCGGGATGGCTGTCGGAAGGTGTGCCTGGCCTGGGGGACAAAAGTCGCTCAGTTGCCGATCCCCTTCGACTTGGCGTCGGCGGGGAGCTGTGGGTCGACGATCGCGCGAGCGCCGCGCCCTTGGAGGAGACGATCCTGAGCGTCGAGACGGATGCTCTCGATGTCGGGCTCCCACCACTTCAGTTGCGTCGCCTTCTCCGGCACGCTGAACGGGCGGACAACGCGCAGGCCGACCCCGAGAGCAGGATCCTCGGTGTACCACCATGGGCTCTTGGGGAGGTTGGGATCGACGTCCTTCCAGGCCACGTCCTCGGAGCCGCGGCGGGCGGCCGTCCGGCAACGATCGGGCTCGTCGTAGTAGGAGCCGCCGCGGACGACCCGCTGCTGGAGCTTCGTCGGCCACTGGATCGCGTCGGCCTCCGACACCGGCTGCGGGAGGGCCGCCTGGCGGGTGTAGCCGCCGGCGACGAGCTGATCGACGACCCATTCCCCGACGTTGCCGTGCATGTCATGGAGGCCCCAGGCGTTCGCCGTCTTGGTGCCGACGGGATGGGTGGTCTCGTCGGAGTTGTCGGCGATCCAGGCATGGTCGGCAAGCGCAGCGGGATCGCTGCCGCTCGACCATGGGGTGAGGCTGCCGGCGCGGCAGGCATATTCCCACTCCGCTTCGCTGGGGAGGCGGTAGAAGCGGGCCGTGAGGAGGCTGACCCACTTCGTGTACTGGCGGGCGGCGTACTGCGTCATCGTCGCCGCCGGAAGTTCGGGCTCCTCGCCGTGCGTGAACGTGGTCGTCGGATCGTAGAGATTCGAGGGGGCGGTGACCGCATCGGCGAGATTCGTGGCCGAGACCGTCGGACGGATCCGGGCCGATTCGACCGCCTTGAAGAGATCGCAGGCGGCCATGAAGCCCTTGTATTCCCCCCACGTCACCTCGTGAACACCGATCCAAAATGGCTCGATCACGACGTCGAACTGCGGGCCTTCGTCGGCACTCCGCCCCTCTTCCCCCTCCGGACTCCCCATCCGGTAGGTGGCCCCGGGGACCGGGATCATCCGGAAAGTGACGTCGCTGCCGGGGATCGTTTCCGCATAGGGAACCATCCAGCCGCCGCTCAATTGGACGACCGGGCCATCAACGGTCGGCTTGGCGTCGCCAGCGACGAATCCGGGGATCTCGTCGGCCCGGCTGGCGGGCAGGCTCCCGGCCGGAACTGGCAACAGCCCCGTGGCGAGGAGGGAAACGACGAGGAAAAGCGATCGGCCAAACGGCACCATCGCGGAGGTC
>CAJBCV010000282.1 GCA_903951635.1 uncultured Planctomycetaceae bacterium
CCCTTCGGCGACCGCCTCTGCCAGGCGAGCCGTGGCCGCGTCCATGAAGAAGTCGACCGGTCGCCAAGCCCTGATTCTTGCCAGCGACGCCTGCTGAGGGTCACCCCCGCAAGCCAGGCCAGATATGGCCAGAAAGACCGCAAGGAGAAGTGCTGTGATGAAGTTGGGCATCAGGGGTCGATCCACTCATTGATCGGGACATCGTCCCAAAGCGTGTCGATCTTCAATGGTCCTTGACGCCCACCACCTCGACATGGGAACAGCGAAGAATCCGCTCGTCGAGAGTCACAGGGCCAACCCCATGGTGCCGTGCAGTCGCGACGATGATCTGGTCAGCCGGGTCGGCGTGGAAGTCGCCAGGAAGCGAGCAAGCCTCGGCGGCGACGTCCGGTGACAACTCGCGCAGGCGAACGCCGGGGTATGCCAGGGCTGCGTGTAGCCAATCGCTCGTTGGCATGGGGAGGCGCAGGCGACCTCGCTCCACGCGTTTTACGACTTCCCAGCGGGAGATCGCACACACGCCGAGCGGCGAGTGTTCATGCCGGTCGATGAAGACATGAGCCGTGCCAGTCGGTCGTCGCGGTGGACCCACCAGACCCAGATGTGGGTGTCGAGCAAGATCACCGGGACACTTCCCTATCCTCAGAAGCCACCCCTTCGAACGGCTCACGGTACTCGATCGGCACACCCGCGAGGGGGTAGCGACTGGGCGACGCAGGCCCTGGCGCTGGCTCGAGCGGGTGAATCGTGATGCCGACGGCCTGACCGGCTTGGAACGGGAGACTGTCGACCCGGACGGAACCGTCCGCGCCGACAACGGTCGTTCCATGGATGTCCTTCTCTTGGTCGCTCATGCAATCGCCCCTTCGGAGTCCGTCGTCTAACGAGACGACTCCCCCTATTCTACTTGCCGGCGGTGCCGGTCCCCAAGCCTTTCCTGATGGAGCAGGGCAGGGCGGGGGAGTCCCGTTCCTCGGCCATTTCGAGACAGACAAGTCGCGATTTGTCGCTGACTTGTCTGATGCGTGGTCTCGACGTGGCTCGGTCATCGACCCAGCTCTTTCCGGGTGATCAGCCGAAACGTCAGGTTGATCCGCTCCCCGACGGGCTCTTTCGTCTTCGGGACTTCGTGCTTCCAGAATTGCTGCATCGTCCCAGCCATGATGATGAGTGTTCCATGGCCTACCTGGAACTTCATCGTCTCCTTCGTCGTGTTGTGCCTGATCCGAAATGTCCGAGTCGCCCCCAGGGACAACGATCCAATCACGTTGCCCATCTCCGGCTCGTCATCAGCGTGCATCCCCATGCTGTCGAGTCCGGAGCGGTAGCGATTCAGCAGGCAGTAGTTGTACTCCCCCTGGACTGCCTCGATCTTTTGCTTGATTTCAAGAAGCGTCGGTGTCCAGGGGAGCGCTACGTTGTCCCGGCCAGAGTACCGATAGATGAGTCCGGGCTCGCCGTAGGTTGCAATCAGGCGAGGCTGCATGTGGCCAAAGATACCTGGCTTCTGTTCCCAGGCACATTCGTCCCGCAATCGGGTGAAGGCGCGATCTGCCAGGTCGGTCGGTAGGAAAGCATCCTCGGAAAGCAGGATGCCGCCGTCGGCCAGCTGGATGGTTCGCATGTTCTTCGAGGGCATAGGTGTGTCGCCGTCGGGCATCACTCGTACTCTGTGGCCCGATCCCCCAACGCCTTCCGGTACGGCCACGCCCAGCACGAACGGGTGGTTGTCCTCAAGGGCGTCGGTACCGACCGATACGGCTCAGCGGTCAGAAGGCCTGCTCTATCGAGCCACGAGCGTGGCCCGCCGACGCCGCTGCTCAATCATCGCCAAGACACCAGCGACGAGCGAGAGGGCGCTACCGCCCGTGGCGGGGGCGATCTCGGGGACGGGGGCACTGGAGCTTGAAAACGACAGCCGCCCGGTCAGCGTGCTGAACGAAAGGAGCTGGTCGCCGATCGTCGTCGTCCAGATGCCACCCGCGCCGGAGAGGCTGTAGCCCGCGTAGAGCCCCGTGCCGGTCGTGAACACCGAGGAGAAGTCGCCGACCGAAGCACCGGTAAAGGCGAAGAGATCGAAGACGGTGCCATTGAGAAACGGTGACGCGTTTCCGAAATCGAGATCGAGACTCCCGCCGTAGGTAAGGCTGCTCGCGGTGGTGACCCGAACCTGATCGTAATCGGCGCCAGCAACGCCGGCAGACGCCCCGGAGCCGACAACCTCCATGAACGTCGTGCTCCCGGCCTCGAGGTCGAGCGCTACGGCGGCAAGCGCCCCGGGGCTCGTGCCGGGGGAGAGCACCCCGCCCGACTGCACCGTGAGAAGGGCCCCAAGCGCCCCGCTGCCGCCGAGCGTGCCGCCGTTGCCGACAGTGACGGCCGAATTGGTGAGGCTCCCGTTGACAAGGAGCTTACCCGCTGAAACCGTCGTCGCCCCGGAGTAGGAACTGGTGCCGGAAAGGGTGACGGCACCGGTCCCCAACTTCTCGAAGCTACCGCCGAAGCTTGTCAGATTCGAGGCAAGGGTGACGTTCTGGCCGTTGGTGTCGATCTTGTATTGCTGGCTGGCAGCATTGGAAAACCGGGCCGAGTAGTCGGTCGTGTTGCTCGCCGTGGATCGGAGCGTGCCGCCGCCGAAGCTGATCGTGCCAGAGGTGCCGATGGCACTGACGCCCGCGAGTGCGAGCGTGCCGGCGGTGAGCGTCGTCCCGCCGGTGTAGCTGTTCGAGCCGGAGAGCGTGAGCGTGCCGGCGCCCAGTTTCACAAGTGACAAAGTGCCAGAGCCATTCTGGACCGTACCGGCGAAGGTCGAGTCAGAGGCAGAAGAGCCCGTCAACGTCACGGCACCGGACGTGGAACTGGTGATGATCGCCCCGGAGGAACCGCTCAAGGCGGCCACTGCGACGCTCGTCCCTTTGAGATCGATTCTGCCGCCGTTGACAGTAAGATTTCCAGTGCCGAGGGCGGTTGCGTTCCCGACGGCGAGTGTGCCGCCGGTGATCGTCGTGCCGCCGGAGTAGCTGCTCGAGCCCGAGAGCGTCAGCGTGGTTGAGCCTTGCTTCACAACAGCGCCAGAGCCGCTCAAGACGCCAGAATAGATCGTAGTATGGCGAGCGAAGATCAGGGTGCCGTTGTTCGTGAGGGCGCCTGTGCCGCCAAGGAGCACACCATCTGAGACACCGCTGCCGATCTGAAGCGTGCCTCCGGAATTGAGATTGATCGTGCCGGAAGCACCTCGTGAGAGAGAGCTGTTCGCAATCACAAGACCACCGTTCAGGGTCAGCGTACCGGCTCCTGCGCCACCCACGGTGAGAGAGCTGTTGTTGGTCCACGTGCCGCTCGAGACTGTCGCGGTGCCGTTGCTACCGGCGGCGAAACCGATCGTGCCGCTCGAGTTGAGGACGTGGCCGCCGGTGACGTTGAGCACGCCGGTGCCTGTGCCGCCCACGGTGAGAGAGCTGCTGTTGGCCCACGTGCCGCTCGAAACCGTCGCAGTGCCGTTGCTGCCGGCATTGAAACCGATCCGGCCGCTCGTGTTGGCGACGCGGCCGCCGGTCACGCTGAGCACGCCGGTGCCGCTACCGCCCACCGTGAGAGTGAGGCTGTTAGCCCACGTGCCGCTCGAAACCGTCGCGGTGCCGTTGCTACCGGCGGCGAAGCCGATAGTGCCGCTCGTGTTGGTGACGCTGCCGCCGGTCACGTTGAGCGTGCCGGTGCCGCTGGAGCCCACCGTGAGAGTGTTTGACCCGGTCAGCGTGCCGGAGGTGGTCACGATGAGCGTGCCGGTTTGGCCGGCACTTGTGGCAACGGTTGTTGTCGTGACACTCGTCCCCGTACTGATCGTGGTCGTGCCGCTGTTGACGGTGAGCTGTGCCTCGGCACTCCGCAGCGTCAGGCAAGCGGTCGCGAGAACCATCGCGATCATCGCCGCCGCACGGCCGCACCAAAGCGACGACGCGCTCCCACGACGGGGCCTGCCCATGCCGCTTCTGGCCGCCCTCAGCCGCACCATGCCCACCACTGCGCACACGCTTCTCATCGATTCCATTCTTTTCGTTTGACTGATCGGTGGATTGCCGTCGTGGCACTTCTGCCGCGGGCAGTTCGCGGCCGCTGCCGCGCCGACACTCACAAAAACTGAAAGTCGGGTGCAGGGATGGCTGACGAGCGTCAGCCATCCTCAGCGAGGAAACGGACTGCTCGTCGTCGCGACAAGGTACCAGCCTGCCTCACCCCTCCCTCCAGAGACGGGGATCGTTTGTCCGAGGGCTGGGCGGGTGGCCCAGCGTGAGGATGGGATTCAGCGTTTTTTCGCCATCGGTGCAGAGCCGCTCCCCAGCAACCGCGGCGGCGAACCCTGCGGGGGGCTGAAAGCCGAGAGAGGTGTGAGGCCCAACCCCCTCGATCACTTTGAATGGGACTTCAACACGGCGCTGCCGCGCAAGCAGACCTTCGAGCGGGCCACCTGTCAGATTCTCGATCAGAGCCACGACGTGCTCATCGTCGCGCCGGGCATGGTGTGGCAAGGGATGTGGCTTTCGAGTCGGATGCCCATTCCAGTCGAGCTACGACGTTCCAGACATCCCTTGAAAATGGGGGGGCGGCTGA
>CAJBCV010000283.1 GCA_903951635.1 uncultured Planctomycetaceae bacterium
TCGTCACGCTGCCGATGCCCGATGCCCCGTCGCGGGCCCGGATCCTCGGCCGGCATCTCGAGCCGCTCGGGCTTTCGATCGATCTCCATGCGATGGCCGCGCATCTCGAAGGGGCGACCGGCGCCGACGTCCGCGAGGTGGTCCGCCGGGCAATCCTCGAACACGGCAGCTCGTTTACCCAAAGTCAGCTCACCGACATCGCCCTCTCCGGCCGGTGGCGCGCCACCGTCAACCGGCGGAAGTATCTTTGAGAGCTGGGGCGACTGTCCGACAGCGTCTTTCCAAGGCGCATTTGGCGCTCAGGAAGGAAGCCCTGGGATAACCACGACGGCCGTGAGGGAGGCGGTTGGCCGCTGATACCGGCATCCCGAACCCGAAAGCGTGCGATGCCGTATGGGGGGCAGTATCTTGTTCGGGGGGGATCACCCACCGCCCTCGCACCCATCCGCATCCCAAGGCCTCCCCGCCGAGCGGAGGCTCGCGACAATCCCTTCCCGTACGGTGTCCAACCACATCCATGGCTCCATCCGATCCGCACGAGGCGTTCCGCGAGGCACTGGCCCACTCGCCCGACAATGTGCCCCTCCGCCGGCTCCTCGCCGATTCACTCCTCGCCCACGGCCTCGCCGACGAGGCCGAAGTCGAATACCGCCGTGCGCTGGTCCTGGCCCCCGCTGACGCCAATCTGCAGCTCGGGCTCGTTCGCGCCTTTCTCCGTCAGGAGAAATCGTCTGCCGCCCTGGCGCTCGTCGAGGCGATGGTGAAGCGCCCGGACGGACCGGCTGAGGTGTTCGTGATCCACGCCCGTCTGCTGGCCGCGCGGGGGGAGATCCCTGCCGCCATCGCCCAATACCGCCTCGGCATCGAACGCGACCCCGAGGCCGCCGACGCTGACTTCGAGGCCCGATTCGGCCTTGGCCCGCACGATGACGGAGCCGAGGTCTCGGAAGGGCGTGTCCGCGAGCGGGGCGACGATGCCCCGTTTTCGATCGACGTCGAGCGGCCGCGGATCAAGTTCGCCGACGTCGGTGGGATGGACGAGCTCAAGGAGGAGATCCGCCTCAAGATCATCCATCCGCTCGCCCATCCGGAGCTCTACCGGGCCTACGGCAAGCGGATCGGCGGTGGGATCCTCATGTACGGCCCGCCGGGCTGCGGCAAGACGCACCTGGCGCGGGCCACCGCCGGCGAAATCGACGCCGGATTCCTCTCGGTCGGGATCTCCGACATCCTCGACATGTGGATCGGTTCGAGCGAGCGGAATCTCCACGATGTCTTCGAGCAGGCCCGGGCGAGTGCGCCCTGCGTGCTGTTCTTCGACGAGGTCGACGCCCTCGGCGCCCGCCGCAGCGACATGCTGCGCAGCGGTGGGCGGCACATCATCAACCAGTTTCTCGCGGAATTCGACGGCGCGAGCGCCTCGAACGAGGGCGTCCTCGTCCTCGCCGCCACGAACTCCCCGTGGCACGTCGACCCCGCCTTCCGCCGCCCCGGTCGCTTCGACCGGATCCTCTTCGTCCCCCCGCCCGACACCCCCGCGCGCGAGCAGATCCTCCGGATCCTCTGCCGCGACAAGCCGGCCGCCGGCGCCGACATGGCGGCCGTGGCCAAAAAGACCGCCGACTACTCCGGCGCCGATCTCGGCGCCGTCGTCGATCAGGCCGTGGAGGGGAAGCTCCGCGAGGCGATGAAAGCGGGCACGCTCAAGCCGCTTTCCACCGCCGATCTCTTGGCGGCCGCGGCGCGCCACAAGCCGACGACGCGGGAGTGGTTTGCCACGGCCAAGAACCATGCCCTCTACGCCAACGAAGGGGGCCTCTACGACGACATCCTGAAACACCTCGGAGTCACCCGCCGATGAGCGCCCACCTTCAGCGCGGCATCCTCCTCATGCAGCAGGAGCGCGGCGACGAGGCGATCCGGGAGTTTCACGCCGTCCTCGCCGAGGATTCCGAGGATGCAACGGCGCACGCCTGCCTGGCGCTGCTCCACGCCGAGCGAGGGGCGTGGAAGGAGGGCGACGACCACGCCCGCCAAGCCGTGGCCCTGACGCCCGACAGCCCGTTTGTGTATTACGCCCTGGCGAAGGTCTTCTTCCACCGCCAGCGCTTTCCCGAGGCGGCTTCCGCCATCGAGGAGGCGATCCGTCTCGATCCCTACGACGCCGATTCCTTCTCCCTGCTCGCCGCGATCCACATGTCGACGAGCCAGTGGAAGAAGGCCCTCTCCGCGGCCGATGCCGGCCTGGCGATCGACCCTGAGAATCAGGGCTGCACGACGGCCCGCTCCCGCGCCCTGCTGCAGCTCGGCGATCGCGAAGCGGCCGCCGCGACGATCGAGGGAGCGCTGCGCCGCAACCCCGACGACGCGGCGACCCACACCACGCAGGGGTGGGCGAAGCTCCACGAGGGCGATCCGAAGCGGGCGGCCGAACACTTCCGCGAGGCGCTCAGGCTCGATCCGGAGAACGACTATGCCCGCAGTGGCATCGTCGAGGCGCTCAAGGCGAGAAATCCGATCTACCGCCTGCTCCTCGGCTATTTCCTCTGGATGCAGAAGCTCCCGCCGCGGATGCGCTGGGGGATCGTGGTGGGGGGCTTCTTCATCGCTCGCACCCTCGCCCGCCGGCAGCCGGCGAGCGACGCCGAGGGCTGGATGATCGGCATCTTCCTCGCGGCCTACGGGGCCTTTGCGCTCCTCACCTGGGTGGGCGACTCCGTCTTCAACCTCCTGTTGTTGCTCGATCCGCTCGGCCGGCATGCCCTCGACACCGATCAGAAACGCGGCGCGATCCTGTTCGGGCTCCTCCTCCTCCTCACTCTCTCGTTGGCGATCGCCGGTCTCGCCGGAGGCATGGCCACGTTCGTTTCGGCGGCGGTGGCCTGGGGGCTGACGGCGATGGTGGCGACGACGATTTATGCCTGCCAGCCTGGCTGGCCGCGGTGGGTCACGGTCGCTGCCGTGACGGTCGTGGCGTCACTGGCGGCGGTGATGGCAGCCAGCGCCGTCGCCGCTGCGGCTTTCGGCGCGGCCCCGGATGAGGTGTTCGAGCGTGGCGGCGCCCAACTGGCGGCGTCGCTGTTCTCCCCTGCCTGGTTCCTGACGATGATCCTCTCGCAGGTGATGGCCCGCCAGCGGGTTCGCCATTGAAGCGATCCGGACAGCCCTTCCATCTGCGACTTCTCCGGGCCCGAGAAGGAAACGCCTCGGAAGAGATTCGTGTCGCCGCCCGCAAAGCCGCTCGGGTCTTCATTGATGAAGCGGCCCACGCCTGGGTCGTAGAATCGGGCCCGATTATCCGAGAGCCCCGTGCGGGATTCCAGTGGCCGGCCGGCGTAGCCGAAGTCGATGCCTACGCCCGAGCCGGGCAGCGTCGCGGCGCTAGGGCTGAGATTGGCTGTCCGCGCGAGGATCTTCCAAAAACTGTCGTACTGCCCACGCCGCGATTCCAGCAGTCAAGAGCGAGCCCACCGTGCCAACCATGACAACCCTGCTCCAGGCGATCGTGCCGCTGGCGACCCTGGCGTTTTTCATCTGGATGCTCGCCACCTCACGCCGCGACAGCGGCAGCGAGTTCATCAATCCCGACGACGCCAGGCAGATCGGCACGCTCGTGGGCTTGGCAGGCGGATCGATCCCCGATGCGGCGACGCTCCGCTTCGCCCTCGACCGGTTCCAGAAGCAACACGGCCGCCGGGCGACCACCCGCGACATCGGCATCGTGCTGGGGCTGATCAAGGGGATGAGGTGACGGGTCGATACGACAATGCCGCCCGGAGTTCCGCGCGTTCACGCTAGATAATTTCCCCAGCAGAGTTCGTATGGATGCAGCGAGCCAAACTTCGACGGCATTCCGCCTGACGGCACCCCCGATCTGATTTTCCGGTGAATCTATGTCTCTGGCGCACTCGCCCCGCTCGTGAGCAGTGTCCTCGCCCCGAACGCCGCCGCTGGGACGCTTCCCTTCCCGCCATACCCGGCCCACTTCGCCGACAGGCCGCTCGGGTTGACCCGGTCGAGGAGGTGTTCCTCGTGCCGAAAGCGGCTGGAATCCGTCTTGAAGAAGGGGCCAAACTGCCAAAGCAATCGCACGTAGTGCCCACCTGTTGCCTGATTGGCCACAGGTGGACAAACTGTTCGCGGGGGTTATCCTTCCCGGAGTTTTCTGGGAGTGGTCATCTGGAAAACCGGGGCGTCCCCTACGCACACGAGACCCGACCATGCCAGAAGCCGCGCCGGTCGCAGCCGAGCCGTTTTCCATTCCAGTTGATGCCGCGCTCAGGTTCTGTCTTCCTCGGAAGCGGCGTGCGACGATCGGCATCCGTGTCGAAAAGGCGCTTCGTCGGCTCTGCTCAATCCCGATGTCGCTCTCTGGATGGCGAAGGGATGGATTCGGCGGCAGCGAGCGCGGGGGGGCAATCCGCGAACGTCGGGGAGGGAAGAGCGGTCGACTGCAGATGAGACTGGCGGCCGAGTCGCTTGAGTCACGCCATGTGCTCGCGTATGCAGTCGCTATGACACCGACGGCTCCCCCGGCCAACGCGATCCTCTTCCTCGATGGCGCCGAGGCGTGGACCCGCTCCACGCTCCTCGCTGATGCCCCGGCAGTTCCTCGCCTTCTCCCGAGGATGTCGGTTACTCCGCCCGGAGCGGCTTTGGGTACGCCCCCCTGTGTCGGCGATTACAGCGGCGATGGCCTCGACGATCTCGCCTGGCGATCGGCCGACGGCCGGATGTGGGTCTCGGTGTTCTCTCCGCAATCAGGCTTCTCGGGCCCGCAGCGCTGGGGGCAGTTGCCGGCTCAGATCCCGTGGGATTCGGCGCGGAGCGGGGATTTCAACGCCGACGGCCGAGTCGACCTCCTGGTCCGCAATCCGACCACCGGGAACTGGCGGCTGCTCGCTTCCACGGGCGGATCGTTTGCGGTCTCGACGGTTGCGGGGACCTGGCCGACGAATGTCGCCTGGACCAACATCGTCCAGGGTGACTTCGATGGCGACGGCGGCGCCGACGTGGCCGGCCGCGATCCGGCGACCGGAGCCTGGACGGTTTCTCGGGGAACTCCGACCGGGTTCGAAACCCATGTCTGGGGGAGGATGAACGCGACCATCCCATGGCAGGGCGTGCGGGCGGCCGACTTCGACGGTGATGGCCGGGCCGACATCATCGCCCGCAACCCCGTCAACGGAAACTGGCGCCTCTGGACCAGCGATGGCAGCAGTCTCCGCCTTGGTGAGATCCGGGCCACGTGGGCCGCCGGCACCGTGTGGACCGATATTACCGTCGGTGATTTCGACGCCGACCGTCGTGCTGACATTGCCGCACGCGACCCCGCCTCCGGGCAGTGGACGGTATCCCGTGGATCATCCGGGGCGTTCACGACGTCGGTGTTCGGCGGCCTGCCGGCTGCGTCGACGTGGAAGGGATTCGTGGCTGGCGACTTCAATGGCGACGGTCGCACCGACCTGGCCGCCCAGAACGTTGTCAACGGTAACTGGAGGATGTTGCCGAGCACCGGAGCCGCCTTCGGGCAAAGCCAGGTGATCGGTTCTACTCCGGTTGGGGGCGACCGTGCTTCTCCCCGTCCGCTGCGACTGGCCTACGAGCGGCTCAATGCAGGCTTTGACACGGCTAAGCCGGGTTTGCTCGCCGACTTGAGCCCGTACAAAGCACCCCGCGACTTCACGACCGCGGGAACCCGGGTGTTTTTCGTGGCGGAGACGCAGACTTCGAGACTGGTACCAGACTTTTCTGGTGGCCAATCCATCATCGGCCGAGGGGTTGGACGGGAACTCTGCGTCACCGACGGCACAGCGGCGGGCACCAGGCTCGTGCGTGACATCCGACCCGACGGGAGTTCGAACATCTCCTCGCTGACCGCGGTGGGCGACCGCGTCTTTTTCGTCGCCACCGACGGCCCCGCCGGCTACCAGATCTGGACGAGCGACGGCACGGAAGCCGGGACGTTCCCGATCATGGATCGGCGATTCGGCGAGAACTCGCGTCCCGACAGCCTGACAGCCGTCGGGGGGACGCTGTTCTTCGTCGCTCCCGATCCTGTGGATCTGAGCTACGAACTCTGGAAAAGTGACGGGACGCGGTCCGGAACGTCATTCGTGAAGGATGTGTGGCCCCAGTCGTGGAAGTCAAGAATCGGAAACCTCCTGAACGTCGACGGCACGCTCATGTTCACGGCCTTTGATCCGGCCATCGACGGCGGCCGCACCCCGACGATCTGGTCGAGTGACGGTACGGCCGTCGCGACGATCCGAATCGGTCAGTTTCCCTCGGGTGTCGAGGGAGTATCGCAGCTCACGGCAGCGGGCGGAAAGTTGTTTGCGGCCGCTTCAAACCTCGCGGCGCGCGATGAATTGTGGGTCTTGGATGCCGGGGCCCGCATGGCGCGGATGGTCCTCGACATTAATGCGATTGGTGGCTCTTCGATCTCCTCGCTGACTCCCCTCGGGAACGTCGTGCTGTTTTCGGCGAACGATGGCATTACAGGCGACGAACTGTGGCGTTCCGACGGCACGGCCGCCGGGACCCGCCTCGTCCTCGACATCCAGCCGACGTACTACAACCAGCAGTATTGGACACCGCCCGTCCGCACCACGGCGCCGATCGCTGGGATGATCTTCCTGCCCCCGAATGACCCGAATTGGATGTCGGGCTCTCGACCGGCAGACTTCGTGGTCTTCAACGGCCGCCTCGCATTCACCGCGTTCGACACGATCCACGGCCGGCAGGTGTGGACGAGCGATGGAACCGCCGCCGGTACTTGGCGGGTGAGCGACATCGATCCGATGCCGGCGTGGTGGGGGCTCGATTCGTGGATTTCACTTGCCGCTGTCGGTCGGCAGTTGTATTTCAGCCGTGCGAGTCTCCCCGTCAGCCAATGGCCTCTACTGTCGCCGTGGGCGGTTGTGCCGTCCTTCAAGTCACTTTGGCGTACGGATGGGTCGCCGGACAGCGCGGTGAAAATCGCCGGAGCGGAAGTCAACAGCGACTGGATCTCTTGGGTCGGACTGACCGGACAGGGGTATTCTTCAGAATCGCGGAAGGTCCTCGCCGCAGTCGGATCGAGCCTGATCTTCAGCGGCAGCGACGCAGGCCTCAACAACGAGCCCTGGAAGCTCGATCCTGCCGACAAGACCCGCAGTGTCACCTGATGCCCGGCGGGCCAGTGAACGCTCGTTCCCGTTCCGCGGCAGGAGCGGAAATTGATCACGGCCAGGGATTGATCAATATCTCCAGAGGACCCCCTCACCCCAGCTCGCGGAGATACTCGAGCGTGTAGATGCCACTCGAGTGGCCGTCGGAAAACTCGATGCTGTACGCATACTGCCCCACCGGCGTCATGCCGGCGATCGAAAGCGGCGCAAGCTCCTGCGGCGAGAGCACCGTCA
>CAJBCV010000284.1 GCA_903951635.1 uncultured Planctomycetaceae bacterium
AGAAGCCATCCACCCGTCAAACGTGCTTTGCGCACCGGTCACCTCCGCATGGGGTCAACGGAGGCGCCGTCCGTCCGTCGGCCGGTCACCCCCGGCGGACAGTATGCCACGTTTGCCCCGGCCGGACACGGAGGGCCGGACACGAAGGGCCAGGAACGGGCGATTGCGTTCCCCGGGGAGAGACGTCGTCAGGGGGCGGTGATCGCGGCCACGGCCGCGGCGAGTTCGTCTTGGTCGACATGGAAATCGGACCAACTCGGCCCCTGGGCCCCTGGGACTCTTTCCAGCAAGCTCCGGCCGACGAGGCAGCCATACTCGAGCCCCGCCGACTCTGCCAAGGCGTAGTAGTAGGGGTGGATGTGATCCGAGGGGAACAATTCCAGGATCTTCGTCCCCGGGCGGCACCAGGCGAGATTGGCAAGCGCCGCGCCGTGGGCGCCGACGACCACCGCCGCCTCCGCAAAATCCTTCTGTGAGTCGGCGGCCTTGGCCGGATCGTAGATCTCGAATCCGGCCGCCACGAGAAGTCGACGGACCTCGGCCTCGTTGCTCGCCGAGCGTCGATAGCCTGACCTCGACACGAACAGGCGCCGATCGGCTCTCGTCGGCGTCACCGGCCAGCGCTTCTGAACGAAGCCCGGCAGCCAGCGGGGAAAATTGCGCCGCGAGCCGGGAAACGTCGCCAGATGGAGCGTCTCCGGCCGGGCGACGGTCGAGTGGCTCAACCAGACGAACTTCTCCTCCGGGATCCCCAGACGGTCGAGGAGACGCCGCGCATTGGCTGACGGAGGCGGCGGACAATAGACCCGGTCCATCGCCTCCACCCGGATCCCCGCCGCCTCGAAGAGGTGGAGACGACAGAGCCCGTCGAGGACGAAGTGGCAAAAGTTCTTGTGGCCGAAGTCGCTCGCCAGTGACATGGAAACGCCCGCCACCGGTTCGCCCTGGCACCTCGGGGCGGTCAGACCGAGTTCGTCGATGTGGCGGCCATACCACGAATGGTCCGCAAGGAGGGTGCCGTCGGAACTGAACGCCCGGCCGTTGATCCCCTGAAGGAAGGGCCGGTGGAGCTCGAGCACACCCGCTTCGGAAAAAATCGGGTCGAGCCGGTCACGGAGATCGATCTTCACCGCCCCGTAGCAGACATGCGGCGCCCGCACGTTGGTCGCGGAGGGATAGACGCTCCGCCAGCGTCCGAGCCCGCGGGCAGCCACCTCCGGCGACGGGAGCCATGCCGCCGGGGCCACGGCCTTCGCCGCCAGATCGTCCCCGAGAAAGTCGGCGACCCGCGCTTCGAGGCCGGCGATCAGATCGGCCCGCAAGCGCATCGGCTCTTCCACCGCCGTGCGCCACACCTCGCCGGAGAGTCCTCCAAGGAGCTGCGAGAGCGTGACGTGTCGCGTCTGCTCGAAGAGCCCCGGGAGACGCGGGTCGTGCCGGGTGCAGTCGTGCCCCTTGTCGGCGAGGTCGGGGCGCCCACTCACCTCGGTCGCTTCGTCCTTGAGGACGAACAGCGCGGGTGTACCCAGCGCCATCGCCGGGAGGACGGCGTGCAATCGGGAGGTGACGACGAGCCTGGCGGCGGCCAGTCGCTCGAGCATCGCCTCTGCCGCGCGAAACCTCTCCCTGGGGCCCAGCTCGCGGCTCACAAGCGCCGAATGATGGCTCGCACCCCCTCGCCAAGCCTCCGGCATGCCGACCATCCGCGCAAGGAAGCCGTCGAGCGATTCGGCAGGCGATTCACTCGACTCACCTGAGCCGGCCGCCTGGCGGAGCCTGCGGACCTCGGCGGCATTGGCGAGGGTAGGGGGGAGCGCGGCGAAAAAGTGCCCCCGGAACGGATCGACAAACAGCACCTCGCCGCCGAGCTTCCGCGGCCGCGGTGGCAGGGTCATCGTCAGGCAGCCGGAGAAGTAGGCATCGATGCCGGCGGCGCGGAGGAAGCTCGTCGTGTCGAGGTCACGACACCCGATCGGCTCGTGGCGCCGCAGATAGGCGACCGACTCGTCGGTCACCATCGCCGCCCGGGCCGGCCCCGTCGTGACGTGGAAGGAGACGAACAGGGGGATGACGTTCGGCGGCGGTGGCCAGTGCTCCGGGCACTTCATCCACCAGCCGTTCATGATCACCTTGATCGGCCCGGCCGAAGCGATCGCCCCCAGCCGCTCCCGCTCCACGAGGCGATCGACCCTGGGGAGGAATCGAAGGGCTGCAAGCGACTGAATGGCGTCGCCGACGTTGCCGGACGTTCCGTGGACGAGAAGCCCGAACTTCACAGCGCCCCCGGTGATCAGCTTCCGGCGGGCTGCGGCGTCCGGCCGGCGGGACGGAGGCGGTTGGTATCGAAGGAGCTGCGGTCGAGCCCCATCATGTCGAGGAACGTATCGACGCCGACCACCCGGATGCCGAGGCGACGGGCTTCCTTGAGCATCCGCTCACGGCGCGTATCGTCGGCGGGGCGCCAGCCGGCCGGCTTCTCACCGGCCAAGATCCGCGGCGGTCCGGCGTCGACCAGGAGCGTCGTCGACGGGGTGACCGACGGCTCGACGCGACCACCGCTCCGCTCCACCAGCCGGGCGAGATCGTCGCTGTCCTGACCGCCGTCCCGGTCGACCTGCACGTAACCGACAAACACCGCCTCGAAGCCCTGGCCGGGGCTCCACAAGCTCGTCGCCACGCCGTCGCCGGCGAGGATCGGATCACGCGTCGACTGGTGGCGGACGCGGGCCCGGGCGACGTTGGGCCCCTCGATCGCCTGAATCTCGACCACCGCCTTCTTGGCGCCGATCTGTGGGCGGGGGTCGTTGGGGTTGTAGATGTTGAAGACGGTGCCGGTCCGCAGCCCCTGCGTCGACGTCACATCGAGGAGCAGCGTGCCTTCGACCTCGTTGACGGAGACGACTTGCCCGTCGAAGCCGTCGATCCGATCATCCTTCGGCGTCGCGGCGAGGACCATGTCCTGGAGGCTCTTGTCGGCCACGCGGAGGTCGGCGAGGATCTCGTTTTGGCGGGCGATCATCCCCTCGCGCTTGCGGAGTTCGTCGAAGAGCTGGGTCACCTGTCCCTCGGCCTTGGCCGCCTTGTACTTCGCCTGCTGATCGACCGCGACCAGCGGCTCCCCCTTGGCGATCTCCTCGACGAGGAGCTTCATCCGGTCGGACGCCTCGTTGGCCTTCTTGAGATCGGCCTGGAGGCGCGCGGTCAGTTCTTCGTACTGCTCCCGCCCCTTGTTGAACTCCGCCCGCTCGGCCTCCGCGTCGGCTTCCTGCTTCTTGAGGAGTTGCTCGAGTTCGTTTTGCCGGTTGCGAGAATCGGCGAGGGCCTGATCCTTGCCCGTCTCCATCGCCAGCTTTTCGGCCTGGAGGGTCTTGAGCGCCTCGTCCTTGCTCTTGACGGCGCCGAGCAGCCAGTCGGAGAGCTTGAGGTAGGCCTTCTGGTCGTCGCGGAAGTCGCCGTACTTTTTCTCGAAGGCCTCGTTGGTCTCGGTCTCGACGTCGGCGACCGCCTTGTCCTCCGGGAAGCCGAGGATGCCGAGGAGCTTGGCGCGGTCCTCGGCCACCTTCTGCATCTCCTGCTTCGCCTTCGACGAATCGGCGTTGGCCGCCGTCATCGCCGTGTCGGCGTCCGACGCCTTTTTGAAAAACAGGTACGTCGTCACCGCGAGGATGAACGTGAGCATCACGAACACGATCAGCGCGATCGTCAGGCCCTGCTGGGCACTGGCGCGGTTGGCGGCCATCTGCTTGCTTCCCCGGGGGCTCAGCCGACCCTCTTGGTCGGCCGGTGGACACGTCTGATGGGCTATCGACGCCGCGGCGGGCCGGCGTCCACAGTCCCACGGATTGTACGGGTCGCACCGGCCGCGGGGTCTGTCAGGCCCTCTGGGAGGGGGAAACAAGCCCCCTCCACGCGATCGACCGGCCTTCCGCCGCCATCCGCCCCATCAAGGCCAGCCCCGTCGCCCGGAGGAGCCGCCGTCCGGAGAGCGTCGTCGCGGAGCTTGTGCGATCCACCTCTCCCGCGCCCGAGCGGATCGTGCGGAGGAAGGCGTCGATGCCCGCCTGGTACATCCCTCCCGCTTCCCCGGGCTGGCAGCGGTCGGCCTGCCACGGGGCCTGTCCGGATTCCTCGATCGTTCCGGCCAGGAGGTCGGCCCGCCCGCGGCTGCCGACAACGCTCTCGACGCTGCCCCGGGGCGTCGCCGACCGTCGGCAGGAGGCGTCGAGGATGACCCCGGAGGCGAAGTGGTAGCGGACACGGACGGCGGATGGCACATCGCTGCCGTGGTCCGCCGCCGGAGCCTCGAGTGCCCCCACCCGTTCGACGGCCACCGGCTCATCATCGCCAAGGAGCCACAAGCCCCGGTCGAGGGCATGGACGTGATGCTCGACAAACGAACCGCCGGAACGACACCGGGAGGAGATCCAGTTTCGCTCGAGGATTTCCTCGCAGGACGCGGTCGCCGAAAGAGGCTTCCACCACGGAAGCCCGCCGTCGTGATGGAGGGCGATCGAACGGATCGTTCCCACCGCCCCGTCGAGCACGCGCTCAATCGTGCTCACCGTCGGGAGCGAAAACCGGCTGCACAACCCGGAGGCGACGACGAGCCCCTTGGACTCGGCCGCTTCCAAGCCGGCGGCAAAACGGGACAGCCCGGCTGGATCGATGGCGGCGGGGGTCTCGCACCACACATGGAGGCCGGCGGCCACCGCAGCCTCGAGATGCGCCGGGCGGGTCGACGGTGGACCGGCCAGGATGACCACGTCGACCCCCGAGCCGATGAGGTCGAGGTCGGCGCCGGGGCCGACATACCGCCGCTCCCGGGAAGCCTCGAAGCGGTCGCCGAGGGCCTGGGCGAGGAGGCCCGCGCTCGAGGCCACCTGGTCGTCGAAGAGATCGGCCAGCGCCACGACGCGGACGGCCGGATCGGCGATCGCCGCCTGCATGGCAGCTCCGGTGCCACGACCGCCGCACCCGATCAGCCCGACCCGCAGCGTGCCTCGCCCGGCGCCCTCGGCCGCGAGGCCCTCTTCCGACATCCATCCGGAGGCAAGCCATGCGGCCGGGAGCGAAGCCCCCGCGGCGAGAAGGGAACGACGGGACAACGCAGACGCGCGGGGGGGCGTGGACATGCGATGGGCTCCGGAGAAAGGGGGACACGAATCGACCTGCCGCCGGCGGTCACTGTAGCAGTCGGCCGAGCAACTCTTCCACGACCTTTTCTCGCAGGTGGCTAGTCCTTCCACCGGGCGAGGAACTTCATCAGCGGCTGCTCGAGTTCGTGCGGCTCGACGCCGAAGGCAGCGACGAAATCGCGGAGCCGCTCCTCCGGGCCGTCGGGCGAAAGGGGGGGCTTGGCACCGATCGCGGTGATGTAGTCGACGAGCGCGGCTTTGCGGGTCTGGGCGAGGAACGCCGTCAGCGCCCAGGCCCGGGCATAGGCGTCGAGCGCTCCCTCCGAGGCCCGGAACGCTTCGTCGCCGCGGACGATTTCGTCGAGAACCCCGGGGCGGTAGCTGGCGAGGAAGGTGTCGAGGCGGGGGCGGTTGATCCCGCCGATCCGCTTCCAGCCGCGTCCCCCCGGATCGGGCGTCTCGAAAAACGTCGCCACCCCCTCGCTGAGCCACACCGGCACCGGCGCGAGCCTCTGGTGCATCCGGCAGTTGAATGCCATCTGGTGGCTCGCCTCATGGACGAGCGTCGCGACGAGCCCGGCCGCCTCGGGGCTGGCGAGAATCTCGAGCCCCGCGCGCCCGGCCGACGTCGCCGGCCGGCGGGCGAGTTGGTCGCTACCGGTGAGGTCGAACGTCGTCACCCGGTTGGAGAGGAGGTTGTAGTAGCCCACCACCCGGTCGGCGGCCGCCCCGAGATCGCGGGCGGCATGCGCCTCGTAGCGTTCGCGGTCGGAGAAGATCACGATCACGAGCGGCCGGCGCGGTGCTTCCACCTCGACCCCCGCCTTGCGCCAGTAATTGATGAAAGCATCGTGAAGCTTCTCGAACAGCGCTCCACACCACTGGGCGTAGGCCCGCGAGGTGTCGAAGCAGATCACGTAGTGGCGCGTGAGCAGGAGATCGAAGCCTTCCGGGAGCTCCGCGAGGATCTTTTTTGCCTCCTCGCGCGGCGTGGGGGGATCTGCCGGCGCGTCGACCGAGCGCCGCGAACGGATCTCGTTCCCCTGAAGAAGCTCCAGTCGCTGGTCGTCGAGCTCCAAGAGCATCGCGCCGTCGGCCGCCTCGATGACGACCGTCCCCTCGAGCGCCCGCTCCCCCTCGTCCCCCCGGACGACCACGGCCACCCGTTCGGCAGCCTCTTCGGCCACCGGGGGCTCCGCACGCCCCGGGATAAGCGTGATCCCCGACGCGGCGACGAGCACGCTCCAGATCAGCCGCAGGCTCGAGGGAGCGACTCGGTGCATGGCGATTCCGATCGTGGCGACAGGGGACTCCCCCCCGGTCCCTCCATGCGACCAGTTCGCGGGCCCAGGGGGAAGACCAACCGGGCGTCCTCTTCGCCCGCAGGCCAGCGTGCATGGCGCGAAATGGCCTTGGCGGCGCCCCCGTCTGGCCGCTACCGTCCCGCCCCGATTGCCGTCCCTGGCGAGCCCGAGCCCGGCCCTTCCAACCCACTGCGATCCCATGGCCGCGACCACTCCCTGCCTGCCACACGCCCCCCGGCCCCGGCGCTCGATCGGAGCCGCGACGGCGCTTGCCTGCCTTCTTGCCGCCCTGCTCGCCGCGCCGGGCTGCGCCGGCTGGCGTCCGTGGCGCAATCGGGAGAAGGAAGCAAGGCTCGCCGAAAAGTACGGCCCGACCGCAAGGCAACGGATCGAGTCACTCACCGAGCAGTCCAAGAAGGCGAAGGGGGGGAGCGGTGGCGATCAGGTGACCTTCACCCGCGAGCTCATGCGGCAGGTCCTCGAGGAACACGACCCGCGCGTCCGCTGCGAGATCCTCCAGACGGCGGCCGAGTTCGACACGCCGGCCTCCGTGGCGATCTGCAAAGGTGCGCTCCAGGACCCCGACGAGCGCGTCCGGACGACCGCCTGCGAGGTGTGGGGGAAGCGGGGCGGCGCCGAAGCCGTCGAACTCCTCTCGCAGCGATTCCAAACCGACTCGGAACTCGATGTCCGGCTTCGCGCCCTGCGGATGCTCGGCAAGCTCGAAGACAAGGACGCCATCCCGGTGCTCGCCAGGGCACTCGAGGATCCCGATCCGGCGGTCCAGTACCGGGCCGTGGCGGCCCTCAAGCAAGTCAGCGGCCGCGACCTCGGCAACGACGTCAATGCCTGGCGGGCCTGGGCCGCCGACCCGGCCGCCGACCGCAACGACTGGTCGATCGCCGAACAGTTCCGCAAGCTGTTCTGATCAGGGGCCCGGCGGAATCTCCGTCGACCCTGCGGGCGCCCCGTCGCCCTCGTGCCGCGCCGCCTCTCGGCCCGGCCCTCTCTCTTCGCTGACCAGCACGCTCGCCGGTCACTTCTCCGTTTTCCCCTGATCGCCCGCACCGATCGATCCTCGTGTGCCGGACAGTCAAACCGTGCGTTTGATTCCTGGGGGGCAATCTGCCCGAACCCTCCCGCTGCGGAAGACGGGGTCAACGATCGCGCCGCCGATCCGACCGATAGCTCATGGCGATCGTTCGCAACCAATGCCCCTCAACCGTCTTGTGTCCCCCCCACATGACCGCGCGTCACCCCGCCTCAGCCGAGTCCGCCGCCCTGCGCCCGTCCCGACGCGGCGCCCGCCGGCTCCGTGTTCCCGCGATCCTCGCCGGGTGCTGCGCGGCGATCGTGGCCGGCGGCATCATCCTGCCGTCGCCCGACTCGGCGACGGTCGCCGCGCCGACCGGCAAGGCCTCCTCGATGCGGAAGCGGATTCTCGATGCCTTCGGCGGGAAGCCGAAGGCGAACGAACCGCAGGAGTTCATCGCCGCCCCGACCCCGCCCCGTCCCGACGAGATCGAACGGCTGGAGAAGTCGGCGCGGAAGTTGACGATGCCCCCGGCGACGCAGCGGCTGGCGATGGCCCCGACGGGCATCCCCTCCTGGGATGAGGTCAAGCACCTCGCCCAAGACGCGGCCCGGAAGATCGTCCCCGGCCGCGAAGAGCCGGCAGTCGACAACGCGCCGATCGCCGAGCCGATGCCGACGGTGCTCGAAGTCACCTCGCGTAGCGGGATCGCCGAGGGGAATGCCCCGCGTCCCCCGGCCAACCAGCGATTCAACCGCCTCAAGAGCCGGGTCGGCCAGACGCTTGCCGCCTACCAACGGCGCCCTCTCAACACTGCCCAGCACACGCCGTGGGAAGTGATGCACGGCTTCATCGCCTTCGGTATCCCCTCGAAGGTGCGCGTCGGCGGGCCGTCGGGCGATCCGATCAACTCGATCGGTTGGATGAACTCCGGCGGACGCTGCAAGGGCCAGGTGATGCTCGCCACCGAGGACGAGCGGCTCGTGGCGATGCGCGGCGTCGGCGTCCAGGGGCATCAGGCTCAGTACCTCGCGATCCTCGCGCAGTGCCGGGTGGCGCTCAATTCACCGATTCAGGTCGAGGGGAAGGGATTCACGGTCGCCGACCTCGTCGAGGAGGAGAAGCTCGCCTGCCTCTCCGGAACGGAGCTGACCTTCGCGCTGATCGGTCTGACACATTACCTCCCCACTGACGCCGAGTGGACGGCCCGCGACGGCCAGATCTGGACCCTCGAACGGCTCGTGTCGGAAGAGATCGAACAGCCGATCCGTGGCGCCCCGTGCGGCGGTACGCACCGGCTCTTCGGGCTCTCCTACGCCTGCCAGCGACGGCTCCGGGCCACCGGCACGCTCGACGGCCACTATGCCCGTGCCGACCACTTCGTCCGCGATTACCAGCGCTTCGCCCTCACGAAGCTCCAAAACCCCGACGGCAGCTTCAGCACCGAGTGGTTCAAGTATCCGGCCGACCGTGAAGACGACGTCGACCGCAAGGTGCAGACCACCGGCCACATCCTCGAATGGCTCGTCGGTTCGCTCGATCAGGATCAGCTCTACCAGTCGCGGGTCGTGTCGGCGGTCGAGTTTCTCTCGGCGGCGCTCCTCCGCGAGCCCTCGCGGGAATGGAAGCTCGGCCCCCTCGGCCACGCCCTCCACGCCCTGACGATCTATCAGGAACGGGTCTGGGGGAAGGTGCTCCCCGGCGGGATCGCGGCCTACAGCGGCACCATGAAAGCAGCCCCGGACGTGGCGAAGACGGCGGCGCGGATCGAGATGGATCGCTCCGAAGTGCCCGATTCGCTGCTCCGCTGAAGCTCTCGCTTCCCGGGCTTTCTTGATCCGATCCCGTCCGCTCCGTAGGCTTGGCTCGCGGTGGAAGCCCGGTCGAGGCTTGGCCGCATCGCCTCTGCCCGGCGACAAGGAACGGCCCCGTGAGCCCGGCTGACTTTCCACCACAGCTCGAACATCTCCTCGAAGCGGCGGTGCGCCTGTTCGGCACCTCGACCGCCGACGCGATGCTCCTCTTGGTCGACCAACGACTCGACTGGGACCACGTCCGCTCGCTCGTCGGATCGAGCCAACCGTTCCTCGTCGCGGCCGACGAGAAGAACCACCTCGCCGGCTGCGAAGACTGGGGCCTGCGCCGCGTCCTGCTCGATGTCGCGGGGCTGCCGGTCCACGAGCGGCTCGCCCAAGCGCTCCTGGAGTGCGTCGCGGCGGAGCTGATCGCCCCCGAAGCGCAGGTCGTGGCGATCTATTCCGGCTTCGAGGCCGGCACGATCGACTCCGTCAGCGTGCTGCGACTCGAGGAGCATCTCGGGCAGCTCACCAGCCGCGACCTCCGCAACCTCGAGACGAAGGTGCCGCTGGAGACGCTCAAGCAGGTGGTCGATCTCGCCGTCGAGATCGGCCGCGAGGGGCGCGAGGGGAAGCCGGTGGGCACGCTGTTCGTCGTCGGCGACACGCGGAAGGTGATGGCATCGAGCCATGCCACCGGCTTCGATCCGGTCCGTGGCTACTCCCGCGCCGAGCGTAATCTCTCCGACCCACGCGTCCGCGAGGGGATCAAGGAGATCGCCCAACTCGACGGCGCCTTCATCGTCGGCCCCGACGGCACCGTCGAGGCCGCAGCACGCTATATCGACGCCTCGGCCGAAAACGTCTCCGTCGCCAAGGGGCTCGGGGCCCGTCACTGGGCCGCCGCCGCGATCACCCGTAAGACGCGGAGCGTCGCCGTCGCCGTCAGCGAGACCAACGGCACCGTCCGCCTTTTTCAGAACGGCGAGGTCGTCCTCCGCATCGAGCCCTTCCGCCGCGCGATGAAGTGGAAGGATTTCGAGTACGAGCCGCCATCGGGCGACTGATCCCCCCGCTCGAAGATTCTTCCCGGCCGCTGCCGAGATGCCCACGCTGGCTGCGAGCTGAGTAGACTACCCCCGTCATGGCGTGCCGGAAGCTCCGGACGCGTATGCCGTCATGCTCTGGGGGGTATCGTGTCAAACGGCCGTCTGCTCGATCTGGTGGTGTCAGCTCTGATCGGCGTTTTGCTGTTCGAATCCCCCTCCGCCGCCGCCGACTTGGCGATCCTCGCCCCTCGTCCGCATGAGGTGATCCAGCGCGTCGGCTTCCAGCCCGGCCAGGCGCCCGGGGGGAACTTCGCCCCGGGGCAGGCCGACGTGGCAATCGACGTGGATGTCGCGGTGCCGATCGACCGCGCCACGGCGGTGGCACGCGTGGTGCCGATCGAGGGCCCCCCGGCCGTCGCGGAGCCGGTGTGGACGCGCGTCGAGTTGGCCCCCGGGGCGAAGGCGGGCCTCCACGTCGGCAGGCTTCTCGTGCCGGCCCGCGGGTGGTTCCGTCTCGAGGTCAGGATCGATCGGGCCGACGGGGCACCGCCGCTGACGGCGAGCGTCGAGCCGGTCGGCGTCGGCGAAGTGTTTGTGATCGCGGGGCAGTCGTACGCCACGAACACCAACGACGAGAAGCTCACGGTCGCCGATTCAATGCAGCGTGTGGTAGCCCGTGATTGGGCGACCGGCGCCTGGCGCGTGGCGAACGACCCCCAGCCGACGCCGGACGGGAGCGACGGTGGCTCGATCTGGCCGGCGGTGGGGGACGAGCTCGCCAGTCGTCTCGGCGTCCCGATCGGATTTGCCAATGTCGCGTGGGGGGGCACCTCATCGGCTCAGTGGCAGCCGGGGACGGAACTCCACGACCGGCTCGTGGCGACCGGCAAGAGCCTCGGCCGGTTCCGCGCCGTTCTCTGGCAGCAGGGAGAGTCGGACGTCATCAATCACACCTCCACCGACGACTACGTCGCGGCGATGGAGCGGATCCGTGGAGCAGCCGTGCGGGCATGGGGATTCGAGCCGGCCTGGCTCTGCGCGAAGTCGACGCACCATCCGACGGTCTACGACGATCCGGAAGGGGAGGGGAGGATCCGGGCGGCGGTCGATCGGCTCGCGGCGCTCCCCGGATTCGGCCTCGGCCCCGACACCGACTCGCTCCAGGGGGATTCCCGCGGCGACGTGAACTCGCGTCGACATTTTTCCCCCATCGGCCAGCGCCGCGCGGCAGCCCTCTGGGCGAGTCTCCTCCACGATCGACTCGCCACAACTCCGAAGGGGGTCGAGGCGGCATCGTTTCTCCTTGCCGATCTCCATCTCCTCGAGCCCGCCTGGACGAGCGACATCGTCTGGCGGGAGAGCAGCGTTCTGAGGGCCGCCGGCGCCAATGAGCCGGCCAAGGCCCGCCTCGCCTTCCCGGCTGAAGCCATCCTCGCGGTGACGACGGCCGACGGGGCACGGTCGGTCGAGCCTGGCATCGCCTGGCAGCACGCGCCGGGGAGCCGGGAGGTCGTCCTTCCATTGCCGACGCCGGTGCCGCCGATTCTCGACGCCGATCGCTACTTGCCGGAGAACGCCGAACACTCCTACCGTCACCGCGTCGGCAACCCACAGGAATGGCTCCTCTACCGTCCCGGCCGCTGGTTTCATGACCGTGACGTCGAGATCACCTACCGCCGTGCCCGCGGGGCGGCCGATGCTGCGGGGATCGAGGTCGTCCATGGCAGCCTGCCGAAGACGAGGGCCCGGCTCGGGGCAGGGGAGCCGGTGCGGATCGGCATCAGTGGCGACAGCATCTCCACCGGGCTCGACGCCTCGGAGACGACAGGCTCGCCTCCCTTCCAGCCGGGCTGGGCCGAGCTCGTCGTGGCGCAGCTGCGCGTGAGCACGCCGAGCAACGTGACGCATGTCAATCGGGCCGTGGCGGGATGGAGCGTGGCAAACGGTGTCACCGATCTCGACGCGCTTCTGGTGTCACAGCCCGACCTCGTCCTCGTCGCCTACGGCATGAACGACGTCGGCCGTCGCGATCCGGCCTGGTTTCGCGACCAGACGGCGAGCCTCCTGGCGCGGGTGCGGGAAAAACGCCCGGACGCCGAGATCATCCTCGTGGCGACGATGCTCGGCAACGACGAGTGGATCCACACGCCGCGCGAGATGTTCAACCGCTACCGCGACGAGCTGAAATCGCTCGTCGGCCCGGGGGTGGCGCTCGTCGACATGACGGCGGTGTGGGAGGAGCAACTGCGCTCCAAGGAGATGTTCGACCTCACCGGCAACGGCCTCAATCATCCCAACGACTTTGGCCACAGGCTCTATGCCCAGGGAGTGTTGGAGCTGATCTTGGAGTGAACGTGATTTGGACGGGGACCGATCTCGAAGTGAACTTGGAGGGATCCTGATGCGTTCGTGCCGCTTGTTCGTTTCCTCGCTGCTTGTGGCGATCGCGCCGGTGCTTGCTTCGGCCGATGAGTGGCCCGGTTTTCTCGGGCCCCGCCGCGACGGGATCTCGGAGGAGAAGGGGCTGCTCGACGCGATCCCTGCCGACGGCCTGAAGCCGATCTGGCGCGTCCGCGGCGGGGTGGGGATGTCGGCCGTCGCCGTCGCCGACGGTCTGGCCATCACGAGTTGGAACGACGCCGGGAAGCAGTGGCTCGTAGCCCTCGACGCCGCGACCGGACAGGAGGCTTGGAAGGTCCCGATCGGCCCGGCCTACGAAAATGGCCAGGGGAACGGCCCCCGCGCCACGCCGACCATCGCCGGCGGGCGGGTCTTCGCCTTTTCCGGTGAGGGGAATCTCGTGGCGGTGAGCCGCACCGATGGAAAGATCCTCTGGCAAGTCGACGCGGTCGGAGAAGCGGACGCCAAGCCCGCCGACTATGGCATGGCGTCATCACCGCTGGTGGTCGCGGAGCAGGTGATCGTCCATGTCGGTGGCGCCACCGGCGCGATCGCCGCCTATTCGAGTGCCGATGGCAAGCCGGCCTGGAAGGCCTCCGCCGGTACGGCTGGCTACTCGTCCCCGACGCTGCTCGAGATCGATGGGGCAAAGCACATCGTCAGCGTGACGGGTACGGAGGTCGTCGGGCTCCGTCCCGGGTCGGGGACGGTGCTGTGGCGATTCCCATTCGAGACCGACTTCGGCTGCAACACGGCGACGCCGATCGCGGTCGATGGGGGCGTGTTCGTCTCGGCGGGGGAAAGCCACGGTTCGGTGCTCATCGACCTCGGGCGTGACGGAGAACGGTATGCCCCGCAGACGCGGTGGGAGTCGCTCGGGCCCAAGAGCCTGATGCGCAACGAGTGGCAGACGTCGATCCTCATCGACGACCACCTCTACGGCTTCGACAACGTCGGGGCGGCGGGGCCGGTCACGCATCTGGTCTGCCTGGAGGCGAAGACGGGGCGGGAGGTGTGGCGGAAGCCCCGTTTCGGCAAGGGGAGCATGGTGTGGGCAGACGGGAAGCTTTGGATCACCACGATCGAAGGGGAGCTCGTCCTCGCCCGCGCGACGCCGGCGGGCTACGAGGAGCTCGGCCGAGCGGAGCTTCTCGGCCGGACGCGGCAGACGCTCACGATCGCCGGCGGCCGCGGTTATCTGCGTGACGATAGCGACGTGCTCTCGATCGGGCTGGAGTAAGGCCCGCTCGAGCAGCGCACGGAGGGCAGCCCACGGGGAAACCGGTGCGGTTGGGACGGTGCTATCGGTCGTGCCACCCCCGGAACGGTAAATCGGGGATGATTTTTGAGTCGCGTCGGTTGGCAAGCTATACCCGTTTGTCCGGTGGCAGGACCCTCTTTCTGCTCGATCGCGGTCGACATCCCTCCCGCTGCCCCGGACGGAGTGTTTTTCATGGCTGCCCGGCGCGACATCCCTCTCCGCAATCTCATTCTCCTGGCGCTGCTCGGGGTGTCGCTCATTCCGCTGGCGATCCTCGGAACGATGATGTATCGCTCCGCGGCAGAATCGCTCCGCCAGCAGGCCTTCGCGCGCCTCGAAGCGGTGCGAACGATTACCGGAAAGTCGGTGGAGAGGTACTTCGACACCCTCCGCAGTGAGCTCCGCGTCGTGGCCGCCGACGAATCGACGCGCGACGCGATCCGCGAGTTCGCCACCGCGTTCCGGGAGGGAGGCGACGCCGCCGAACGCGACGACAGCAATGCGGTGGCGGCGTTCTACGCGCGGGATTTCAACGCCGAATACCGCAAGCGAAATGGCGTCGATGCACCGACGGACGGCTGGATCGATGCCCTCGGGCCCGCCGGTGTGAAGCTCCAAGAAGCCTACATCGCCCGCAATCCCAACCCGCTCGGCGCCAAGTTCCGACTCGACGACGCCGGCGACGGCTCGCCTTACTCGGCAGCCCACGCCAAGCGCCATCCGTTCTACCGGGAGATGCTCGAACGCTACGGCGTTTATGACATTTTCCTCATCGATGCCGAAAGCGCCACGATCGTCTACACGGTGTTCAAGGAAATCGACTTCACGGCATCGCTGCGGCGCGGTCCGCTCGCCGACACCAATTTCTCCAAGGCGGTCAACGACGCCCTCACCACGGGCAAGCCAGGCTCCGTGGCCTACGGCCAATACGACCGGTATCTCCCCTCGTACATGGATCCGGCAGGATTCATCGTCTCCCCCGTCTTCGACGACGGCAAGGTGATCGGTGCGATCGCCTTCCAGATCCCGCTCGACAAAACCACCGAGATCATCGGTGAGCGAACCGGCATGGGGGAGACCGGTGAGACTTATGCCGTCGGCCCCGACAAGATGTTCCGCTCCAATTCCCGCTTCGCGGAGCGGTATGGAGTGACCACGACGATCATCAATCCCAAGATCACCGTCGATACCGCGCCGGTCCGGGCCGCCATCGAAGACGCCTCCTCCGGCACCGCCCTGGGCCTCGACTACCGCGGCGTGCCCGTCCTCTCCTCCTGGCAACCGGTAACGATCGATCCGGGCGAACCGGGGGGCGGCGGAAAAGTCAGCTGGGCGCTCGTGTCGGAGATCGACGAGGCCGAGGTGATGGCACCGGTGCAGAAACTGAAGCGCTTGGCCGTCGGCCTGGCCGTCGCCACGGCGGCCGGAATCGCGTTGCTTTCCTGGTTCATCGCCCGTCGGCTCACGAAGGATCAAGACAAGCTCCAACTCGTCTCCCAGTTGGTCGACAATGCGGCGGTGCGGCTCGTGCTCGCCAACCGCGACCTCGAAATTACCTACCTCAATCCGGCGGCGAGGAAGGCTTTCGAGACGATGCGGGACTCGCTCCCCTGTGCCCCCGACGATCTCCTCGGCCGGCCGGTCGACATCCTTCTCGACGACCCCGAAAGGCAACGCGCCTTGCTGGCGACGGCGGCGAGTCTCCCCCAGCGCCTCACCTCCCGGCTCGGCGACGACGTCCTCGACCTCAACGTCTCGGCCATCCGCGATGGCCGTGGAGCCTTCATCGGGCCGCTCGTCAGCTGGGATACGATCACGGAACGCGTGCGGGCCCAGGAGGCGGAGACGGTACTCCGCAACGACCTGGCGGCTACCAAGACCGACCTCGAAGGAAAGGTGAAGCTCCTGGCGGCGGTCTTCGAGGGCGCGGCCCAAGGGGATCTCACCCTTCCCATCGGGTTCAGCGGCACTGACGACATGGGCCGGCTCGCCGATCACGCCCGGAAAATGCTCGACGAGCTCCGCAGGATCATCCGGCAAATCGTCGACTCCTCGTCGCAACAGACCGACGGGGCGAGGATGATCGCCGAAAGCTCGGCCCAGCTCAGCGACGGGGCGCAGTCGCAGGCGGCGAGCGTCGAGGAGATGACGGCATCGGTGGAGCAACTCATCGGCTCGATCGAGCAGATCTCCCGCGGCGCGGTGATCTCGCGCGACCGGGCCACGAACGCCGCCGAGATCGCCCGGGCGGGCGGTATCGCGGTGCAGGAAGCGATCGAGTCGATGCACCTGATCCGCAAGTCGAGCGACGAGATCAACGAAATCATCCGCGTCATCGGCGAGATCGCCAGCCAAACCAACCTCCTCGCGCTCAACGCCGCGATCGAGGCGGCCCGCGCCGGAGAGCACGGCCTCGGCTTCGCCGTCGTCGCCGACGAGGTGCGGAAGCTCGCCGAGCGGTCGAGTGACGCGGCGCGGCGGATCACCGACCTCATCAACGAGTCGAGGCAGCGGGTCCACGAAGGGGCCCGGGTTTCGGAACGGGTGGGGAAGTCGCTCGAATCGATCGTCGCCGCGGCGGCCCAGACGCTCGAAGGGGTGGAGGCGATCACCTCGGCGACCGATTCCCAGTTGGCCAACGCCGCGGAGGTGAAGGCGGCGATCCGTTCGGTGTCGCAGACGACCGAGTCCAACGCGGCCAGCTCCGAGGAGCTCGCGGCGAGCGCCGAGGAACTCGATGCCCAGGGGCAGGATCTCCGCAATATCGTGAAGCGATTCCGGACCTGAAGCCCAGCGACCGGAGGCTGATCGTGAGCGGCATCGAAATCAAGACGCACAGGCCGCGGCTCGATGCGATCTTCGCCCCCTACGTCGACATGATCGGCCGCGACTATCCTGGCTACCGCAATCATGTCGAGCGGACGGTCACGTACGCGATGCACTTCCTCGGGCAAGACCCGGCCGTCGAGCCGATCGTGGAGACGGCGATGGCCTACCATGACATCGGTCTCTGGACCGACAGAGCCCTGGCCTACCTCGAGCCGTCAGAGGGGGTGGCGCTTGCCGACAACGCAAGCCGGGCCTGGGGCTTCGATCCCGATCTCCTCCGGGGGATCATCCACTGGCACCACAAGGTGTTTTCCTACCGCGGACCGCACGCGGAGATCATCGACGCCTGCCGCAGGGCCGACTGGATCGATGCCTCGCTCGGGTGGCTGCGGAAGGGAATGCCCCGCAGCGCGATCCGCCAGGTCGAGCGCGCCTTCCCGAATCTCGGATTCCACGCCGCCCTCCTGCGGCTCACGAAGGATCTCGGCGGATCGACGCTCAGCGGCGGCGTGAAGGTCGTCCGCGGGATCGTGAAGTGGTGAGGCGCCGGGGCGGCACCGACCTTCGGTCACGTGTAGCAGGCACGACTTCCCAAGGCGTCCCACCCTACGCCACGATCTCGCTGATGACGCGGCCGTAGACGTCGGTGAGGCGGTCGTCGCGGCCTTGGTGGAAATAGGTGAGCCGGGTGTGGTCGAGGCCCAGCAGCGCCAGGATCGTGGCGTGGAGGTCGTGGACGTGAACGCGGTTTTCCACCGCCGCGAAGCCGAGTTCGTCGGTGGCGCCGTAGATCGTGCCCCCCTTCACGCCGCCGCCGGCCATCCACATCGAGAAGCCGTAGGGATTGTGGTTGCGCCCCGGCTTGCCTTCTCCCTCGCTGAACGGCATCCGTCCGAACTCCCCACCCCAGACGACGAGCGTCGAGTCGAGAAGGCCACGCTGCTCGAGATCGGTGAGGAGCGCCGCGATCGGCTGGTCGGTCTCGCCGGCATGCCGTCCGTGGTTTTTCTCGACACTCTCGTGGGCGTCCCATGTCTCCTCGAGATGGCCGCCGCCTGAGTAGAGCTGCACGAAGCGCACGCCGCGCTCGACCAGACGCCTCGCGATCAGACAGTTGCGACCAAACTCCGCCGTCGGCTCCTGATTCACTCCGTAGGCGTCGAGCGTCGCGGCCGTCTCATCGCCGAGATCGACCGCCGCCGGCGCCTCCGCCTGCATCCGGAAGGCGAGCTCGTAGCTCGCCGCGCGGGCCGCGAGCTCCGAGCCGCCGGGGCGGCTTTTCAGGTGCTCGTCGTTGAGGGCAGCGAGGAGATCGAGCTGCCGGCGCTGGCCGTCGCGGCCGAGGTCGGCCGGCACGGCGAGATCGAGGATCGGATTGCCGACGGGGCGGAAAAGCGTTCCCTGAAAACTCGCCGGCATGAAGCCGCTCGACCAGTTCGGCTGCCCGCCGATCGGCCCGCCGCGCTTGTCGAGGAGGACGACATAGCCTGGCATGTCCTGGTTTTCGGTGCCGAGGCCGTAGACGACCCAGCTCCCCAGCGACGGCCGGCCGATGAGCGGCTTGCCAGTGTTCATCTGCACCAGCGCCGAGCCGTGGGCATGGGTATCGGTGTGGCAGGAGCGGATCACCGCCATCTTGTCGGCATGCTCGCGCATCTTCGGGAAGAAGTCGGAGATCGGAATCCCGCTCTGCCCACAGGCCTTGAACGGCCGACAGGCGGGAGTGAGCTTGCCGAGAGCCCGGCCGCCGGAATTGATGAACTTCATCTCCGCCGGAATCGGCTGGCCGGCATATTTGTCGAGCGTCGGCTTGGGATCGAAGGTGTCGACGTGGCTCGGGGCGCCGTTCATGAGGAGAAAGATGACGCTCTTGGCCGGCACGGCCTGATGCGCGGCCCGAGGGGCGAGCGGATTGGCCGCCGGCGTCGCTGCCGCGGCATGGCGGGCGAAAAATCCATCTCGCTCCAAGAGCGCCGACAGCGCGAGCCCGGCGAATCCGGCCCCCATCTCCCAGATCGCCTCGCGGCGCGAGAGGCCGCAGGGGAAGGAAGGCCCGAGGATCGGTCGGTGGGATGGCATCGGAAGGCGCCCTTGTGGAAGCCGATCAGTCGATCGAGATGAACTCATTGGTGTTGAAAAGCACCTGGCACAGCGACGCCCAGGCGAGTCGCTCGCGGGCCGGGTCGCCGGCTGATTGCGTCATCACATGCTCGAGCGCGGCGGCCTTCTCGTGCGTCGTCGGCAAGCGGCCGAGGACGCGTTGCCAGACGTCGTCGACCCGGGGCCCGGCCTCGGCGGCCGCCGCGAGAACGCGCCCCGCGCACGCATCGGCCTCGCCACGCACCCAGCCATTGTTCAGAAGCGAGAGCGCCTGGAGGGCGACGATCGACACGTCGCGTCTGCCGGTCGGCACCGTCGTGTCGCACTGGTCGAAGGTCGTCATCAGCGGCACGATCAGGCCGCGCTTGGTGAACATATAAAGGCTGCGGCGCCGGCACTCCTCCGGCGGCGAGGGCTGATAGGCTCCCCCCTTCATCGACAGCCCTTCGAGCGCCTCGCCATCGATCGGCGCCTTGAAGCTCGGGCCTCCGACGCGCGGATCGAGGTTGCCTGCCACGGCGAGGATCGCATCGCGGAGGCTCTCGGCATCGATCCGGCGCCGCTCCGCACGCCAGAGGAGCGCGTTGCCTGGGTCGCGATCGGCGAGGGGCTCCAGGTCGGGATGGATCGACGCCTGACGATACGTCGCGCTGGTCACGATCAGCCGATGGAGGGCTTTGAGCTTCCAGCCCCCGGCGACGAGATCGGCGGCGAGCCAATCGAGGAGATCGCGGTATTCCGGTCGCGGCCCATTGAAGCCGACGTTGTCAGGGTTTCGGCAGAGCCCGTGGCCGAAGTGATGCTGCCAGAGCCGGTTGACGATCACGCGCGACGCGAGCGGGTTTGTTGGATTCGTGATCCAGCGGGCCAGGTGGGTGCGGCGGAGCGTGGTGCGGGAATCGCCCGGTGGCGGTGGAAAGTCACCGGCAAGGGGACCGACAAACGACGGCGCCCCCGCTCTCACTTCGGCCAGCGGCCGATGGCGATCCCCTTTCTTGAGCGCGTGGAGCGGCGGGGCTTCGGGGCCGAGGTCGGTCCAGCCGAGGACATCAAAGCCGATCTGCTCGGCAGACGGCCCACCGAGGGCCTTGGCCCGGCCGTTGTGAACCGGCCCCGGCCAGAAGGCGGCAGCGATCCGGTAGTAATCAGCCTGGGTGATCGCGTCGAACTTGTGATCGTGGCAGCGGGCACACTTCACCGTCAGACCGAGGAAGGCGGTGCTCGTGACGTGCACGAGGTCTTCGAGCCGGTCGTATTGATAGTCCTCGGCGTCGTTCGGCTCGTCGTCCCAAGTGCCGAGGCGGAGAAAGCCGGTGGCGATCGCCGTCGCTTCGCTGCGATCGGGAAGCTCGTCGCCGGCCAGCTGCTCGAGGACGAAGCGATCGAAGGGCATGTCGTCGTTGAAGGCCTTCACGACCCAGTCGCGGTAGCGCCAGGCCTGCGGCTTCTCGGCATCGCGTTCGTAGCCGTTGGTTTCCGCGAAGCGGGCGACGTCGAGCCAGTGCCGCGCTTGGCGCTCGCCGAAGTGGGGAGAGGACAGGAGCCGATCGACCTGCTTTTCGTAGGCGTCGGGCGCGGAGTCGGCGGCGAAGGCATCGAGCTCGGCGGCCGTGGGGGGAAGGCCGACGAGATCGAACGAAAGCCGCCTCAGGAGCACACGCCTGTCGGCCTCGGGGGCCGGAGCGATCCCCTCGCGGGCAAGCCGCTCGCGGACGAAGGCATCGACCGGGTGAATCACCCCCGCCACGGCCGGCGGCGGCGTGGCACGGAGCGGCTCGAAGGCCCACCAGTCGCGGCCGCCGCGCGAATCGGTCGTCCGCTCCAGAGGATCGAGGTGCCTTCCCTCCGGCCAGGGGGCACCCGCGGCGATCCATTCTTTGAGGGCCGTGATCTCGGCCTCCGGAAGCTTGCGAGCGACGCCATTCTTCGCCGGGGGCATCTCGCCGGCTAGGACGCGGGCAAGGAGCGGGCTGGCGGCCGGGTCGCCGGGCGTTACCACCGCCCCGGAATCGCCGCCGGAGAGCAGGCCCTCGGCGCGGGAGAGATCGAGTCCCCCTGAAGGATCGTTCGCCCCGTGGCATTCGAGGCAGCGCCGCAGGAACACATCCCCCGCCCCCGATTCGAAATCGGCCGCCGGGACGACGATGCCCCATCCGCTGAGCACGGCGATGGCTCGAGCGAGCGCCATCCAGGCCGCGCGGAAGCGGTTCGCCCCGGCGGACGGTCGGATCGCAGGTTCCAGGCAGTCGCTCCCCATGGCAATCGATCATACCAACCGCCGCTCACGGGCGGGGCCTCGGCCGGGAGGGCTTCAATCCCCGCCGCAGCCACCGCAGCCGCCACCACCGCAGCCGCCACCACCTCCATCCCCGCCACAGCCGCTGTCCCCGACCCCGCATCCACTGCCACACCCGCCGCCTCCCCCCTCGGCGGCCCTCGACCGCCACACCTGCCTGTAGCGCGAGAGTTCCGCGCCGGTCAGGGCCGCCGCGCCGAACAGCCCGGCGAGGAGGACGAGATCGGGAGCCGACTCCGCCTGCCTCTCTCGATGCTGTGCCCGGAGCGTCGTGACGAGTTGTCGTGCGGCCAGGCTCTGCCGCGGCGGCAGAGCGGCCCAGATCATCGAGACGATGGGGGCGATCGATGCCACGACGAGGAACTCGACCGGCTTGTGACGTTCGAGCCCGATCGCGATCTTGACCAGCCCGAGGAAGAGGAGGCAGGAGAAGGCACTGACTGGAAGCGTGCGGAGCGTCGAGAGGCGATCCTCGTCGAGCAGCCACCCGTCCGCCTGGAGGCGTCCGCGAACCCTCTCCACGGCGGCCAGCACCCCGGCATCCCCCTCGACGGCGGCGAGGCTCCTCGCGTCTTGGGAGCACGCCTCGCGGATCGCGGCGGCGATCGTTCCCGCGAGCGGGGTGTCGGTGGTGACCGACCGGAGGCGGACGTCGGTGGTGCTCGAGGTCGCCCCGGCCGGCGGATCGAACTTCAATTCGCCCCCCTTGAGCATCCCGGCGACGGTCGCCCGGATCGCCGGCAGCGGGCCATGGGCGAGGCAGGCCACCTCCTCGGGGGTGAGTTCGCGGTCATCGTTCACACTCACGTCGGTTTGCATCGAGCGGTGGATGACCGTGCCGACGAAGCAGGCCAGCCACAGCAGGCCGTAGAGGACGAGGAACTCTGGCCCCCGGAAGTCGAGCGGCCCGAGCCCTTCGGCCACCAGCGGCACCGCGGCGACCGCCGGCACCGTCGCCAGTGTCGCCCGCCCAGCGTCCCCCTTCGGCCACCATCCCGGCCTGCGGATCACCCAGTGGTCACGGAGATCGACCGTGCGCTGGAGGGACCGGGGGTCGAAACGCTTCCACGCCGGCGGCCAGAGGTCGGCCGGTGGTTCCTCGCCGAACCACTCCCGATAGGCCTCGAGCGTCCTGCGATACATCTTGCGGTGCCTCGCCCCCTCAGCCGGGCCACCGGCGGAGGCGTCGTGGTGGAGGGGCCGCCCCAGGACCTTCCCGCACAGTTCGTGCCAGTAGGAGCGGGTGAAGATCAGATGGAGGTGCCAGGCGGCATCGACCGCCTCCGACGGACAGACCGGTTCGCTGGCCACCGCCGCGAGGAACAGGAAGCGCCGATACTCCTCGAGCACGCGGGCCGTGATCGTGGGGGGCCATCCCTGCTCCCCGGCCAGCCGCCGCGAGAAGGAGCGGAGGGGAGGGGAGCGGAGGAGAGGGTTTTCCCCGGGGGTACCGGCGGGGGCATCGAAATCCAACCCCCTCAGGCTCGCCCACAGCGGATGGGCGGCGGCCCGGGAAGCCACGACTGACGAGGTCACATCGGCCATCGACATGGTGGGCGTCTCCAGGTTTGGGAGCGGGGTGTCACCAGCGGCCAGGCGGACTTCGATGGGGTTGAAAAGGGGCTCCTTGTGGCGGGGTTGGGGATGGAGATCGGTGGCCTTCGGTTTTCTGACGTTTCTGGTTTTCTGACGTTCCTACGGCTCGTCGGGTGAGGTCGGATCGTCAGAATTGGATGAGAAAGAATCCCGGTCGCCGCGTGTATGCTCGGGCCCGGTCTCCGCTTTCCCCTCGAATCCCCATGACGTCACCCAGCACCCCAGTCGATCCCTCGTCCACAAGCGCTCCCCGGCCGGCGGCCGACGGCGGCGTCGTTCCCCCCGACCTCACCGGGAAGACGGTGTGGGTGATCGACACGCTGTCGCGCGTCTATCAGCTCTTCCACGCCCTTCCCGAGATGTCGAGTCCGACCGGCACGCCGGTGCAGGCCGTCTACGGCTTCACGAAAGATCTCCTCGGGATCATCGAGAAGCGAAAGCCCGACTATCTCTTCTGCGCCATGGACGCCCCCGGCCCCACCTTCCGCCACATCCGGCATGCGGCCTACAAGGGGACGCGCGCCGAGATGCCGGGGGATCTCGTGCCGCAGATCCCCCTCGTCCGCCAACTCTGCGCCACGATGGGGATCCCCTGCCTGGAGCTCTCCGGCTTCGAGGCCGACGACATCCTCGCTACGCTCACCGCAGCCGTCACCGCCCGCGGCGGGAGCGTGACCCTCGCCACCTCCGACAAGGACGCCCGCCAACTCCTCTCCGACCGGGTGAAGCTCCTCAACCTGCGCACGAACACGCCGCTGGGCCCTGAGGAACTCCTCGCCGACTGGGGCGTGCGCCCCGATCAGGTGGTCGATTGGCTGTCGCTGGTCGGCGATACGGCCGACAACGTTCCGGGCGTCCCCTCGATCGGGCCGAAATCAGCCACCGAGCTCCTCCAGCAATTCGGCGATCTCGACACGATCCTCGCCCGAGCCGGCGAGGTGAAGGGGGCGAAGAAGCAGGAGAATCTCCGCCTCCACGCCGACACGGCCCGCGCGGCCCGCGAGCTGGTGCGCCTCGATGCGAACGTTCCGATCGAGATCCCGTGGGAAGACGCGAAACTCCATCGCCCCGACGGCGAAGCCCTGACGGCGTTTCTCGAGGGGCTCGGCTTCCAGAGCCTCGTCAAGACGGCCCGCCAGTCCTCCACGCCGGCGCCGTCAAAAGCGGCCCCGGCGAAGAGAACGTCCGCCAAGCCGGCCAAGGCCGACGATCGCCAGGGGCGACTTCTCCTCGGGGACGACGACGAGCCATCGGCAGCAAGCGCGATCCCGACCTTCGCGACGCCGGCCGACGACGCGGCGCTCGCCGCGCTCGTGGAAGACTTGCGATCGATGGGGCCGGTGACGCTCACCGTGGCGTTGCCCCCTGGTGCGACGCGGCTGACGGCGCCGCTGGGGTTGGGGATCGTGTCGGGATCGTGCGCGGCCTGGGTGCCGGCGGCGCTCCTCGCGGGGAGCAGCCCCGGCCGGGGGGCACTTGCGGCGTTCCTTGCCGATCCCGCCACACCGAAGCAGGCCCACGATCTCAAGCGGCAGGAGCTGGCGCTTGGCGTCGCCGGATTCGGCTTCGCCGGTGGGGCGTTCGACACGCTCCTGGCCGGCTACCTCCTCGATGCGGGACAGCGCAACCACTCCCTCGGTGCCCAGGCCGATCTCGACTCGATCGGCTCGAGCGACGATCTCGACACCCTCGACAAGGAGGTTCGCCAGACCCGCCTCGAGAGCCCTGCCACCGCCGCCGACGCCGTGGCCGCGTGCCGGGCCACGAGCGACCTCGTGCCCCTCCTCGCGTCACGACTGGAGGAACAGGGGCTCGCGAGCCTGTTCAAGGACGTGGAGATTCCCCTCGCCTCGATCCTCGCCGCGATGGAACACCGCGGGATGCGGATCGATGTCTCGCTGCTCGAGCGGCTCTCCACGAGGTACACCGAGCGGCTGGCGAACCTCGAGGCCGAGATCCACACCCTCGCGGGGCACCCCTTCGCGATCGCCTCGCCGATCCAAGTCCGCACCGTGCTCTTCGATGAACTCGGCCTGCCGGTCGTGAAGCGAACGAAGACCGGGCCGAGCACCGACGCCGAGGTGCTCGAGGAACTCGCCCCCCGTCATCCCCTCCCTCGACTGCTCCTCGAGCACCGCAAGTTCGCCAAGCTCAAGAGCACCTACGTCGATGCCCTACCGGCGCTCGTCGAGAGCTCCACCGGCTGCATCCACACGACCTTCAATCAGACCGTCGCCGCCACCGGCCGGCTCTCCTCGAGCGATCCGAATCTCCAAAACATCCCGGTCCGCACCGAGGAGGGGCAGCAGATCCGCGCCGCCTTCGTCCCCCGCGTGGCGGAGAACCGGTTCGTCGCGGCCGACTATTCGCAGATCGAACTGCGGATCCTCGCCCACCTCTCCGGCGATGCGGCGATGCGGAGGGCGTTCGCCTCGGGCGACGACATCCACCTGAGCACCGCCGCGGCGGTGTTCGGTGTGGCGCCCGACCACGTGACCAGCGACATGCGTCGCACGGCCAAGGCGGTCAATTTCGGGATCCTCTACGGCCAGAGTGCCTTCGGCCTCGCCAAGACCCTCGGCATCCCGCAAGCCGATGCCGCCGCCTTCATCGCCGCCTACTTCCACACCTTCTCGGGTGCCGAAGCCTTCATCGATGACTGCCTCGATCGGTGCCGCCGCGACGGCTACGTGGCGACGATGCTCGGCCGACGGCGGGCGATCGAGAAAGTCCGCGACCGGGCCGGCCGCCGAACGGCCGCCGGTGTGTTCAGCCTCACGCTCCCGGAGCGGACGGCGGTCAACACCGTCGTTCAGGGGTCGGCAGCCGACCTTATCAAGCTGGCGATGCTCCGCGTCCAAGCTCGGCTTGCCGCCGAAGGGCTCGCCGCCACGATCGTGCTCCAGATCCACGACGAACTCCTCCTCGAGGTCCCGGCCGCGGAGATCGAAACGGTCCGCCGCCTCCTCGTCGAGGAGATGAAGGGGGCGATGACGCTCGAGGTACCGCTCGAGGTCACGGTCCACGAAGGGGCGACCTGGGCGGAGTGCGAGAAGTGACCCCACATCCTCGCCCGGTGCAGGGCAGGGGGAATGAGGAGGAGAGGCAGCGTGATTCTCATCGGGATCATCGGCAGGATCGGCGCGGGGAAGTCGACGGTGGCCAGGCTTCTGGCGGAGCATGGCGCTCGCGTCATCGATGCTGACCGGATCGCCCACGACGTTCTCAAGGACGCCGATGTGCAACGCGCCCTCGTCGCGCGATTCGGGCGGGGACTGATCCCGGAGGGCCCGTCGCCCGCCGCCGCGGGCATCGACCGCAAGGCGCTTGCGGGGATCGTCTTCGGCCCCACCGCCGACCACCGCAAGGCCCTTGCCGATCTCGAGGCGATCGTCCACCCGCGCGTCCACGAGCGGATGGAGACGCTTCTTGACGACATCGCCGGCCAGGAACACTCAGGCGGCGCCGAGCCGGTCGTGGTGCTCGACGTGCCGCTCCTCGTCCGCGGTGGCTGGCTCGACCGCTGCGATCGGGTCATCGTCCTCGAGTGCCCCGACGACGTCCGTCACGCCCGGATCGCCCCACGCTTCTCCAGGCCCCAGATCGAGGCCCGCGAGGCCTCCTGGAACGAGCAAATGCCGCCAGTCTTGCCTGCCGGAAAAACGTCGACCGTGGATACCTCCGAGGATCCTGCGTATACTCACGCCCAGATCGATCGGCTCTGGCCTGAGCTTTCCCGACGGACCCAATCCTGACCGGCGAGGCATCCAGAGCGGTCGTTTTTCCGTTGTGTCGGGGGGGATTGGCTCGGGCTGCATTCCTTGCGGCGATCCTTTTGGTCCCTGCCGATCGCCCCCCCGCCAGCCACTCCCGTCAACCGTCCTCACGATCGCCCGGCCCGCCGGCGACCCGTAAGGATTCCCGCCTTTTCTCCTCGCCCCCCTTCCGGTCGCGTCGGCCCCTGCCAGAGGGCCGGTCCGCGGCCGTCCCGAGGTGTTCCATGCCCACTGATCCCGCCTTCCCTTCCGACGACGACCTCGACGACGAACCGATGTCGATCGCCGAGGAGATCGCGGCCGAGGTGAAGCTCGAGGGGGAGGACGCAACCGACCGCTACGAGTCGCTGAAGAAAACCGACACCCACATCACCGCCCTGCAGAAGATGTCGATGCAGGAGCTCATCGAACTGGCGCGCGAGGAGCAGATCGGCGACATCACCGGGGCGAAGAAGCACGACCTCGTCTTCCGGATCCTCAAAGAGCGGGTGAAACTCAACGGCCTGATGTTCGGCGAGGGGACGCTCGAGATCCTCCCCGACGGCTTCGGGTTCCTCCGCAGCCCCGACTACCACTACCTCTCCTGCCCCGACGACATCTACGTCAGCCCGAGCCAGATCCGGCGCTTCGGCCTCCGCAACGGCACGAGCGTCGCCGGACAGATCCGCCCCCCGAAGGAGAGCGAACGCTACTTCGCCCTGTTGCGCGTGGAGGCGATCAACGGGGAGGATCCGGCCAAGCTCTCGACGCGCGTGTTCTTCGACGATCTCACCCCCCTCCATCCCGACCGACGGATCGTCATGGAGACCACCCCGGAGGAGATCGCGATGCGCGTCGTTGATCTCGTCGTGCCGATCGGATTCGGGCAGCGTGGCCTGATCGTCAGCCCACCGCGCGCCGGGAAGACGATCCTCCTCCAGAAGATGGCCAAGTCGGTGCTGGCAAACTATCCCGAGGCCTACGTCTTCATGCTCCTCATCGACGAGCGGCCGGAGGAAGTTACCGACATGGAGCGGCAGGTGAAGGGGCCATCGTGTGAGGTGATCAGCTCCACCTTCGACGAGAACGCAGCCCGCCACATCCAAGTGGCCGAGATGGTGATCGAGAAGGCGAAGAGGCTCGTGGAATACGGTCGCGACGTCGTCATCTTCCTCGACTCGATCACGCGGCTGGCCCGGGCCTGGAACGCCGAGGTGCCCAACTCCGGCAAGATCCTCTCCGGCGGCGTCGATTCCGGCGCGCTCCAGCGGCCGAAGCGGTTTTTCGGCAGCGCCCGCAAGGTCGAGGAGGGGGGCTCGCTGACCATCATCGCCACGGCGCTGGTCGACACCGGCAGCAAGATGGACGAGGTCATCTTCGAGGAGTTCAAGGGGACGGGAAATCTCGAGATCGTCCTCGACCGTCGGCTCGTCGACAAACGGGTCTACCCGGCGATCGACATCAACCGCTCCGGCACCCGGCGCGAAGAGATGCTCATGGATGCCGAGACCCACCGGCGCACCTGCGTGCTCCGTCGCGTCCTCGGCGAGATGAATCCATCCGACGCCATGGAACTCCTTCTCAACAGGCTCGCGAAGACGAAGACGAACGCCGAATTTCTTCAAGGACTCAAGTCGTGAAGCAACAGGAGCGGCACGCCACCCCGGCGATGTTCGATCACGGCCGGTTGTTCGAGGGTGATCCGGTCCGGCTCCCTTCGGGGGTGCGCGTGGCGATCGTCGTCTCGCGCTACAACGCAGCCGTCACCGAACGGATGCTCGCCGGCGCAGCACGGACGCTCGCGGCGGCCGGCCTCGACCGCTATCACCTCGATGTAGCCCGGGTTCCGGGGGCCTTCGAGCTTCCCGTCGTCGCCGATCGGCTCGCCGCCACGGGCGAATATGCGGCGGTGATCTGTTTTGGCGCGATCATCCGCGGGGAGACGACGCACGACCAGCACATCGCCGCGGCCGTTGCCCAGGGGATCGAGGCCATCGGGCGAACGAGGAGCACCCCCGTCCTCTTCGGCGTCCTCACCTGCCAATCGATCGAACAGGCCGTGGCCCGTGCCGGCGGCGACGAGCGGGTGGCGGCCCATTCCAACAAGGGGGAGGAGTGCGCCGAGGCCGCCATCGAGATGATCTCGCTCCTCCATCAGATAACAAGAGCCACCGGAGGAAAGTCCCGATGACCACGCAGCGCCGCAGTCGGGCCCGCGAGATCGCCCTCCAGGCCCTCTACCAACTCGACCTCAATCCCCACGTCGCCCCCGACGACCTCCAGCGATTCGTCAGCGGCAGGCTCCACGGCGGCCCGCTCGTGCCCTTCGCGCTCGGCCTGGTGCGCGGCGTGCAGAAGCGCCGCGACGAGCTCGACGCCCACATCGATGCCCGCGCCGAACACTGGCGCGTGTCGCGAATGGCCGCCACCGACCGGGGCATCCTTCGACTCGCGGCCCATGAGATCCTCCACACCGACACCCCGCCGGCGGCGGCCGCCGACGAGGCGATCGAACTGGCGAAGCGTTACGGCGGGGAGGGATCGGGCAATTTCGTGGCGGGCATCCTCGGCCGGATCATCGCCGACCGGGCCGGGGCCTGATCGACGCCGACCGGCGGTCGATCCGCCCCACCACCGACGACGAGGGAGACGATCGATGGGCATCTTCAGCTTCGGCCGCAAGGATCCGAAGGACGAACCGACGAAGGACACCCAGGCGGCCCCGATGCCGGACGGCGTTGAGAAGCCGCGCGGGCTCCTCGACCGCCTCAAGGCCGGGCTGGCCAAGACCGCGCAGGTACTGCGAACAGACGTCCGCGACCTCTTTAAAAAGGAGGGGCGGCTCGTCGACGAGGATTTCCTCGAGGAGTTGCGAGGGATCCTCGTCCGCACCGACATGGGGCCGGCCGCCGCGGAGGCGATCGTCGTCGACGTCCGCGAGCGTCTCCGGGCCCGCGTCGTCGATCCAGAAATTGTTCTCGACTCGATCCGCACGCAACTCCTCGCCCGCCTGCGGAACACCGAGGCGGGGCTCACCCTGGCCGCGTCGGGGCCGACGGTGATCCTCGTCACCGGCGTCAACGGCTCGGGGAAGACGACGTCGATCGCGAAGCTCGCGCGGATGTTCACCCGCGACGGGAAGCGTGTGGTTCTCGGCGCCGGCGACACGTTTCGGGCGGCGGCCGTCGAGCAACTCACGATGTGGGCCGACCGGCTCGGCGCCGAGATTGTCCGTGGCCCGCAGGGGAGCGATCCGGCAAGCGTCGCCCACAAGGCGGTGGCCCGGGCCGTCGAGGCGGGCGCCGACGTCTGCATCGTCGACACCGCCGGCCGGCTCCAGACGCAGTCGAATCTCATGCAGGAGCTCTCGAAGATCCGCCGCGTGGTCGCCAAACTCGTCCCGGAAGCCCCCCAGGAGGTGCTCCTCGTGATCGACGCCACCGCCGGACAAAACGCCCTCTCGCAGGCCAAGGGCTTCAAGGAGGCCGCCGGCTGCACCGGGATCGTCCTCTCCAAGCTCGACGGCTCGGCCCGCGGCGGCGTGATCGTGCCGGTGACCGAGCAATTCGGTCTCCCGGTGAAGTTCGTCGGCCTCGGCGAGGGGGCCGACGACCTCGAGCCCTTCGCCCCCGAACGCTTCGTCGCGGCCCTCCTCGAAGGGGCGTTCGGAACCGAAGCTTGAGGCCGCGTTCCAGCGCCGGCCTGATCGGCGTAGGCCGCCATCCCTGGCCATCCCCTCTTGCGGATGATGCCCTGGCCGCCCCTGCGTTCATCGGGCGCCCGCAAAGTCTGCCACGGGTGCCCTCACGAGCGGTACGACCGGCACAGCTTTCCACGCCGGCTGCCGGTCAGAGAAACCTTGCCGGAGCGCGCGGTCCACCCGGTTTTCCGGGTAAAGGCCGGACGATACCCCTGTGTCGGAATTGCCGACTCTGCGACCGGTACTTGGCGGGCCGGTCGAAGGGGTGATTCCGGATGGACTGGCGGTCCGCCGTATGGACGCGGCCGGCCGCACGATCCCCACTTGGAGTGACCACTGTCATGAAGTTCAACTGGACGAAGTTGCCCCTCCTCGGAGCGGGCCTGACCGCTGCCGCCACACTGCTTGCCTCCACGGCCCTCGGCCAAACCAGCAGCGGCCTCCCCCCGGTCGCGGCCAACGTGCCGCAGGAAGACGCCTACCAGCTCCGCGCCCTGCCGCCGCAGGAATCCGCCGAGGAGGTCGAAGAGGCCCCGACCCGCTACCTCGAGACCGAGTTCCTCAAGGAACGCGGCATTGCCACCTACGGCTGGATCGAAGCCGGTATCGGCGGCAACAACTGGGGATCGCCGTTCAATGGCCCGATCACGTTCAACGACCGCAACTGGATGGGCCAGGTCAACCAGTTGTATCTCGTCAACGAGAAGGTCCTCGATCTCGAGGACGGCGGAGCCGACTGGGGCGGTCGCGTCGACCTCCTCTACGGTGGCGACTCGATCTTCACCACCGCCCGTGGCCTCGACGCGAATCTGCTCAACCAGTCTCCGGCGGGCTTCGGTAGCTGGAACTCGAGCAAGTACTACGGGCTGGCCCTGCCGCAGATGTACGGCGAGGTGGGCTACGGTGACCACGCGGTGAAGTTCGGCCACTTCTACACGATCATCGGATACGAAGTCGTGCCGGCCATCGGTAACTTCTTCTACACCCACGCCTACACGATGCAGTACGGCGAGCCGTTCACCCACACCGGCATCCTCGACACCTGGAAGGCCACCGACAACATGACGGTGTTCGCCGGTATCACCAACGGGTGGGACAACTACAGCGACCCGATCAACATCCTTGGAATCGCCAACCCCGGCTATCCGGGGGCCAACAGCAACGCCGCGTTCCTCGGTGGTGCGTCGATCAAGAGCGACGACGAGACTCAGACGTTGACGATGACGACGTCGAGCGGCAACGAGATCGGTGGCTTCACCTCTCCGCTGGCGACGATCGGCAACCGCTCGGTCCTCAGCACGGTGTACGTCAACGAGCTCAACGACAAGGTGACGTACGTCTTCCAGAACGACAACGGCTGGCAGTTCAACGCCATCGGTGTCGCCGAGACGCTCGGCCAGCAGCCCGGCACGGCGACCTGGTACGGCATCAACCAGTACCTGTTCTACAACTTCAGCGACACGCTCATCGGTGGCGTGCGAATGGAGTGGTTCCGCGACAACAACGGCTATCGCGTCCTCAGCCCGATCCGCAACGCGATGTTCGGCGGACCGTTCGCGACCGGCTACCAAGGCAACTTCTGGGAGATGTCGTGGGGCCTGAACTGGAAGCCCAGCCGCAACTTCATCATGCGGCCCGAACTGCGGTACGACTGGTACACGCCGGACCACGGCAAGGGCGCGCTCCCCTACGGTAAGAACTTCAACGAGTACGGCCAGTTCTACGGTGGCTGCGACGCGATCTGGCAGTTCTGATCACACGCGGCGGAAGCCATCCATGGCCTTCCGCCGCTTGGCGGCCGGCGAAGACGCCAAGGGTCTTCGCCGGCCGCGGGCATCGCATCCTGCGATGCTCGACAGCAGCGGAGCCAAGCGGAGTTCACACGCGGCGGAAGCATCCATGGCCTTCCGCCGGCCACAATCAAAGTCCAACGCAGGGCCCGCCGGCCAACCGGTGGGCCCTGCGGCTTTTCTGCTCTCTGCAGTCGTGGGTATGCTGCCGCTCTTCCACTTCAGGAAAGGGGGCGATCATGGCTCGATGGCACGGACGGGGCACGACATGGGCCGGCTGGGGGCTACGATGCCTGGCTGGATGGGTCGTGCTCCATGGCATTCTCGCGCCCACGCAGGCCGCGGACATCACACCGCTCCCCGGCACCGCGCCGCTCACCCTCGACCGTCCCCTCGACGAGGTGATGATCGAGGGGATCGATCGCTTCCTCCTCCGAAAGACTGCCGACACGCAGGCGATCCGGCGGAAGGAATGGACCGACAGACTCGCCGATGCCGGAGGCCGCGACGCGTTCCGTGCCGGCGCTCGGGAGAAGCTCCGCGCGATTCTCGGCGTCGTCGACGAACGGGTCCCCGGCCGCGAGGTTCTCCTCCGGGGGACGGCCGGAGCCCCGATCCAGATCGCCGCCACGAAGGATTGGACGGTGCTGCGGGTGTCGTTTGAGGCCCTCGACGATGTCACGGCCGAGGGGATCGTCCTCCTTCCGCCGCTCCGCGACCCGCGGGCCTGGGTGGTCGCCCTCGGCGACGCTGCCTGGACCCCCGAGGCCTTCGCGGGGCTCCTCGGCGAAGGGGGCGAGGCCGGGGAGGCGAGCCGGTTGCCGAGGGCGCTGGTGGCCGCGGGCTGCGCCGTCTTCATCCCCACGATTCTCGACCGCGACGACGAGTTTGCCGGTAACCCGGCGGTGCGGTTCACCAACCAGCCGCACCGCGAATACGTCTACCGCCCCGCCTTTGAACTCGGCCGCCACCCGCTCGGCTACGAAATCCAAAAGGTGCTCGCAGCGATCGACCGGATCGAGGCCGGCGCCGGCGCCGCCAACGCCGCCGTCCCGCCGATCGGCGTCTGCGGCGTCGGGGAAGGCGGGAGGATCGCGCTGTTGGCGGCAGCCTGCGACGAGCGGATCGATGCCACGCTCGTCTGCGGCGCCTTTGGCCCGCGCGAGGCCACGTGGCAGGAGCCGATTGACCGCAACGTGTGGCGGCTCCTCACCACCGCCTCCGACGCCGAGGTGGCGGCGCTGGTGCTCCCGCGGGCGCTCGTCCTCGAAGCGGCCCACGTGCCAGAGTTTGCCGGGCCTGCCAAGCCGCGCGAGGGGCGCAGCGGCGGCGCCGCGCCCGGAACGATCGGCCAGATTCCTGCGGCCGACTTCGAGGATGAGTTCGCCACGGCCCGCGGTTACGGCAAACGCCTTGACGCTGACGAGCGTCTCGAACGCGCCGGGAACCCTGAGGCCCCCGAGCCCGCCGGCGGCACGGAGGCCCTGCGGCCGTTCCTCCGCTCCCTCGGCGTCGACCTCCGCCCCGGGCCGCTCCCCAAGGCCGATGCTGCCCTCGATGCCGACGCCGTCGCCGAGACGTCCCGCGACCGGATGCGGCGTCAGGTCGAGGAGTTCTCCCGGTTCACCCAGCGAACCCTCGAACGCTCGGCCTCCGTCCGGGCCAAGGATTGGCACGACGTGATCGCCGCCGCCCAGGCCAAGGACGCCCCCAAGGCCGCCGCGGCGGTCGACGCCCACCGCGAGCGGATCCGCCGCGATCTCATCGGCGTCATCCCCGATGACCTTCTCCCCTTTGCCGCCCGCTCGCGGCAGATCCTCGACGACCCTGCCTTCACCGGCTGGGAGGTGACGATCGACGTCTTCCCGGACGTGATCGCCGGCGGGATCCTCCTGGTGCCAAAGGGGATTCCCGCCGGGGAGAAGCGCCCCGCGGTCGTCTGCCAGCATGGCCTCGAGGGGGTGCCGATGGACGTCATCACCACCGAAGGCCCGTCGTTTCCGATCTACAAGGCCTTTGCCGCCGAGCTGGCCAGGCGGGGCTACGTCACCTTCGCTCCCCAAAATCCCTACCGCGGCCACGACCGCTTCCGCACGCTCCAGCGGAAGGGAAATCCCCTCGGCCTCACGCTCTTCAGCACGATCATCCCCCAGCACGGTCGGATCATCGACTTCCTCGAGCGCCTCCCCGAGGTCGACGCCGGGCGGATCGGCTTCTACGGCCTCTCCTACGGCGGCAAGACGGCGATGCGCGTGCCGCCGTTCGAGCCGCGCTACAAGCTCTCGATCTGCTCGGCCGACTACAACGAGTGGGTGCGGAAGAATGCCGTCGACCACGCTCCCTACAGCTACGTCTTCACGCCTGAATACGAGATCTTCGAGTGGAACATGGGGAGGCTCGCCAATTACGCCGAGCTGTCGTGGCTGATCTGGCCGCGGCCGTTCATGGTCGAACGCGGGCATGACGACGGCGTCGCCCCCGACGAGTGGGTGGCCGCGGAGTTTGCCAAGACGAAGCGGCACTACGTCAAGCTCGGCGCCGGCAACAACGCCGAGATCGAGTGGTTCGACGGGCCCCACGCGATCAACGGCCGGGGGACCTACGACTTCCTCGACCGCCACCTCGACCCCGACAAGAAGCTCCCGCGGCACTGACCGACGCCCGTCGGACGGCGTCCGCCACCGGTCCGCTCGACGGCCTCCGGGCCTAGGATCTTCGTGCCGTGCCGCGATCCGGAACTCCGCACCTAAGACTCCCGCTGGGTGCGGCGACCGAGCCAGCGTCAGGATTCGAAGGAAAACCCGCGAGCCCCGCTCAGCCGAGGGGGCGTGATACACTGCAGGCGGCGCTTGCGAACATCCCGCAGCATTGCGGAAGAGATCGACGCAAAGCCCTTTTTCGCAGCGGCTTGCGTCACGCCTGGTGGAGAACCGTCGGCATGATCACAGGCGCCGCCGGCTGAATACACGGTCTGTGGAAATACAAGTTCGCCGATTGGATTGGCTGCCAACGCTCGCCCCCCCCGAAGGTTTTCCGTCTCCGTGCCTAGCCGGTAAACTGCGATCCTTGGCTCCCCGTCCATCAAGGAGAATACGCGTGACTGTTCGCATCGATTCATTGGGTATCGATCGCCTGAGCGTGCGCGATCGTCTCGATCTCATTGAGCAGATCTGGGACAGCCTGCCGGATCAGGTCGAACCCCAGGATATTCCTGATTGGCACGTTGCGGAACTCGCCAAACGCCGCGCTAGTGCCGCGGAATCCCCCGGCGTCGGCAGGCCGTGGCGGGAAGTGCTGGAGCGGCTTGAAGGTGGTTCGTGAGCCTGCCGGTAATCCTGCGGCACGAAGCAGAGGTCGATGTCCAGGAAGCCCGTGATCAGCTTGAGACAGTTCGTATTGGCCTCGGATCTCAGGTCCTTGCCCGTGTTCGGGAGGTGCTTGCACGCATCGAGAAGATGCCAGAGTTGCATGGCAAGGTTTGGCAAGATGTGCGTGCCGCAAGGCTGAAGCAGTTCCGCTATATCGTCTACTTCATCGTGCTCGCCGATCGTGTCGAGGTGCTGGCTGTCCTCCACGGCGCTCGGGATCCCTCTTCCTGGCAATCTCGCGGATAAACTCCTAGTGCTTGGCGAACCAGGCGTTGGAGCAAACTCGCGATAGCGTCCTGCGGTATGGTGAGCGTGTTGGCTGCGAGCTGATCAACTTGGTCGTTCGTCCAAGGCAGTCTCTCTTCAAGGTTCAGGCACCATGTGGTTCAAGATCGTCGGCGAGATACGCGACATTGAGCCCATTGCCCTTGGCCGCGCGGTGCGCGTGCGCGTTCGGCTTCGCAAGCCCTGACCTTTTTCCATCCCGGACATCCCCGAAACAGCGAAGGTTTTTCGGGGATGTCGACCGCCGCATCCAGCGGCGGCGGCGCTCACTTCGTCGCCAGCGGCTGGGTCGATCGCAGGTAGGCGAACAGGTCGCGGACTTGCTGGTCGTCGAGGGGCCGGAGCAAGCCTGCTGGCATGATCGACACCGGGCTGCGGTGGAGGTCGTCGATCGAGTCGCGGGGCACGCTCACCGTCCGGCCGTCGGCCGTGCGGAGGAGGACGAGCCCCGGATCCTCGCCGACGACGAACCCCGACAGCGTCCGCCCCTCGTCGGTGACGATGACCGTCGTCTCGTAGCCCTCG
>CAJBCV010000285.1 GCA_903951635.1 uncultured Planctomycetaceae bacterium
ACGGGAAGTGCTCGCCCGCCGCGTCAGCCTCGATCTCACGGGCCTGCCGCCAACGCCGGAGGAGGTCGCCGCGTTCGTGGCCGATCCTTCCCCTGAGGCATATGAGACCTATGTCGATCTCAAGCTCGCAAGCCCGCACTTCGGTGAGCGAATGGCGATCGAATGGCTAGACGCCGCGCGCTATGCCGATAGCCACGGCTACCAAACCGATTCGAGCCGCTCGAACTGGCCGTGGCGCGACTGGGTGATCGCGGCCTACAACCGCAACCTCCCCTTCGACCAATTCACGATCCAGCAACTCGCCGGTGACATGCTGCCGCCGGTGCCGGGCGACGAGGCGGCGACGCGCGACGCGATCATCGCCACGGGCTTCAACCGCAACCACCGGATCAACGGCGAAGGGGGAATCATCGCCGAGGAGTGGCGGGTCGAGACGGTCATCGATCGGGTCGAGACGACCGGCCAGACGTGGCTCGGCCTCTCGGTCGGCTGCGCCCGCTGCCACGACCACAAGTACGACCCGCTCACGCAGCGCGAGTTTTATGCCCTCTTTGCGCTGTTTTGCAACGTCCCCGAGACCGGCACGATCATGGGGAGCGAGACGCGCAGCGGCGGCAATTCCGACCCGCTCTATCCGCTACCCTCGGCCGAGCAATCCGCCGAAATCGCGCGGCTCGAGAAGACGATCGTCGATGCCGACGAGGCGGTGCGTGCCGGCGAGAAGGATCTCACGTCGCTCGTCGCCGATTGGGAGCGCACGATTCGCCCGGTGCTCGACCTGCCTGAGGAGATCTGGCAGACGCTTGAGCCTGTCGAGCTCAAGAGCGCCGGCGGGGCGTCGTTCCGCCGGCTCGAGGATGGATCGTGGCTCGTCGAGGGGGCCATGCCGCCGCTCGACACCTACGAAATCGAAGCCCTCGTGCCTGCCGGTCCGTTCGGGGGCGTCCGTGTCGAGCTGCTCGCCGATCCCTCGCTCTCCGGCGGCGGCGGCTTCGGCCGCAACCACAATGGCAACGTCGTCGTGAGCCGGGTGGAGATCGAGATCGATCCGCCGGGGGATGCGCCTGCCGTCCCGGTGCCGCTTGGCCGTGCCGAGGCCGACTACGAGCAGGCTGGCTGGCCGGCGGCGAGCGTGCTCGGTGGTGGGCAGGGCTGGGCGATCGATGGCCATCTCCCCGACAAGCGGCAGCCGCGCCGGCTCGCCGTTTTTCCTGCGGCCACGGTCGATGTGCCGGAGAATGCCCGGGTGCGGATCCGTGTCCGGCAGGAGGTCATCAACGGGCATGCCTTTGGCCGCTTTCGGCTGGCGGGGACGTCGGCCCCACCGGAGCTTGCCGGTGTGTCGGGGCTCGGCGTCCCGGGGCCGGTGCGCGACAGCCTGCGGATCGACGCCGCCGTCCGCGCGCCCGAGCAGCAGCAAGTCATCGCGGCGTACTACCGCGACAAGGTCGGTGGGCCGGTGAAGCAGGCCGAGGCGACGCGCGATGCGGCACGGAAGGCGCTCGACGCCTACCGTGATGCGCTCCCCAGCGCCATGGTGATGCGCGAGGGGCCGCCGCGCGATGCCTTCGTGCTCACGCGTGGCGAGTATGACAAGCCGGGGGAGAAGGTCGAGCCGGGGCTGCCCGCCTTCCTCCCGCCCCTCCCGCCGGGGAGGAAAGCCGATCGGCTGGCGCTCGCCGAGGGGATCGTCTCTCGCGAGCATCCGCTCACGGCACGGGTGTGGGTGAACCGCCAATGGGAGCGGCTCTTTGGCACGGGACTGGTGAAGACGAGCGAGAACCTCGGCAGCCAGGCCGAGTATCCGAGCCACCCCGAATTGCTCGATTGGCTCGCGGCCGAGTTCATGGAGGGGACGAACCTGCCGCAGGTGTCGGGTTCCCCGGCCCGTCCCTGGGACATGAAGGCCTTGCTCAAGCTCCTCCTCACGAGTTCCGTCTATCGGCAGTCGAGCCGAGTGACGGGCGACGCATTGGCCCGCGATCCAGCCAACCGCTTACTGTCGCGGGGCCCGAGGGTGCGGCTCCCTGGGGAGATCGTCCGCGATCAGGCGCTCGCCGCGGCCGGGCTTCTCGTCCCGTCGATCGGCGGCCCGAGCGTGCGGCCGTGGATGCCTGAAGGCGTGTGGGACGAGACGAGCAAGTATGGCAATCTCCGCGGCTACGTCCCCGACACCGGCCCGGGGAGATTTCGGCGCAGCGTGTACACGGTCTGGAAACGGACGGCC
>CAJBCV010000286.1 GCA_903951635.1 uncultured Planctomycetaceae bacterium
GGGAATCTCTGAACCCCCGCCCAAATCTGGCCTCTGGTCAAACACTCTTGTTTGACCTGTGAGACACTGACCCAAAGAGCCGGATGTGTGACCCACAAGTCCGGTTCTGTGAGAGGCCTGGGGGCGAGAGCCCCCGGGCCTACTCGACCGCACGCGGCGCGGAGAGAGCGGAGGGCAAGGATGCCCTCCGCGAACGTCCGGCGACGGGGCACGGGCGACCCCGAAGCAACGTTTGAGCCATTCGCGGAGAAGCCCCCACGCACCCGAACCTGTGGGCGGCTCGTCGGCGGGGCCGGCAAAAGTTTCGTCGTTCCTCGGACGAACCTCGTCACTCCTCAAGCGTTCGCCGATCCCCGCCTCGCCTGCGTGTCGGCAGGAAGCGTTGCTCGCAACGCTTGCCCCCCGACTCACCGCTGATAGGCCGGCAGGTAGTGCATGTAGACCTCGAGCGTGATCGCCCCCATGGCCGTGGAGTAGTTCTTCGCCGGGCCGTTGATCCGCTCCTCCCCCCACCCGGGCCAGCTGCCGTCGGCATTCTGGCTCTCGAGGAGGAGCGTTCGCACGCGCGGGCTCCACAGCGCCCACTGCTCCTCGCCGGCTTGGAAGTGGGCCTGCATCGCGTAGTAATTCATGTAGTGGAAATACTCGTCCATCTGCGGACGGTAGTCGCGCTTCTGAAGCGACTCCAGCGCCTTGGCGACGTCGGGGTCGTCGTAGAGACCGAGGAGTTGGAGCGAGAGGGCTCCGGCCGCCGACTGGGCGTTTTTCACTCCCTGGCCAGGCTGGTAGGCGAAGCCCCCTTCCGGCTTCGCGCAGCGCTTGATGTATTCCGCCGCCGCGTCGAGGGTCTTCTGCGGAACGTCGAAGCGAGCGCTCTGCGCGGCCCGCAGCGTCACCACCTGCATCACTGTCACGCTCAGGTCGGCGTCGGCGGGGCGCGGCTGGTAGCGCCAGCCCCCCTCGTTGTTTTGCGCGCCGACGATCACCGCGACCGCGCGGCGACAGGTGTCGCGCATCGCGTCGTCGGTGCGCCAGCCGGAGGCCTCGATGAGGGCGAGCGTCGCCAGGGCGTGCTCGTACATCGGCCCGTGCGAATTGCCACCGGCACGGACGACCAAGCCGTCGGGCTGCTGCGAGGCGATCATCGCGTCGAGCGCCCGCCCTACCGTCTCCTTGTAGGGGCCGCGGCCGGGGACATGGCCGCGCCCCATGAAGGCGAGGAGGCACAAGGCGTTGATGCCGGTGTTTGGCTGCTGCGACATTCCGTGCTGCCAGGTTCCGGTGGCATCTTGCTTCGTGGAGAGGTATTCGAGTCCCCGGTCGACCGCCGCCTCGACGCGGAGGAGATCGCGTCCCTCCGATTCGGCGAGCGCTCCCCGGCCAGCGTCGGGCGCCTGGGCCCGGGCCGACGCGGGGAGGCCGACGAGGACGACGGCAACGAGCGCAACCAGGAGGATGCGAAGCGGGGGAAAGAAGAGCATCGACGGATTCCGTGCGGGAGAGGTCAACTCAGTCCGGAGAGGCGGCGGATCGCGATGTCGGCACAGTACAGGCCGACCAAGAGTGCGAGGACCGGCCAGGTGTCCCAGATGTCGTCGTCGACCTGGCGGCGGGTCTCGATCGATCCGGTCGCCAGCCGGCCGGGGATCGTCGCCACGTCCCCCGCCTCGACCAGGGCGCCGGCCGTGAGGTCGGCGAGGGTCCGCAGCATTTCGCGATCGACGCCAGGATGGGCCCGCTCGCGCGTCGGCTCGGCGACGAGCAGCTCGGTGGTCAGCTCACCGGCAGCGCCCCGGTCGAGGGTCACGCCATGCGTCCCTGCCACGGTCGGCACGAAAGACCCCTGAAAGAGCCCCGGTCGACTCGCCGAGCGGAGGAGGATCGTGCCGCCGGCCCCATCGGGGCTCTCGATCGAGAGCGTCTGACCGGCGGCCACGACCGGCTTGCGATCGCCGTCGACGAGATTCAATTCCACGAACACCGGGCTCCCCGGTTCGCAGCGGTTGGGGGTGACGACGAGCCACGTGGCATCCCAGGGGCGGTCGTCGCGTCGGGCGACGCTCCGCAGCGCCTGCCCCCAGAATCGCCAAAAGAGCGCGTCGCCGACGTTACGGCGCCACCGAAACGTCTCCTCGGTGCCGATCCAGGCGACGCGGCCGCGCCCGGCGGGCATCTCGACCACCAGCGGCACCGGCCCGTCCCCGCCGGCCATGCCCCCCGGGCGCTCGACATCGGCGAGGACCGTGGCCGCCGGCTTCGCCCCCCGCGCTGCGGCCACCCGGAAAAACGGCGGCATGCCGCTCCAGGTCGCCCGGTTGCGGCCGGCATCCCCCGACACCGCGAACGCCGGGTGCATCGCCCCGCGCGCTGTGACACGCATCCGGAAGGGGCGGAAGTCGGCCGCCTCGAGCGCGGCGTCGCTCCCGCCGGCGGCGCGATCGAGCTCGACCGGGAACAGCTCCTCGAGCGGCTCGCCGGCAAAGTCCTTGGGGAGATGCTCTCCGCCGGGCTGGAAGACGAGCCCCACGCCGCGGTCGAGGACCGCCTCGACGAGCGCCTCCTGGCGCGGCCGGGGGAGATCGGCGAGGGCGACGTCGCCGAGGAAGACGATGTCGTAGCGGGCCCAGCCCTCGACGTCGTCCGGCATCCCGGCAAATCCCTCCGGCGTGACGCTGCCGCCGGCCGCCGAAGTCTGCATCGCGCCGGCGACGACGATCGTCGGCTCGAAGCCAGTGTCGCGGCGGACGCTCGCATCGAGGAAGCGGAGATCCCAGCGCGGCGCGGCGTCGACGACGAGGATCTTCGCCTTCCGCGACGTGACTTCGACCGGGAACTCCAGCGCGTTGTTTTCCGCGGTTCCCTCCTCCGGCTCCGGGGCGACGCGGATCGTGAGCAGGCTTGTGCCCTCCTTCGTCGCATGCCAGGGGAAGACCGCCTGCTGGCGGCCGTCGCGGAGAACGAGGTCGACGGTGGCTGCGACGGCGTCGTTGTCGACGAGTTCCACCTTCACGCTGCGGCGGGCCAGGCCGCTCGACTGGACCGTGGCGACGATCGAGACGGTGTCGTCGAGAGCCACTTCCGGGGCCGCGAGGACGTCGGTGACGGCGATGTCGGCCGGGGGCTCTGGCGAGCCGATCGGGATCGAGATCACCGGCGCCCGCGGCTGCCCGCCGGAGGCCTCGGCCGCGCGGCGAACCGCATCGAGCGGATCAATGCCGACCGTCGAGCGGCCGTCAGTGACGAGGATGATCCCGCCGAGGACGCGATCCGAGGCGTCGTCGAGGGCCATCGCGATCCCCTCCCCGAGCGCCGTGTCGGCGCCCGCGCCGGTGGCATCGACTGCCGGCGCGTCTTGGTTGCCTGGCTTTGAAGGGTCCTCCGACGCGGCATCACGCCGGGCGGCGCGGCGGGCGACGGCGTAGCGGCGGAGGTCGAACGAACTGCCGATCTCACCGAGAACACCCTTCGCTTGCGCAGCGAGCAGTTGCTCCGTGAACTCGCGGCGCGAGAGGCGGCCGATCGATTCGACGAGGGCTTCGGCAGCCTCGTCACCGTCGCTCGGGGCGGCGAGGCCAAGGGCGCCAGCCACCGCGCCGATTCCGGCGGCGGGCAAGCGCCCCACCGGGAGATCCATGCTGTCGGATTCATCGACGACCAGCGCCACCACCGGCTTCTGCACGATCCGCTCGTCAAGCCGGAGGAACGGCCCGGCGAGCACGAACACGAGCAGCCCGAGGACGCCGATCCGGCAGACGTTGAGCGCCCGCCGCAGGGGGACCGAGAGCCAGGGGAGCCGTTGCTCGTGGCGCCGACAGATCCACCACGCCAGCGGCACGAGGAGCGCGAGCCCTCCCCACCACACCCAGGGGCGGGCCCAATGCCATTCGACGGCGTCGATGCGGGAGGCCAGTTCGTGGCCGACCCCGGCGGCCCGCGCCAGGCGGGCGAGGAGGTCGTTCATTGGGGGATGTCCCGACCGAGGTGACGGAAGTAGGTGTCGATCACCTCCTGATAGGCCGCCGGGCCACGCTCCCGCATCCCTTCGAGGAGCGGATCACGGACCCGCGGCGGGAGCTTCTGGATCGCGGCCCGCCGGGCGGCGTCGAGGCCACGGAGGTCGGCCCCCTTGATCTCCGCCTTGCCGAATTGGGCGCCGCCGTCGGTGAGCGTTTGCGTCGGCTCACCGGTGGGCGTGGCCCCCGGCTGCCCCTCACCTTCCCCCTGCTTGTCCGAGGCAGCTTGTTGTTGCGATCCCCCCTGCTTCGAGCGCGCCATCTGCTCGGCGGCTTTCCGGCTCGCCTGGGTGCGGAGGCGTTCGGCACGCTCGGCCATCTGGAGCGTCTCACGCACCTCGCGGCTGTCGAGGAACTGTTGGAGTTGCTCGGCGGTCGGCGGCGATGCCTTCCCCGCCGGCCCCTTCCCTTCCCCTTGGCCGGGCTGCTGTCCCTGCCCGGCCTGATCTCCCTGGCCTGGTTGCTGGCCGGGCTGTTGCCCCTGACCGGCTTGCTCGCCCTGTCCAGGCTGCTGGCCGGCTTGCTGGCCTGGCTGGGCGCCGTCCGGGGGGGTGATCGGCGCCTTGCCGGCGAGTTGCTCGGCGATTCGCGCCGCGGTGTCGGCCGCTTCGCGCGCCGCTTCCCGGCCACTGTCGATGAGCGACTCGAGCGCATCGGCCGCGGGCGGCGGCGGGGGCTGCTGCTTGTCGGGGCCGACGATCTGATTGACCTGCCGAACTTCGTTCCGCGCCTGCCGATCGAGCGCTGCCTTGGCGGCGGCGTCGGCTTCGCGGGCGGGATCGCGGCGCGCATCAGCCTGCTTGGCGAGAAGGTCGAGCGACTCAGCCCGTTCGGCGAGATTCTCGGCAAGTGACTCCAGCCGCTGCGCCTTCTCCGTCGCCTCCATCGCCCGGGCCACGTCGCGCGCCTGGGCAGCGATCTGCTCGAGCCGGTCGGCGATCTCCGAGGGCTTGGGGGCGTCGGCGAGGCGATCGACCTTGGCGGCGTCGGCCTGGAACTGCGGGCTCGTCTGGAGCTGCTCACCAAGGGCCTTCGCCGCCTCGGCGGCTGCTGCCAGCTGCGCGGCTTGGGAAGGCGTCACGTCCGCCACGCTCTTGGCCTGCTCCGCGGCCGCAGCGAGCTTCCCGGCCACCTGCTCGATGTCCTGACGGCGCTGCTCGAGGTATTGATCGAGCGTCTCAAGGTCCTGCTTCTTCGGCTCCGGGAGCGCGGCGGCCGCGGCATCGGTCTGGGACTGCGCCTGGGCGGTCTGGTCGGTGGCGGCTTGATCGGCCGCCTGCTTCGCCTCCGCGGCCGCGGCCTGCTCGGCAGGGGGCGTGGCGGCGTCGGCGGCCTTGGCGGCGGCCTCCGTGGCTTTCTCGCGGGCCGTCTCGGTGGCGGTCTCGGCCCGATCGAGGGCCGCGAGCGGCTCCTGCCCGATCGCGGCGAGCGTCTCCTCGCGCTTCTTATCGAGCACGTCCTCGTCGCGCTCGGCCAAGCGGAGCGCCTGCGTCGCCTCGCGCAGGGCCTCGTCGAGCGAGGGGAACTTCGGCGGTGGCGCTGGCTCATCGTCCGACACGAGGACGGTGATCCTAAACGGCCGCGACTCGGTCCACTGCCCCTTCGTGTCACGAACGGCGAGCTTCCACACGCCACTCGATCCGGGGGAGAGGCCGAGGCGATCGGGGGAGATCGTCGTTTCGACGACGAGCTGCGTGTCGGGGGGGCGGACGACGAGAGGAAGCTCGTCGAGGACTTGCGGGGGGCCGAGCGTCGCCTCCTCGCTGCCGACGCGGAAGGCGATCTGGTCGATCCCCCAGTCGTCGAAGAGGTGGGCGGCGACGACAAACTCGTCGAGCGCCGTCAGCTGGATGAGCTCCGACTGCGGCTCCTCGACGACCAGCGACGGCGGAGAATCGACCGTAGCGACGATCTCCACCGGCGGCTGCGGCCGGCTCCGGTGCCCCTGCGAATTGGCAAACTCGAGCGTCGCCCACTGCGGCTGCGTCCGTCCGGAAGGGGTTCCCTGCCTCGACGCCCCTTTCTTCGGTGGATCCTGCTTCGGCGGGTCGACCAACGGCGGCTCGACCACCGGCACGGCGGCCAGCCAGCGCGACTTCCCTCCGTCGTCCTCCGATCCCTCGATCCTCGTCGCGGCGATCTCGCCGACCGGCGTGTCGATGGCCCGCTGCTCCGGCCGCATCGAGCGGACGACGAGGCCGGGGCGGTCGAGGAACATCCGCCCCCGGTCAAGGGTGAAGATCACCCCGCTCACCGACCGGCCGACGAGGAGCGGAAGGGTGGCAAGCGGAACGCTCGCCCGTTCCCATGCCCCCGGCTCGGGGAGCGGCCCGGCAACAAACCGCGGCACACGGAGATCGGCCGGCGGCCCCACCGCATCATCACCCCACACCACCTCGACGGCACCGCCGTCATGGATCAACTGCATCGAGAGGCGCCGCGGCGGGTCGCTCGCGTCGCCGCGCACCCGGACCATGAGCGAGCGTTCGTCGAGCCCCTCCTTGGGAATCACCAACGGCTGGAGGCGGGTGCGCATTTCGAGCGGTCGGCCGTCGGAGGCGAAGGTGAACGAACGCAATCCCCCAGCGGCATGGGCGGTGCTCCACTTCCACGGGGAGGCAGCCACCGCGTCGCGCGGCAAGTCATCCTCGAACCAGGGCAGCTCGTCGAACTGCTCGACAAGCGTTGTTTCCAGATGGCGATCGAGGAGACGAACGACCCCCGACGACGTCTCGCCGTCGAGATCGGCCTCGAACTCGACCGTCGCCCCCACCGGGGCCTCGATCCGCGGGCTGTCTGGGGCGACCTGCAGCGGCTCGTCGATCCGCATGTAGTCGGGAAGGCGAACGCGGCCGGCGATGGCACCGATCGTGGGGCGGCGGAGGAGCCGGATGGCGTGGGTGCGCGTCCAAGTGTTGCCCCCTTCGAGCCGGTAGGTGGCGTCGTGATCGAGGCCGTCGAGGCGCGTTACAAAATTGCCTTCGCCGAGCGACCGCATCGGCTCGCGGCGTTCCTGCCCGTCGGCTGACGAGATCACGAGGTCGACTCGATCGACGCTGCCGCGCTCGACGGTCGCGGCGATCTCGAGCGGATCCCCCTCGAGCACCTCGATCTCCCCCGGTGAGCCGAGCTGGAGCCAGGTGGCGGGGGGAATGTCGGCCGTCGGATGGAGGAGTCGGGCGAGGGTCGTCGTGAAACGGTCGCCGAGGCCCGCCTGCATGCCGAGAAGCACCGTCGCCGCCGCCGCCGCCAGGGCCAGGCCCCTGGTGAGGGGCCGCCATTTGACGACGCTCGACAACGAGAAGCCGCGGAGCTTCGCTTCGGTCTGCTCGACGAGCCGCTCGGCCATCCCCTGCCGGGCCGGATCGTCCTTCCAGCCGCGCGTGGCGGCGCCCCCCCGATGGAGATCGAGGACGGTGAGGAGTCGGTTTTGGATGCCGCCGAGGGCCCGCTCGATCCGTAGCGCCACGACGTCGAGGATCGGCCGACGAACGGCCGGCAGAATCACAAACAGCCCGAGCGCCCCGAGCACCGCTCCCCACCAGCCGGCGAGCACCGCGGCGCGGAGCGCGACCGGGAGTGGCACGACGAGGTCGAGGAGCACGCCGCCGACGACCCACGCCAGGGCCAGACAGAGCGCCAGAAGCAGCCCGGCGGCCAAGGCCACGCTGATGAGGCGCAAGCGCGCCCCCGAGACGAGCTCCGTGAGCCGGGCCGCCCGGGCTTCGAGTCGGTTCACATCCGCACTTGCCATCGATCTGTCTCCCGTCGCTCTTGTCCTCTACCCGGGCTTCCCTGCCTCCCCGCCGCTGGCTGCCGCGGGCCTCTCAAGGGGCCCCTTCCGCCCTGTCCGCTTCCTGCATGCCAACGGCACCTGCGAGCCAATCGTTGATCCGTTCTCCCCAGCCACGCGGCGCGTCCGAGCCGCGGCGCGGCTCCGGGGCTTTGAGCGTGGAGAGGAGAAACTCGAGGCCGAACAGGCAGAACACCGCCGTGATCAGCCAGCGCCAGATCTCCCGTCGGCTCGTGAACTGCGTATGGAGCGTCGGGTCTTCGGCGGTGCCGGCGAGGAGCGTCGTCGGATGGGGAGCGAACGTCGCCGACAGCTCCGCCGCGTCGATTCGCTCGATCGTCGCCCCCTCGACCTCCCGATTGACCGCCATCCCCAGCCGGATCGGCTCGCCGGCGACGCCGACCGGCGGCTGGACGTCGAACTCGTAATACCCGATCCGGCGCGTCTCCTCGAGCGCGCCGGTGACGCGGCCGTCGCCGGCCACCGTCTCGATGGCCGTCTTCGTTCCGGCCGGATCGATCGCCTGGACGACCGCGCGCTTCCAGCGCTCCTCGAGCCGGATCGGCGCCGGCTCGTAGGGATGGACGCTCTCGGCGGCAACCGCCGGCGGATCGGGGCGCACCGTCTGCACCGCCCGGAGGAGGAGCGGAACGAACGCCGGATGGACGGGGAGATTCGACCAGTCGGGGGTCACGGCCAAGCCGCTGACGAGCACCCGACCGCGGCCGATCCGCGTTTCGGCGATCACCGGCGTGTCGTCGTCGAGCCGGGCGACCACCGTCACTGGCGCGGTCACGGTCGCCGGCGCAGCGGCCGGCGCCTTGTCGGCCTCGGGCCCCGTCGTCGCGAGGGGCACATGGCGAAAAAAGCGGAGCGTGTCGAAGGCCTCGATTCGGCCGCCGGCCGTGCCGTCGCCGGGGCGCTCGGAGGCGGTCCGGAAGGGGGCGAAGAGCGGATGGGTGAGATCGACCTGGCCGAAACCGCGGCCGCCGGTCTCGTCGTCGGTGTCGCCGACGGCCTCCTTCCAGCGGAGGAGCGCCGGCTCGCGGCCACCGAAGCCGCCGAGCCCGGCGATCTCCTCGGCCGCCCCCTGCTTCGGACCGGCAAAGACGACAAGCCCCGCCCCCTCTTCGACCCGCCGCCGCAGCCACTGGCTGCGGTGGCCATCGAGCCGGGCGTCGGCGACGACGATCACGTCGGCCTCTTGGATGCGCCGCTCGTCGAGGAGATCGGCGCGCACCACCTGGACGTCGAGGCTCCGCGCGATCCGCTCCTCCCCTTCGACCTGCGGGCTGTCCTCCCCGAGGGTCGCGGTGAGGCTCTCGCGCGGCGACTCGAGCGCGGCGGCGAGGAACAGGCTCGGATCGGCGAGCCCCTCGACGCCGGGCGAGGTGACGACGACGACTCCGACGCGGCGCTCGACATTGAGGACGAAGAACATCGAATCGTCGAACGGGAAGGCATCGGCGGGGAGATCGAGCCGGGCCTTGATGACTCCGGCCCGAGCCGGCACCACCGACAGCGGAACGCTCACCACCTGCCCGGGTGGAATCGTCACCGACGTCTGCGTGACAAGCTCGTCGTCGACCGTCACGCTCAAGGGGACCTCGATCGCCGCCCCCTCCCCCGTCGAGCCGTTGCCGGCGGCCTCGATCCGCGCCGTCAGCTCCACCGGCAAGCCCACGACGGGACGCTGCGGCCGGGGCGGATCCCCGAGCAGCGCCACGTTCGCCGGTGACTGCATCGCGCCGATGTCGACGAGGACAAGCTGGACGTCGTCGGGCACCTGCTTGGCGATGGGGCTGTCGCGGAGCCGATCCCAGCTGCGGCGCTGGCCGTCGGAGACGATCCACAGGCTGCGCGGGCCGCGGGCCGGCGATGCCAGTGCCTCGCCGACGGCCGCCGCCAGATCGGCGGCGCCGGGGTCGGGCTCGAGGCTGTCGAGTTCGGAAAGCAGCCGCTTCCCGTCGCCGAGCACGGCGCGGTGAAGGACGCGCGGCTCCATCCCCGCCCGCACGACGGTGACGAAATCAGCGGTCCCGAGCCGGCCGACGGCAGCCCGGACCGCTTCGCGCGCCCGATGGAGGGCGGAGTTCCCCTCGCTCACCAGCCCCGTGCTCATTCCGGCGTCGACGACGAACACGACGTCCTTCACCCCGCTGCCGAAGAGCGTCGAGAAGCGCTGGACGACCGGTCGCGACAGCGCCCCGACGATGAGGAGCACGACGGCGGTGCGCAGGAGGAGGAGGAGCCACTCGATGAGCTTGATCCGGCTCCGCTCCTGGACATACCCCTCCATGAGGAAGCGGAACGTCGGCAGCTCCACCTCCCGCAGCCGGTTGAGGTTGAGGAGATGGAGGATCACCGGCAGGAGCGCCAGCGGCAGGAACCAGAGGAGGAGAGGGTTGAGCATGGTCGGTCGGCCCCGCCACGGGGACGGGGAGGTGGCTTCTCGGTCGGCGGATCAGCCGGTCTGGCGGGCGCGGCGGGCGAGGTAGCCCGAGAGCATCTCGGCGTAAGGATGGTCGGTGAGGGCCAGTTCGTAGCCGATCGAGCGCTCCAGGCAGGCCGATCGCACCCCGCCGAGAAACTTCTCGAAGCGTTCGAGGTAGGCCGCGCGGACGGTGCGAGGATTGGTGACGACGCGCCCCTGCCCTTCGATGTCTTTGAAGCGCGTGATCTTCGTCCAAGGGAAATCCCGCTCCGCCGGATCGACGACATGAAACACGACGAGGTCGTGCCGCCTCGACTTGAGGAGCGAGAGCCCAGTGGCGAGGCCGGCGGGATCGTCGAGGAGGTCGCTGATGAGGATCACGATCCCGCGTCTGGGGATCCGCCCGGCGAGGGCTTGGAGCACCGGGCCGATCCGCGTGTCGTCCCCCGGCGTCGCCTGGGCGAGCGCCGTGAGGATGTGGCGGAAGTGGTTGGCCATCGAGCGCGGGGGGATGTAGCTTCGCACTTCGCCGTCAAACGTCGCCAGCCCCGCGGCGTCATTTTGGCGGAGGGCGAGGTGGCCGAGGGCCGCGGCGAGAAACCGGCCGTACTCGAGCTTCGTGATCCCGCCGCTGCCGGAAAACTCCATCGACCGGCTCGTGTCGAGGAGGATCGTGACCCGGGTGTTCGTCTGCTCCTCGAAGAGCTTGACGTAATACTTGTCGGTCTTGGCGACGAGCTTCCAGTCGATCGAGCGGATCTCGTCGGAAGGGGTGTAGGGGCGGTGGTCGGCGTATTCGACGCTCGAACCGAAGAACGGGCTGGGATGGAGGCCGGAGAGGAGCCCCTCGACGGCCGTGCGAGCGACGAGCTCCATCCGCTCCACCAGCGCGATCCCCTGCGGATCGAGGAGCCGCGACGGATCGGCCGAACCGGCCGAGGCCGTCGGTCCTTTCGTGGTCGGGCCGGCGTTGGGAGGGGGCATCTGGGTGCTCGTGCGAACGGGTTTGTACGCGGGGACTAACGACGAGGCGACGAGGCGGCGGGGATCAGCCCGCCTCGGGGAGGCTCGCGAGGATCCGATCGATGACCTGATCGGTGGAGATCCCCTCGCTCTCGGCGGTGAAGCTGGCGACGAGACGGTGGCGGAGGACCGGCTTGGCGACGGTGCGGACGTCGTCGAACGACACGCTCGGCCGTCCGTCGAGGAGCGCCCGAGCCTTCGCCCCGAGTAACAGCGACTGGCAGGCCCGGGGACCAGCGCCCCAGGAAAGCCAGCGGCGGATCTCGGCCGAGCTCGAGGGATCGGTGGGACGCGTCGCGCGGGCGAGGCGGACGGCGTACGAGGCGACCGAATCCGCAACGAGGACATCGCGGACGACGTCCTGGATGCGGAGGATGTCGGCCTCGGTCATCACCGGCTCGAGCTTCACGTTCTGCCGCGAGGTCGTCGAGGTGGCGATGCGGATCTCGTCGGCGAGCGTCGGATAGTCGACGCTGATCTTGAACATGAAGCGGTCGAGCTGCGCCTCGGGGAGCGGGTAGGTCCCCTCGCTCTCGATCGGGTTTTGCGTGCCGAGGACAAAAAACGGATTGGGCAGGGCGAACGACTTCCCCGACACGGTCACGTGGTGCTCTTGCATCGCCTGGAGGAGCGCCGACTGCGTCTTCGGCGGCGTGCGGTTGATCTCGTCGGCGAGAACGAGGTTGGCAAACACCGGCCCCTGGACAAACCGCAGTTCGCGCTGCCCCGTGGTCTTGTTCTCCTGGAGGATCTCGGTGCCGGTGATGTCGGAGGGCATGAGATCGGGGGTGAACTGGATCCGGTTGAACGACATCGAGAGGAGCTTGGAGAGGCTCGAGATCATGAGCGTCTTCGCCAGCCCCGGCACCCCCTCGAGGATGCAGTGCCCCTTGCAGAACAGGGCGGTGAGGAGGAGATCGAGGACGTGCTCCTGGCCGACGATCACGGCCCCCAAGGCCCGGGTCATCCTCCGGTGGGCATCGGCCACCATCTCGGCCTCGGCGGCCACGGCGGCGGGGTCTCGGGAGACACTTGTTGCAGCAGACGACATACGCGGATTCCTCGACGTTTTCCCGACTCTTGCCCGGTGGTCCCGATCCTGCTCGAGCCCCCCGGTGGCCTTGAGAATACCCGACAAACGCCCATCGTGCCGGGGGCCCGGCCAGCTCCCCGGCCGGGGGATCCGGCTCGCTCCAGCCGCGCCCGCCGGATGACCTATCATTAGAGAGTGCCCCGTCGGTTGTCCTCTCGTCTGCCGCCCCGCCCCGTCAGGCGGCGATTTTCCCCATGCCCACCCCTTTCGCCCCCATCGACCGCTCCCCCGCCGCGCCCAGGCAGGCTGCCGGCGCGGATGCCGGCGGAGTCGTCCTCTTCGACGGGCACTGCAACTTCTGCAGCGGCGTCGTCAACTTCCTCATCGACCGCGATCCGCACGGCCGGCTGAAGTTTGCCGCGCTCCAGTCGGAGACCGGCCGGCGGCTCCTCGCCGAGCATGGCCTGCCGCTGCCCGATGAGCCCGACACACTTGTTGTCATCGTCGGGGGCAAAGCCCTCGTCCGCTCCGATGCGGCCCTGGCGACGACGAAGTATCTCTGCGGCCTCTGGCCGCTGGCCCGGGTCGGCTTTCTCGTGCCGCGCTTTCTCCGCGACCTGGTCTACAAGCTCGTGGCCCGCCATCGCTACCGGTGGTTTGGCCGCAGCGAGGCCTGCCGCGTTCCCACGCCGGCGCTGCGGGCCCGGTTCCTCGACTGAGGGCTACGCGCCGTCGCGGCCGTAGCCGTAGCGCTCGACAAACGGCCCCCAGCGGCGGGCGATCTCGGCAGCGATGCGGGGATCGTGCCGGTAGGATCCGGCGCGGTATTCCTTCATCCCCCGGGCATGAGCCTCGAGCCTCGGGCGGACGACCTCGAAGTCGCCCAAGTCGAGCCGGTCGTAGGCCGTGCGGAGGGTGCCCACCGGATCGGCGACGAGATCCTCGTAGCGAACTTCATGGAGCCGGCTCGGGTCGAGCCTGGCCCGATCGCGCTCGAAGGCGGCATACATCTCCTCGAAGGCGGAGAAGACATATTCCTCGAGGCCTTCGCCACGATCAACCTGCATCCCCTGGCCGTCGTGGAGCGATCGCCACAGCTTCATCGTCGAATTGAACACCGCCTGAGGATCGCGAACAACATGGAGAAATCGCGACTCCGGAAACATCCCCGCAAGCACGCCGACGCGCGCCGTGTGCGGCGGGCTTTTGAGCACCGGCCGGCGCGGATCGGCGACGGCGAGGAGCCCGAGAAAGCGGCGGAGCGTCGCCTGCCAGCGCGCCAGCTCCGCGGGAGGAAGTTTCGTGAGGTCGAGCGCTTCTGGATACGGCGGGCTCGTGACCGGAAACGCCATTCGCCGGTAGGGGGACGGGGCCCCGAGATTCATGAGGGCAAACTCATCCTCCTGCGGCCGGTCGAGCCCGGCGGGCATGTCGTCCATCGGCCGTTTGGCGGGGACGATCAGCTTCACGAGCGGGCCAAGGGTCCGTTCGGTGAGGAGAAAGTGCCCCGGGGCGTAGCACTGATAATAGTTGGGGCAGCAGAAGCGGTCGTCGAGCATCATCAGCTCGTGGAGGAGCGTCGTCCCCGATCGCCAGTGGCCGATGATGAACAGCGGCGGCGGCGTCTGTGGGGGGCTCGCGAGTTGGCGGCCGAAGCGGAGGTTTGAGATCGGCTCCATGACC
>CAJBCV010000287.1 GCA_903951635.1 uncultured Planctomycetaceae bacterium
CTCGGCCGCCACAAGACGCCGATGCTCGTGGTCCACAACGACCTCGACTTCCGCTGCCCCATCGGCCAGGGGCACGAGCTGTTCACGGCGCTCCAGAGGCAGGGGGTGGAGAGCCGGTTCGTCAACTTCCCAGACGAAGGGCACTGGGTGAACAAGCCGCGCAACGCCCGCCGCTGGCACGAGGAAGTCTTCGGGTGGATCCAGAAGCACTGCCCGCCAGGGCCGCGCTGACATTCACCGCGTCACAGGCCACCGGCCACAACCGAGCGTCAGATGTCGCTGAGCCGTCCGGTGCTGTCGCCGAGCTTCGGAGCCGGACAGCCGAGGCCGTCGAGCATGCCGAGGTAGAGATTCGTCAGCGGCGTGTTTTTCTCATGGACGACATGCCGCCCCGGCTTGAGCACCCCGCCACCGCCGCCGGCGACGAGGATCGGGAGATCGTCGTGGTTGTGGCGATCGCCGTCACCGATGCCGCTGCCGTAGACGATCATGCAGCGGTCGAGGAGCGAGCCGTCTCCTTCGCGCGTCCGGTCGAGCTTCTCGAGGAGATAGGCCAGTTGCTCGATGTGGAAGCGGTTGATCCGCTGGATCTTCGCCTGCTTCGTGGCATCGCGGCCGTGGTGGGAGAGGTCGTGGTGCCCCTCGGGGACGCCGATGAACGAATAGCTCTTGTTGCTCCCCTCGTTGGCGAACACGAAGGTCGAGACCCGCGTCGTGTCGGTGAGGAAAGCGAGGACGAGCATGTCGGCGAGAATCCGCAGGTGCTCCTCGTACCGCTCCGGCGGCCCTTCGGGCCGCGCCATGCCGAGATCCTGCGGCGAGACGACACCCTTGGAGAACCGCTCGAGTCGGACTTCGAGTTCGCGGACGGCGGTGAAATACTCGTCGATCTTGCGGCGGTCGGCGACGCCCACCACCCGATCCATCCCCTGGGCCTCCTCGCGGACGTAGTCGAGGATGCTCCGCGAGTGCTTCTCGCGCTTCACCCGGGCCTCCTCCGATTCACCCGGGCGGCCGGCGGCGAAGAGCCGGTCGAAGATCAGCCTCGGATTGCTCTCCTTCGGCACCGACTGGGTGTCGCTCCGCCAAGCGATGTTCGCGGAGTAGACGCAGCTGTAGCCGGAGTCGCAGTTGCCCGACTGACCGCCCCCCTCGGTACCGATCTCGAGCGACGGCAGCCGCGTGTGGCGACCGAGATGGGCCGCGGCGATCTGATCGACCGACACGCCGGCACGGATGTCGGCCCCGGCCGTCTTGCGGGCCTGAGTGCCGGTGAGAAACGTCGCCAGGGCGCGGGCATGGTCGCCGGCGCCGTCGCCATTGGCCTCGGCCTTCTTCTGCGCCAGATGCGAGTGGATCGAGAACTTCCCATACACCCCGCAGAGCGGCTCGAGGGTCGCGGGGAGATCGAAGCCGGCCCCGGCCTGCTTCGGCATCCAATCCTCCATGTGCACCCCGTTGGGGACGTAGAGGAAGGCGGCGCGACGGGGCGCGAGCTCGGCGGAGTCGGCGGCCGTGTCACCCCTTGCCGCAGGGATGACGCCAGCCGGGATCATCGCCTCGAGGAGCGGCAGGGCGACCGCCGTGCCGGCTCCGCGAAGAACGGTGCGTCGGGAGATCGGCTGGGGCATGGTGAGTCCTCCTCAGGCGGGGCTTGGGCGGGCCCGGGAACCTGCAATCGTCGGATGCCAGGGGCCGGGAGTCAATTCCGACACTCGCGGGTGGGGGCGGGACAGCCCCGTTTCCCATCCAGGCCGCAGCGATCGGACGGTTTCCCCGTTCGTCAGCCGGCCGTCGCCCGCTTCGCTCAATGGTCTCTCATCGTCCGATCCGCACCGGAGCCATGACCCCTCGGGGTCGAGGGAGGTCAGCGCGGTTGATCCGATTCCCGTTCGCGGAAGGCGGGGCTCGCCACGATCGCAGCCACGAGCGCCGAGAACCGGTCTCCTTCGGCCTCGGTCGCGGCGGCGATACGCTCGACCGCGCAGGCGTCGTAATACTCGAGCCCGCGGCCGAGGCCGTAGGTGAACAGCTTCTCGGCGAGGCAGCGGCGAAACTCCCCCCGCCGCGCCACGAGCACCTGCCGCAGCTCCGCTGGCCCGGCAAACCGGCGGCCGTCGGGCAACTCCCCCGACGGATCGACAGGCGCTCCGCCATCCTCGGTCCGCCAGGCGCCAATGGCGTCGAAGTTTTCCAGGCCGAAGCCGAGCGGATCCATGAGCTTGTGGCAGGCGGCACAGGATGGATTGGCACGGTGCTGCTCCATCTTCTGCCGGAGCGTGCCGGTGAGGGCTTCGCCGGAGGTGGGCAGTTCGGGGACATTCGGCGGCGGTGGTGGTGGCGGGGCGGCGAGGAGATTCTCGAGCACCCACCGGCCACGCTTCACGGGGCTGGTGCGCGTGGGGTTGCTCGTCACCGCGAGAATGCTCGCCTGCCCGAGGAGGCCGCCACGCTGATCGCGGTTGACCGCCACGCGACGAAACTCGTTCCCCGTCACCCCCTCGATCCCGTAGTGCTTCGCCAATCGCTCGTTGACGAACGTCGAATCGGCGTCGAGAAACTCGACGATGCTCCGATCCTCGCTGACAATCGCTCCGAAAAACTCCTCCGTCTCGCGGCGCATCGCCAGCCGCAACTCGTCGTCGAAGGCCGGAAACCGGGCCCGGTCGGGAGAGAACGCGGCGAGCGTCCGCAGTTGCAGCCATTGGCCGGCAAAATTGTCGACCAGTGCCCGCGACTTCGGGTCGCCGAGCATCCGCCGGGCTTGGGCGACGATCTGCTGGTCACTGTGTAACTCCCCCGCTGCAGCCGCCGCGGTGAGCGCGTCGTCGGGCATGCTGCTCCAGAGGAAATAGGAGAGCCTCGCGGCGATCTCGTGGCCGTCGAGCCGCCGCACTTCGCCGGGCGGCGGATCGGCCTCGACGAGATAGAGGAACGACGGGGAGACAAGCATCGCCGTCACGGCGACCTGCATCGAACGTTCGACCGTCTCACCGGAGGTCCGCGCTGCGATGTAGATGCCGGCGAGCCGATCGACCTCCGCGGCGGTGGCTGGGCGACGGAAGGCCCGTGACACGAGCGGCTGGAGATTGGCCACGACGGCCCCGCGCTCGGCGGCCACGTCGGGCCCGGGGGCGATCGGCGTGGCAAAGATCCGTCGGTGCGACGCGGGGAGCGCGGCCTCGACGATTCCCAGCGGACCGACGACGGTGAGCGACTCGACATGAAGATTCCGGTCGCGCTGCTTGGGATTCTCGGCGTCGGGGTCGTAGTAGTCGTTGAGGAAGGCGACCGCGAACCGGTGCCGACCGGCCGGCACGCGCATGCGGAACTCGAACTCCTTCGGTGACCGTCGCCGGTTGGGGACGTCGACGACCTGCTCCTCGCGACCCGCGATCCGGAATCCCATTCGCACCGGGTCGGGACCGGCCTGATCCCCTGAGGCGATCGCCCGGAACAGATATTCCCCGTCGGCAGGGAAATCGAAGTCCTGGCCGACCTCCCCATCTGAGCCGAGCGTTCCCCCCGCTCCCTTCTGCACCGGCGCCGATTCGAGTTCGCCGGTGACGATCGCCGCCCGGGCAACTTTCTCGGCCGCTTCGAGGGCCCGCTCGAAGAGGACCGGCGGCATCGAGAGAACATCGCCGATGTTGTCGAAGCCGTAGCCGACGTCGTCGCTGGGGAAGTCGGCCGCCACCTTGACGTCGATGCCAAACAGGTCTCGAACGGTGTTGTCGTATTCCGCCCGGTTGAGGCGGCGGAGCGTCACCCGGCCGGGGCGCTCCCCCAGTGAGCAGTCGGGGGTGAGGGCGACGTCGCGGATCCAGGCGGTAAGCGTCTTCCGTTCGTCGTCGGCCAGCGCGCCAGAGCCTTCCGGAGGCATTACGCCCCCTTCGACCTGCCGCAGGACCTTGCTCCACAGCGCACGGTCGGTCGTCTTGGCCAAGGCAAGTTGGCGATCGTCGAGCCGGACCCCCGCTTCCGGCGTGTCGCCGCTGTGGCAGTCGTTGCAGGAGCGGGCGAGGAGGGGACGGACGGTGGCGTCGTAGGCGTCAGCCGGGCCGGCGGCCTGGAGACGGCCGGCGAAAAACGGTGCCACCGCGGCCGCGAGGGCCCCGAGCATGACTCCGAGCCTGCCCCTGATGGGCGTCAACGGGGCACGGCAGCGGGTGAATCGCGACGGCATCTTTCGGCTCCGAGCGAGGAAACTGCCCTCATTCTAGCCTCGCCGTCGCCGTGACGAGCGATCGCCCCCACGGCCGGATTCTCCCTCCCCCCGTTCAGCCAGTGCCGCGATGCGGCGGCCCGGCGCCGTCATCGCAAGCGTGCCGAGCGCCTCCCAGTCGATCCACGCCACGCCGTCGCGGCGCGCCCCTTGCCGACTCGCCTCGCAGACCGCAACGCTGACCTCGACTCGATGATGGGTGACGGTGTAGCTGCAGCGGCCGACGACTCGCCGCCGGCCACAGCCGAGGGGCACGAGGATCTCTTTGGCGGGGAGCCGGGGGAAGTCCCACAGTCCCTCCCACCATTCCCCCGCGCCGCGCCGGACGACGAGCACCTTCGCCCCGCGCCGAACCACGATCGCCGTCTCGTCGCGCTCGACCACCTCGCGTCGGGCCGTCGACACGGGGATCGACGCGGTCGATCGGCTCGCGAGCGCCAGGCAGTGCGGCGCGAGTGGACAGCGCGAACACAGCGGGCTCCGTGGCGTGCAGACCGTCGCGCCGAGATCCATCAACGCCTGGTTCCATTGCCCGGCGCTTCGGGGCGGAAGCAGCGCGGTGGCGATCTCCCAGATCGGTCCGTCGCCGGCGGTGCCATCGAGCGGCGCGGCGTGCGCGACGAGCCGGGCGAGGACGCGGCGCGAGTTGGCCTCGACGATCGGCTCGGGGCAGCCGAAGGCGATCGAGGCGATGGCGCCGGCGGTGTAGCGGCCGATGCCGGGAAGCTCCCGCAGCCCCGCCGCCGTGTCCGGCAGATGCCCCCCATGGTCGGCGACGATCCGCTTCGCGGCGGCATGGAGCTGCCGGGCGCGGCGGTAGTATCCCAGCCCCTCCCAGGCACGGAGCACGTCCGACTCCGGCGCCGCGGCAAGCCGCTCGACGGTGGGAAACCGCTCCATGAAGCGGTGGAAGAAATCGACGACCCGATCGACCTGCGTCTGCTGAAGCATCACCTCGCTGATCCAGGTGCGATACGGATCGACCCCGCGACGCCAGGGGAGATCACGCCCGACCCGCTTGAACCATCCCAGGAGGGCGTCGTGGATGGGCGTCATCCCGGCGCGGAGGGGCGCCGGGAGCGGATCGCCGCCGGGAGCGGGGAGGGAGGGGGCGCGACGGGGCTTTCGCCCCCCGGCAGCGGGCCGGGGGGTGCGTCCGCGCCGTGAGGAGGGAGCCTCCTTCGCCATGACCCCTTGCCAAGTGGTGGTGGATCGTTTCCAACGAAGCCCGACGGAATCTCAAAGCCTCCGCCGCCATCGGCCGCCCCGGGCCGCGGGCAGTGTAGCCTTCCGGTCGCCCACCCCGCGTTCTCACCGTCCTTCCCCCCCAGCCTCAGTGCCATGCCCGCCCCGGACGATCCATCGACCGATCCTCTCCGCCCTGCCGATGGAGCGCCGCGGCGAAAGAAGAAGGACGCTCGCGCCGCTGGTCGGTCGGCTGGGAAGCCGGCAGGCAAGGCCGACAAGATCCTCCGCGTGGAGCGACGGACGACGACCGTGGCGGGGGAAGGGGAGATGGTGATGTTGCCAAGCCTCGCCGCCCCGGCCTGGGAGTTCATCCACCCCCGCTGTGCGCGGCGGAGACGCGAGGACATCGAGGAAGTCGAAGCGATGATCGAGGCCGGCGAGCCGGACGTCGCGCGGGAAGAACTGGTGTGGCTCCTCTCGGAGTGCCCCGACTTCCTCGAGGCCCACCTCCAACTCGGTCTGCTCGCGCTTGAAGAGGATGATCCGAAGCTCGCCCGCGGCCACTTCGGCCGGGCCGTCGAACTCGGTTTCAAGGCGCTCGAGGCAGCCGGAAACCCGCGGCCGCTCCCCTACTCGCTCCCCGGCAACCGTTCGTTTTTCGAGTCGGCCAAAGGGCTCGTCCACGCCCTCCTCGAATCGGGCCGCAAGGGAATGGCCGTCGACACGGCGAAGAAGGTCGCGGCACTCGATCCCGCCGATCCGCTCGGCCTCGTCCAACTTGCCGCGGGTGGCGGTGGGGGGAAAGCATGACGGACACGCATCTCCCTCGGTCTGGGGCCCGCTTTGTCGTCCTCGAGGGAATCGACGGCTCCGGGAAGTCGTCGCAAGTGGCGCCACTCGTGGAATGGCTCCGCGGCCGCGGCCATGACGTGGTCGCCTGCCGCGACCCCGGGGCGACGCCGGCCGGCGACGCCATCCGCCAGATCCTCCTCCACCGCGAGGAGATCCCCCTCGCCCCGACGACCGAGATGCTCCTCTACATGGCGGCGCGGGCGCAACTTGTCAGCGCCGTGATCGCACCGGCGCTCGAGCGAGGAGCGTGGGTCGTGTCAGACCGCTACCTCCCGGCAAACATCGTCTACCAAGGACACGCCGGCGCGCTCGATCCGGAGGTCATCCGCAACGTCGGCGACATCGCCACCGGTGGGATCAGCCCCGATTTGGTCCTCCTCCTCGACCTCGATCCGGCCGCCGCCGCGCTCCGCCTCGATCGCCCCCTCGATCGCCTCGAGAGCCGTGGCGACGACTTTCGGCGGCGACTCCGCGACGGCTATCTCCGCGAAGCCGCGGCGCAGCCCGATCGATTCGTGATCGTCGACGCCACGGCCGACATGGCGACCGTCGGCGCGCGGATCCGCGCCGCGGTGGAGCGGCTTGGGGGGTGACGAGGACGCCGGTCGCGGTGTGGTGGCGTGTGGCGGAGTGGTCCCCGGGGAGCGTGTCACGATGGGCTGGCAGGGCATCGAGGGGCATGACGACGTGGTCGGGCGATTCGTCGCCGCCGAGACGCGCGGCCGGATCGCCGGCACCTATCTTTTCATCGGGCCGGAGGGGATCGGGAAGGGGACGTTTGCGAAGGCGCTTGCGAAGGCGCTGGTCTGCCTCGCACCCCGGCCAGGGCTCGTGGCGTGCGGGGCGTGCGTGTCGTGCCTCCAGGCCGCCGCCGGAAGTCATCCCGACATCGACGTCGTCGAGAAGCCGGAGGACCGGGCCACGATCCCGCTCGAGGCGTTCATCGGCGACCGCGAGAATCGGATGCGCGAGGGGCTCTGCTGGCGGATCCTCCTGCGGCCAGCCCTCGGGAAACGGAAGGTGGCGATCATCCTCGATGCCGACCACCTCGCCGAGGAGGGTGCCAACTGTCTTCTCAAGACCCTGGAAGAGCCGCCGGACGGCGCCGTGATCATCCTCGTCGGCACGGCGCTCGAGCGTCAGCTCCCCACGATCCGCTCACGGTCGCAGATCGTGCGTTTCGCCCCCCTCGACACGGAGATCGTCAGGCGCGTGCTCACCGCCGCGGCGAGCGACACGGCCAGCCCTGACTTGCCCGCGATCGCCGCCGCCGCCGCGCGGAGCGGAGGGAGCATTGCCCGCGGACGGCTCCTCCTCGATCCGGAGATCGAGGCGTTTCGGGCTCGGCTCCTCGAACTCCTCTCCGCCCGCCCGCTCCACGGCGTCGAACTCTCGAAGGAGGTTCAGGCCTGCGTCGAAGCCGCCGGCAAGGACGCCCCCCCGCGCCGGGCCCGGCTGCGAATCCTCCTCGGGGCGGCCCTCGACTTCTTCCGCGCGGCCCTGCGCCGCGACGCCACCAGCGCCCCGCCAGACCGGGACGACGCAGCTTCGGATCCGCCCCTCGAACGGGCCGTCGCTCTCTGGCAGGGAACGGGCGATGACGCGATCGACGGCCTCCGCCGGACGCTCGATGCCCTCGACGGCATCGACCGCAACGCCCATCTCCCCACGCTCGTCGATGCGTGGAGCGCGCGCCTCGAGCCCGCCATCGCTCCAGCACCCCCTCCCCCCCCAGCCTCGCGGGCCGCCCGAGTCTGACCGGCGAGCGGACCGCTGCGCGGCTGTTTCGCCGGCGATCTACCCGCGGAGTCGCCTTCGCAGGGCATTTCCTGGCAATCCAGGGGGGCGAGCGAAGCTGCGTGACGTGCGGGATGTGACGGTGTCGTCCCGACCGAATCGATTTTTCCCTCCGTGCCTGTCGATCTGACGTTGAGGTCAACGTCCGGAGGCGGGGATGGCGACGGGACCGTCCTGTCCAACCCGCTCCGACCGCTCCAGGTGATCCCCTCTCGGGGACATGAGTCGGCATGTCGCAGCAGGCAGGCGGCAGGATCGTCGCGGTAGCATTTCTTGCCAGTCTCGTCGCCTCTTCGGGCCTCGGGTTGGTGGGGCATGCGCAGCATTCGAGCCTGCGCCGGGGCGCCGAACACCCGTCGTCGTTTCCGAGGCGATCCCAGCCTCGGGCCGAGATCGCGGCGCAGGCTGCGGTTGCATCAGCTTCCGCAGCGTCTTCGCCCAGCCGCGGCGCCGAACCCCGGTCGGGACGCCAGGTCGCCATCGGCCGCCCGCTCACATGCCGGGCCCCCGAGAGCAACGGCAGCCCTCACGTGCCACCGATCGCCGGGCGCGTGGCGGTGCTCATCGCCTTACCCGCAGAAGCGCCCCCGTCAGCCTCGACCTCGGCTCCGACCCCCGCCAGGCTCCCACTCGAAGCCTTTGATGCAGCCCCGATCCGTCCGACGGCCCGGAGCATGTCCGCCCCGACCGTGTCGCTCGTCCAGTATGGCGGCGAGGCCGACGGAGGCCCGGCCGGCCGCGTCGTGCCCCTCCTGGAATCGGGCCCCGCCACGGAGTCGCGCGGGGTGATTCCGGGCGAACGCGGCCCCGACAGTAACTCCATCGAATACGCTGAAGGAGCTTCAGCCGCCGTCCCGCAACTCGATTCCCCTTCGGGCGCCCGTCGCGGGCCGCTCGCCGAATGGCTCCGCGACTCGTTCGACGACTTCCGGGCCTCGCGCACCGGCGTCGTGCCGTTTCCGCAACGGCAGGCGAGCGTCCCCGCAAGCGGCAACCGACTCCTCGATCGACTCCGCGCGGGGGAGCGACTCCTTTCGCGCGACCGCTCCGCTTCCAAGGATGACAAGCCTCACGCCGGGCAGGGCGCCGCGGCACCGACCGGAGGCTGGCCCGCGCCGACGACGCTGCTCAAGCAACTCGAACCGATCGCCAAAGCCGGTGGCCCGACGGGCACGTGGGGTGAGAGTACGGCGGCGGCCGTGCGGGCTGTCGTCGCCACCACCGGCCCTGCCGATCCGGCTGCCACGGCTCCGCTTGAACAACTCGCCACCCTGGTGGAGGAAGGGCTGACTCTCGCCTCCACCACCGATGATCCCGCCGCCGCCGCGGTCCTCCGCCGGGCCACGCTCGCCGCGCAGCGCCGCGCCGTGGTCTGGCAGGGGGCGGCCGCCGCGACGCTCCCCCCCGATCCTGCCGAGGCGGTCGCACCGGCCGATTCCGAGGCGACCGGCGCGCACTGCGCGACCGTCGAGGCCCTTCTGGCGACCCTCGAACGCTATGAATCGACACCGACACCGGCCGAAGGGGCCCTGGCCATCGAATCGATCGACGCCCTGGCCGACAGCGGCATCGCCCGCCTCGTCGATTTCGCCACCATCGTCCGGACTCACTATTCCGCCGCGAACGTCCGCGTCGCCGTCCATCAGAAGTTCATGGAGCGGGTGATGCCTCCGGCCCAGGTGACGACGGCGCCGGTCGACGACACCGTCCTCGGCCGTCAGGTGCGGGGCACCAGCCGGGTCGAACAATCGACCGCGGTGCGCTTCAGTCCTGACACCCGTGGGATCTCGGTCGTGCTTGAAGTCCGCGGCGACGTCGCCTCGCGGACGGTCACCGAATCGGGCCCGGTGGCCCTCACGTCACGCGGCTCCTCGTCGTTCACCGTCCGCAAGCCGGTGAGCGTCGGGGGGGCGGGCCTCCGGCTCGGTCAGGCCACCGGATCGGCGTCGTCCCGCTCTCAGTTGGCCGACATCCAGACGAGCTTCGACGGCGTGCCGATCATGCGTTCGCTCGTGCGGAACATCGCCCGCAACCAGCACGACGAGCATCTCCCCGAGGCGAACCGCGAGGTGATCGACAAGATCGTCGCCCGCGCCTGCCGGGAGGTCGATCAGCAGGTCGAGCCACAGCTCCTCGCGGCCGCTGAGCGGATCCGTAGCCAGGCCTGGGGGCCGCTGGTGAAGCTCGGTCTCGAGCCGACCCCCGTCTCACTCGAGACCCAGGATGGCATCGCCATGGCGCGTCTGCGGCTCGCCGGCGACGACCAACTGGCCGCCCACACGCCGCGGCCACGAGCGCCGAACGGCTCGATGCTCTCGGTGCAGATCCACGAATCGGCGATCAACAATGCCCTCGAGCGCCTCGGGCTCGCCGGCCGACAGTTGCCGCTGGAGGATCTCGTCCACCTTCTCTGCGAGCGGGCCGGAGTCGAGCCACAGCTCCCCGACGAGCTCCCCGAGGATGTCGTCATCACCTTCGCCCGGGAGCAGCCGCTGCGGGTGCAGTACCGGGACGGACTGGTTCACATCCGCGTGGCTCTCGAGGCGATCGAGAGCGGCCGTCGTGGCTGGCACGACATCGTTGCCAGCGTCGCCTACCGGCCGAAGGCCGACGATCCGCAGCTGTTCCTCGAACGCGAAGGGCCGATCCATCTCGGTGGCCCGGGGCACCAGGGACGGGCCGAGATCGCGCTGCGGGCGGTGTTCGGGAAGATCTTCCCCAAGGAGCGGCCACTCCCGTTGCTTCCGGAGGCGTTCGTCACCAATCCCCGGCTCGCCGACATGAAGGTCCTCCAGGCGGCCAGCGCCGACGGCTGGCTGGCGATCTCGCTCGGTGAACTCCCCGAATCGACGCCCCCGGCGCCAGCAAAGATCGCCGCTCCCCCCGCCGTTCCCACCCGGCGCATGCTCAGGCGCTGACCGGCGGGCCTGAGCGACGGCCAGGCAAAGCCAGGCTCCGCGGTTGAATCCAGCGGCGTGATTCGGGAAAAAGGAGGGTTCGAGCCGCGGACCTTCGAGCCGTGCGCCTTCCATCCCTGGCATCCCCCAGCATCCCTCCCTTCCGGACCTTCTCCATGACCGCCGCCACGCCGACGCGCACCGAAACCGACAGCATGGGGGCCGTCCAGGTCGCCTCCGATCGTTACTGGGGCGCCCAGACGGAACGCTCCCGCGACAACTTCAAGATCGGCGTCGATCGCTTCCAGTGGGGCCGGGCGGTGAAGAAGGCGCTCGGGATCCTCAAGAAATCGGCGGCGCTGGCCAACGGTGAGCTCGGGCAGCTTCCCGCCGACCGGGTGAAGCTCATCGTCCAGGCCGCCGACGAGGTGATCGCCGGGAAACTCGACGACCATTTCCCGCTGGTCGTCTTTCAGACCGGCAGCGGCACGCAGTCGAACATGAACGCCAACGAGGTGATCTCGAACCGCGCCATCGAAATCGCCGGCGGCGAGATGGGCTCGAAGAAACCGGTTCATCCCAACGACGACGTCAATCGCGGCCAGTCGTCGAACGACACCTTCCCGACCGCGATGCACATCGCCGCCGTCGACGTGATCCACGACCGCCTCCTGCCAGCCGTGCGGCAGCTGCGCGACGTGCTGGCCGACCTCGAGCAGCGGACGGCCGACATCGTCAAGATCGGCCGCACCCACCTCCAGGATGCCACGCCGATCACGCTCGGTCAGGAGGTGTCGGCCTGGCGGGCACAACTCGACGACCGGATGGCCGCAATCGAGCGCGCGCTTCCGGGCCTCTACGAACTGGCGATCGGCGGCACGGCCGTCGGCACCGGGCTCAATGCCCATCCGCAGTTCGGCGACGTGGCGGCGCGGTTCATCGCCCGCGAAACCGGCCATCCGTTCGTGTCGGCGGAGAACAAGTTCGCCGCCCTTTCGGCCCACGACGCCCTCGTCGACGTCAGTGCCGCCGAGCGAAGCTTGGCGATGGCGCTGCTCAAGATCGCCAACGACATCCGCTGGCTCGCCTCGGGCCCGCGCTGCGGGATCGGCGAGATCTCGATCCCGGAGAACGAGCCGGGGAGCTCGATCATGCCGGGGAAAGTGAATCCGACGCAGTGCGAGGCGATGACGATGGTCTGCGTGCAGGTCTTTGGAAACGACGCCGCCGTGGCCTTCGCCGGATCACAGGGCAATTTCCAGCTCAACGTCTACAAGCCGGTGATGATCCACAACGTGCTGGAGTCGGCAGACCTCATGGCCGATGCCTGCGACTCGATGCGGATCCACTGTGCCGTCGGCATCGAGCCGAACCTCGCCCGCATTGGTCACCACCTCGACGAGTCTCTGATGCTCGTCACCGCCCTCAACACCCACATCGGCTACGAGAAGGCGGCGAAGATCGCGAAGAAGGCCCACCTCGAGGGAACGAGCCTCAAGGCGGCCGCCGTCGCCTCCGGGTACGTCAGCGCCGAGGACTACGACCGCTGGGTGATCCCGGTGGAGATGACCCGTCCGCTGGCGACCTGACGTGCGGATCGATCGCCTCCGCGACCGCGATCGGCTCATGCACGCCCGGATGCCGTACGGGCATCGCCCACCGCGTGGTCTCCGCCGCTGCGGAGGCCTCCGCGCGGCGGAGGCCCGCGGGCGCCCCGAGGTGCGACCGCCAGCCCGCCCGGCGAACCTTCGGCGTTCGCCGCGGCGGGCCACGGCGGCACGGCCAGGGATGGCCGTGCCGCCGTGAAATCAGATGGCAGCGCCGGACGTCTCGCCGGTGCGGATGCGCACCACTTCGGAGAGATCGCTGACGAAGATCTTGCCGTCGCCCACCTGACCGGTGCGGGCGGTGGTCATGATCTTGTTGATCACGCCCGGGGCTTCTTCGTTGCTGACGACGACTTCGATCTTCACCTTGGGGAGGAAGTCGACGGAGTACTCGGCGCCACGGTAGGTCTCCGTGTGCCCCTTCTGACGGCCGAAGCCGCGGACCTCGGTGACGGTCATGCCGCGGACACCGGCGGCGTTGAGGGCATCCTTGACCTCTTCGAGCTTGAAGTGGCGGATGATGGCTTCGATCTTCTTCATGGCACGGACTCCTGAATGGGGTGGGTGGGGAGTGGTCTCACGGCACCGATCCTCGAGACCGGCCCTGGGAGTCTTGGAATGCACCCGGCGTGCCAATCCGTCACGCAGCCTTCTTTCCCTTCTTCATTCCCTTTTTCTGCCGCTTGTTTCCGGCTCCGCGACCACGGGTGGGAACGCCGACGCGAACCGCGAGCCGTCGCGCCGGTGGCACAACGCCCGCCCCCCTGACCCCCTCGGCAGCCCGAACCGGCCTGTAAAGCGGGGACAACAAGCTCTGGGAGGGCCGTCGCGCCGATGTGGCGCGATGTCGCGCCGCTGAGACAGCCGGGCCAGAGGCAGGCCCTGGCTGGCAGCCGAGAGGGCCTTCCGATCAACCGAGGGATTCGGCCGCGGCGGCATCGCCCCTCGGCTCCGGTGGGCGGCGGAACACGGCTCCATCGAGCGCGTGGGACTTCATCAGCCGGTAGAGCGTGCCTCGGGGAAGCCGGGCCTCCCGGGCTGCCGCCGAGACGTCGCCGAGGTGACGGGTGAGGAGTTCGGTGAGATAGGTGCGTTCGAAGCGGGCCACCTGCTCGGCCCGTTGGGCAAAGAAGCCGATCGCGCCCGCTTCGGCCCCGGCGGAACGCCCCGCCGCCGTGACGACATCGTCGGGGAGATCATCGACCCCGGCCATCGGCCCACGCGCCATGGCGATCGCCCGGCGGACAACGTTTTGCAGTTCGCGGACGTTCCCCGGCCAATGGTAGTTCTTCAGAACCTGATAGGCATCGGTCGAAAGCCCGGCCACCGGCCTCCCCATCTCCTGGCCAGCTCGATTGGCGAACCGTTCCGCCAACAGGCCGATGTCGTCGCCACGGATCCTCAAAGGAGGGAGATCGATCCGGACGACGTTGATCCGATAGAAGAGATCGCGACGGAAGCCGCCCCGTTCGACCATCTCGTCGATCGGCCGCGACGTCGCCGCGACGACACGGACGTCGACGGCATTCTCCTGGCGGGCGCCGACGCGGCGCACGCGGCGCTCCTGGAGGACACGGAGGAGCTTCGCCTGGAGCGGCAGGGGCAACTCACCGACCTCGTCGAGGAACAACGTGCCGCCGTCGGCGAACTCCATCAGCCCCATCCGGCGGGCGTCGGCGCCGGTGAACGCACCGCGCTCGTGGCCGAAGAGCTCGCTCTCGAGCAGCGCGTCGGGGATCGCACCGCAATCGACCGGGACGAACGGCCCCTGAGCCCTCCGGCTCCGCTGGTGGATCGCCCGCGCGACGAGCTCCTTGCCGGTGCCCGTCTCGCCGGTGACGAGGACGTCGACGTTGCTCGTGGCGACCCGCTCGATGACGGAATAGACCTGCCGCATCGGCGGACTCTCGCCGAGGAATCCCTCGAACGAATAGGGACGCTCGACAACCCGGCGAAGCACCTCCTCGGCATCGCGTTTGTGACTCGTCGCCAGGAGTCGCACAAGCGCGTCCTCGAGCCCCGCCTCGACTTCATCCATCGCCAGGTAGTCGCATGGCCCCGCTTGGAGACACGACCGGGCGGCTTCGACCGACGGGCGCGGATCGACCACGAGGAGCGGGAGCCGGGGATCGGCGCGACGGATCGCCGCATGGAGCGAATCGGTCGATGCGTCGGCACGGACCGTGACGATGCCGAGATCCCAGGCGTCCCGGGAGAGGCTGTCGACTGCCTTGGAAAGCGACGACTCAACGCGCAGTTCCATCGGCTGAAGGCGGGCCACGAGCCGGGCATAGGGGAGGCCGGTCGCTCCGGCGGCATCGACGACGAGGATACGCGGCTGTCGCATGGCGAATGGGGACCGTCGTCCGGGGACCGCGGACCGCGCGGATCGAATCCGCCGACCGCGACAGGGGGGGCCGGGCTCTGGTCGCGCCGGCCGCCTGCCCCGCGCTCCAGCCATGGAGTATGCAGGGCATCGGGAAGGGGGGCAAATGCCCTCCTCCCGCCGCCTGCCGACGGCGTCGGGCTCTGGTACATTCGGGGACATCTTAGCCCGCTCCCACCGAGCCCCTCCCGACCACCGGAGTTCGCCCGCGCATGCCGATCGATCCTTACGCTGCCTGCCCCGGAGGAACGGGGAAGAAGATCAAGTTCTGCTGCCAGGATCTCGTCGGCGAACTCGAGCAGGTCGAACGGCTCCTCGAAGGGGAGCAGGTGACCGCGGCCCTCGAGCAGGTCGAGCGGCAACTCGCCAAGACCCCGGGAAGAGCCTGTCTCCTCGCCACCCGGACGAAGCTCCAACTCGCCAACCGGAAGTTTGCCGAGGCGGCCGCCGGCTCCGCCGAGTTTCTCGCGGCGTTCCCCACCAATCCCCTCGCCCTCGGGCAGGCGTCGGTGGCGGAGGCGATCAATGGTCGGATGCAGGAGGCGGCCGGTCTCTTCGACAAGGCCCGTGAGGCCGCCGGCAGCGAGATCGGCCCCGAGATGGAGCGGATCGCAGCGACGCTGGTGCAGGTGGCCGCCCAGACCGGCCATACCGGCTTCGCCCAAGGGATCGTCGAATGGCTCACCGACGCCGGCATCGGCTCCCCGGAAGATCGGCACATGCTGGCTTCGGTGGTCGGCTCGGCCGGTGTCGCAGCGGCCCTGCGGGCTCGCGTTCCTTTCGAAAGCTGTGCCGAAGATTCCCCGTGGCGGTTCGAGTTTGACGTCGGCCTCAAGGCGGCTCGCGAGTGGCGGCTCGGCAAGGCACTGACGACGTTCCGCAGCCTGAAGAAAGTGGCGGGGCAGAGCCCGGAAGTGTTCACGAATCTGGCCCGCGTCTGTGAGCTCCTCGCCCTCCCCTACGAGGCGGCCGAGGCCTGGACGACCGTGGCGAAGCTCCGCCATGGC
>CAJBCV010000288.1 GCA_903951635.1 uncultured Planctomycetaceae bacterium
CGTGAACGGCCCCTCCGAGACGGCATAGCCGCCGAAGTTCTCCGCGGCCGGGGCTTGAGCGAGCGCCGCGGCGCCGACAAACCCCGCCAGACCGATCGTCACGCCGGCAAGCAGAGCCCGAAACCCTCGCGTCATGATCACTCCCTCAAGCGACCTCTCCGACCGCTCCGACCTCTCCTTGATCGTATCGACCGCTCCGGCCGGAAGCGATTTGCCGAGGACGCAGAAGCCGGAGATGCCGGCTGGAGGGAACGCGCCGCGGTTGGTCGGCCCGCCACGACTGGCGACGAATCCGCCCCGCGCGACGCCAGAGGGAATCGCGCCATCAGCCGGCAAGAGCCCCGGCCGGCAGACCCGCTTCAACCCCCGAAGCGAGCCAAAAAAATCTATCGCACCCTGGGAAGTGCGACAAAATCAGCAAGTGCCTCGTCTTGGACTCGAACCAAGAACCCTCTGATTAAGAGTCAGATGCTCTGACCAGTTGAGCTAACGAGGCTGACACGCAAACTTTAACCGTCGTCGGGCGGGAGAACAAGGGGCCAGAAGAGCGAGGTTTTGGCCCCTCGGGGCCCCCCAACCGTTCTTCGATCGATCAGAGGCGGTTTCTGCGTTGAGGCATTCTGCGCCAACCGCTACATTCCGCGCTCCCCGACCGGGTCGGCGTCGGCCGCCCGGTACGGCCCCAAGCCCCGGTTCCCGCACGTGGAGGATGGATTCGATGGGTAGGTTCGACGGTCTTAAAGGCATCATCCTCGGTGTCGCCAACGACCACTCGATCGCCTGGGCGATCGCCAAGGAGATCCTCGCCGAGGGGGGGCAGATCGGCTTCTCCCACCTCCCCGACCGCCCCGACGACGAGCGGCAGCGGAACCGTCGCCGCGTCTCCCTGCTCACCGACCCGGAGCCGAACGCGAAGTTCCTCGTGCCGATGGATGCCGGCAGCGACGAACAGATCGCCGCGGTCATGCAGCGGGCCAAGGAGGAGTTCGGCACGATCGACTTCCTCGTCCACTCGATCGCCTACGCCCCCATGGAGGATCTCAAGGGGGAGACGACCAACTGCAGTCGCGAGGGCTTCCGGGTGGCGATGGAGACGAGCGCCTACAGCCTCCTCGCCGTCGGTCGCCTCGCCCGTGGGATCCTCTCCGCCGACAGTTCGATCCTCACCCTCACCTACTTCGGCGGTGAGAAGGTCGTGCCCGGATACAACATCATGGGAGTCTGCAAGGCGACCCTTGATGCCTGCGTGAGGTACATGGCCTACGACCTCGGGCCGGCCGGGGTGCGCGTCAATGCCGTCAGCGCGGGCCCGCTCCGCACGCTCGCCGGCCGTGGCGCCGGTGTCGACGAGATGCTCGGCCTGTATCAGCACATGTCGCCGATGGGACGGAACATCACCCAGGAAGAAGTCGGGAAGGCGGGCTCGTGGCTGCTGTCGCGTGAGTCGCTCGGGATCACCGGCGAGATCCTCCATGTCGATGCCGGCTACAACATCATGGGCTCGCCCGGCCGACTCCTCGACCTCGTCAAGCAACCGGAAGCGTGAACGCCAGGGCGATGATCGCGGTGGCGGTGGTCCTCTCCGCTGGTCGTGTCCTCGTCGGCCGGCGCCGTGACGACGCAGCCGATGCGCCGGGGCGGGACGAGTTCCCGGGAGGAAAGGTCGAGGCAGGGGAAGCCGTCGAGTCGGCTGCGGTCCGCGAGTGCCTCGAGGAGAGTGGCATCGCCGTGATCATCGGCGAGAGGCTCGAGGTCGCCCGGTCGAGTGCGAGCGGAGGGCCGATCGAGATCCACTTCCTCCGCGCCTCGCCCGTCGACCCCGACGTCGCCCCCCAGCCGCCGTTCACCTGGCTGCCGATCGGCGACCTCACGCGCTGTCACTTCCCGCCGGCCAATGCGGCGATCATCCGCCGGCTGCTCGCCGGTGACGACCGGGGCTGACCGCTCAACGGGTCACGGCGGATCCCAGCCCCCGCGGCTCCACGGATGGCAGCGGAGAATCCGCCGCAGGCCACGAAGGCTTCCCCGGAGAGCGCCGTGGGATCGAAGAGACTCGAGGAAGTAGACGCTGCACGTCGGCCGGAACCGGCACGTCGGCCCGAGAAGTGGGCTGACAAACCGCTGATAGATGCGGATGAGCAGGGCGAGGATGGCGACGACGCCGCGGTCGAGCCGGGCCGTCCACGCGGCTCGTCTCCGGGCGCTCATCGGTGGCGGGGCTTCGTAGGACGCAGCGGCGGCACCTCGGCATCCCGGTACGCCGGACGCGTCACGATCCTCGTCGCCAGGGTGACGAGCATGCCCTCGACCTTCGCCGCCCCGTCAGCCCCGCCAGGGGCCGTACCGGAGCGGACGACGACGAGGAAGTCATGGCCGGCAGGGATCTTCTTGCGGGCCACGCGGAACGCCTCCCGAAGCCGGCGCTTCCAGGCGTTGCGGGCCACGGCGTTGCCGATCCGTCGCGACACCGACACCCCCAGCCGAGCCGCCGGCGGCGCGACGCCGGCGGGAAGCGGACGCGGACAGGCGTAGAGCACGAGCGCCCCCTCGGCGGCGCTCCGCCGAAAACGGTAGACCCGGTCGAACTCCGACGGCCGCAGGAGCCGGAAGGCCTTCGGGAACGACTCCCCGCCGCCGCTCACCACGTCAGCCCGGGGCGCGGCGGGGGCGCCCCCTCCTCCGCCGCCTTCGCTGCCGCGAGGAGATTCTTGGCGACGTCGGGAGCCAGGGTGTTGATCGGGAGGACGATCTGCACCTCGGCGATCAGGTCTCCCTTGGCGCCGTTGGCATGCCTCACTCCCATGCCGGCAGCCCGGAGCTTTCGGCCTCCGCTGGTCATCGGCGGGATCCGCAGGCTGATCGTGCCCCACGGCGTCGGCAGATCGACCTTCGCCCCCTCCACCGCCTCCGAGAGGCTTACCGGAAGCGTTACCTCGAGCGTGTCGCCGTCGCGCCGGTAGACAGGATGCGGCTCGATCCCGACCTCGAGGAGCAGGTCGCCGGCAGGCCCACCGCCGCGGCCCGGCATCCCCTGACCGCGGACCCGCATCCGGGCGCCGTCGGGAATCCCCTGCGGAATCGTGACGCTGATCGTCTCCTTGCCAGAATCGCGTTCGAGCCGGACATCGGTCTTGCCGCCATCGATGGCAAGCCGGAAGGGGATCTCGATCCGCGTGGTGATGTCTTCACCAGGCTCCTGGACGGGCTTCCGCCTGGAACGCGTCTTCCCGGCTCCCCCCCCGCCCCCGAACAGATCGCCGAATCCACCGCCAGCGCCGCCGAAGAGGCTCTCGAGATCGATCTCACCGCCGCCGAACGGGGCCGCCCCACCACCACCGCCGAATGGTCCCCGGCCGCCCCTCGGCCCCGCGCCCCCCGCTCCGACCCCTTCGAAGGCGCTGCCGTAGCGGTCGTACATCTCCCGCTTGCTCGAATCGTTGAGCGTGTCGAACGCCGTTTGGACCTTCTTGAACTTCTCCTTCGCGGCGTTGTCGTCCGGATGGAGATCGGGGTGGTATTTCCGCGCCAGCTCCCGGTAAGCCTTGCGAATATCCTCGGCGGACGCCGTCCGCGGCACCCCGAGCGTCTGGTAATGATCGTCAGCCATCAGGCTCCGCCACCCTCGGGGTCGTTGGTCTCGCCGCGGCCCGTCAGAACGGACGCGAAACGGGCGAATGAGAGGCTGATTTTACGAAGCGGGCAGGAGCCGCTTCAAGGCAAGGGCGCCGGGCGGCGGTCCAAACGGCTCACCTCCGCCCGGGACGCCTGGGACGACGCGCCCCGACCGTCGCCTCCACACCTCCCGCGCCCCCGCGGCCTCCATCGGCGGGCACCGGCGGCTCCCCCTTCTCGTCGAGGAAGTACGACTGACAGCGCACCACCGCTTCGCCCGCCGCCGGCTGGACGAGCCGGAAGCTCCCATCGGGGGTCATGACGCGCGCCCGAGTGTTGTCGGCAAGATAGACCGGGACGATCTCTCGGAGGATCCGCGTGACGAGGGCCGGCGTCTCGATCGGCACCATGAGTTCGACCCGGCGGAAGAAGTTCCGCGGCATCCAGTCGGCACTCGAGATGTACACCTTCGCATCGTCGTCGGGGCCGAAGATGTAGATCCGACTGTGCTCGAGGAACCGGTCGATGACACTCCGGACGTGGATCGTTTCGCTCAAGCCCGGCACTCCGGCGCGGAGCGAGCAGATGCCGCGGGGGACGATGTCGATCGGCACGCCGGCCCGGCTCGCCCGATAAAGCGCCTCAATGACGTGGGGATCGACGAGGGCGTTGAGTTTGGCGAACACCCGCGACGGCCGGCCCGCGCGGGCGCGTTCCGTCTGCTCGTCGATCAATTCGATCGTCCGCCGGTGGAGGTCGTTGGGGGCGACGATCAGCTTCCGCCACCGATGTCCCTGCGAGTAGCCGGTGAGGAGATTGAAGACGGCCGAGGCATCCTCGGCGATCTGCTCGTCGGCGGTGAACAAGCCGAGATCGGTGTAGAGCAGCGCGGTGGTGGGATTGTAGTTGCCGGTGCCGAGGTGGACGTAGCGCCGCAGCCCGTGGCCTTCGTTCCGCACCACCATCGAGAGCTTGCAGTGGGTCTTCAGATCGAGGAACCCGAACACGACGTGAACCCCCGCCCGCTCCATCTGCCGCGCCCAGCTGACGTTGTTCGCTTCGTCGAACCGGGCCTTGAGCTCGACCAGCGCCGTGACGTGCTTCCCCGACTCCGCCGCCGCGATCAGCGCCCGCGAGATCGGCGAATCGCCGGAGGTGCGGTAGAGCGTCTGCTTGATGGCGAGCACGCGCGGATCGGAGGCGGCGCGGGTGACGAACTCCACCACCGGATCGAACGACTCGTACGGGTGATGGAGGAGGACGTCGTGCGAGGCGATCTCGGCAAAGAGATCGTCCCCGCGCCGCAGCCCCCGCGGCATCCGGGGCGTGAACGGCGGGTCGTGGAGGAGCGGGTAGCCGGGGAGCTTGTGGAGCTCCCACAGGCAGGTGAGATCGAGGGGGCCGTCGATGCGGTAGACCTCCCCGTAGCCATCGACGAGGCCATCGTGGAGCTGCTCGTCCTCGATGATCGTCCGCGCCACCGAATCGTCCGCCGAGCGAGCCGAGACCTCGATCCGCACCGCTTGCCCGCGCTGCCGGGCCTTGAGCCGCTCCTCGATGAGCTTGAGCATGTCGTCCGACTCCTGCTCGAGGAGCTCGAGATCGCTGTCGCGCGTGATCCGGAAGGTGGTCCAGGAGAGAACGGTGAATCCGCCGAAGAGCTGGGACAAGCGGGCGGCGACGAGATCCTCGAGGAGGACGAAGCGGTGCTGGCCGGGGATGTCGCAGCCGACGTTCACGAACCGCGGCAGCACCTGCGGCACCTGGACGACGGCGAACAGCCGCTTGGGGCCGAGCCCCTTCTCCTGCTCGAGCTGGGCGCCGATATAGAGCCCACGGTTGTGGTAGCGCGGCGAGGGATGGGCGGGATCGACTGCCATCGGCGTGAGGATCGGCAGAGCGCGCTCGTTGAAGAACCGATCGACGCGCGCCAGTTGCTGCTCGTCGAGATCGCCGTAGCGCACGAGCTGGAAACCCTCGGCCACCATCGCCGGCGCGATGCTCTCCTGGAGGCAGCGGTATTGCCGGGCGACGAGCTCCTGGGTGCGGTCGGCGATCCGGCGGAGCTGCTCCAGGGGGCCAGTGCCGTCAGGCGGCGTGTCCTGCGGAGCGCTTTCGCCGAAGGCCTGCTCGCGCACCCCCGACACGCGCACCATGAAAAACTCGTCGAGGTTCGAGCTGAAGATGGCGAGGAACTTCAGCCGTTCCATGAGCGGGTTGGCGGCGTTCTCGGCTTCCTCGAGAACGCGGAGATTGAAGTCGAGCCAGCTCAACTCTCGGTTGATGAAGCAGTCGGGGGTGTCGGTGATACCGGCCGGGGCGTCGGAGGTGGTCATGGCGTGGGGCTTGCTCCGGTCGGTTGGCTTCGTCCGCTGTGAACGGAAAAAATGATAAAGTGCATCGGAGAGTCGGGAGGTCCGCTGCGTGGGGGCGTGGATGTCGCAGCGAGTTTACCCGCCTGCGGCCAATCGCCCTCCGTTCTCGCTTCATCCTCACAAAGCCCCCGGCCGCAGTGGCACCGCCCCGGCCTCGGGAATGCCGTTGCCAAACATCATGCCGCCATTCGGCCCCCACGCCCCGTTGCCCGCGCTTCCCTTTGGGGACGGTCGTCCTCTCCGGCCGGGGAGTCGGGGCTGGTGTGCCGCCGAGGCCTGCCGGCTCGAGGCGACCGCCGAGAAGCCGGGGAACGTCCACCCCGGGGCTTCGTTTTCCGATCTCGACCATGCCGAGTTGGTCGCCGCCGGGCGGGCGATCGCGCCAGCGATCGAGGCCGCGCCGTCGCGGCCCCTCGGACAGACGATTCTCGCGGCCGTGTCGGCGTCGCGCCGCGTGACACGATCCAACGCCAATCTCGGCATCATCCTCGCGATCGCGCCCCTGGCGAGCGTGCCCGGCGAAGCGGCTGGCCGGCCGTTCCGCCCCGACGACGTCACCGCCGTGCTCGACCGGCTCACCCCTGAAGACGCCGCCGACACCTGGGAGGCGATCGCCGTGGCCGCCCCGGGGGGCATGGGGCAGCGCGGCCGCTGGGATCTGGCTGGCCCTCCGCCGGACGATCTCCTCGCGGCGATGGCCGCGGCAGCGCCCCACGACCGGATCGCCCGGCTGTGGACCGAGGGCTGGGGGCCGCTCGAGGATGGATTGGTCGGCGATCTCCTCGCCGAGGTCGCCGCGGGCCGTCCGCTCGGAGAGGGGATCGTGCGCGGATTCCTCCGACAGCTCGCCCGCGAGCCCGACACGCTCATCGCCCGCCGCCACGGGAGCGAGGTGGCCGCCGACGTGTCGCGCCGAGCCGCGGCGGTGATCGAGCAACCAGAAGGGGCGTGGCGGGAAGCGGCCACGGCCTTCGATCGATCGCTGCGGCATCCGCGGCGTATCAATCCCGGCACGACGGCCGACCTCTGCGCCGCCGCGCTGTACATTCTTCTCCGTGACGGAAGGCTTCCGCTCGCCGACCGGGCGCTCCACGAAGGGGAGCCGGCGGGCCTCGATCGACAATCCCAAGACGTTCACGGGTGAACACGGCATGGAACGCTTCTCGGTCCGGCTCCGCAAGGCCGTGCATGTTTTCTGCTCGGGGCATTTCATCACCCTCACCGACACCCTCTGCGAACCGGTCCACGGCCACAACTGGACCGTGGCGGTGGAGGTCGGCGGCACTCCGGATGGCCACGGGATGGTGGTCGACTTCATCCTGCTGCGTGACACACTCTCGGCGATCGTCTCCCGCCTCGACCATCGGATGCTCCTCCCGACCCGCAATCGGCAGCTCGAGGTGAGCGAGTCGATCGGCCCCGGAGGGCTCCCGGAGGTGACGGTGCGCTTCGACCGGCGGCGTTGGGTGTTTCCCGCCGACGAGTGCGTCCTCCTGCCTGTGGCCAACACCACCGCCGAATGGATCGCCGCGTGGATCGGCGCCGAGCTGACGACGGCCCTTGCGGCGGCCGGTACGCCGCTCCTCGGACGCATCGTGGTGGCGGTTGACGAGTGCGCGGGGCAAGAAGGCGTCTGGGAGCGGTCGGGGGGGTGATCGGCGGTGCGTCGCGGCGGTCCTTCTGACTCGGTAGCCCCTCACCCTTCGGCCACGACAAGCTTCGTCGCGGCCTCCGTCGAGAGCGTGATCGTCTGCTCGCCGATCCTCACGCTCATCAAGCCGGCACTGTCGGGGGGCCGGACGATCTCCCCCTCGACCCCGAGCACGAGCCCCGAATCGGTGAGCGAACGAAGGAAGCCGGTCGACTGATCGAGGACGCGCGAGAGGCGGAAGCGCTCGCCGGCTGCCCCTGCCGCCAACACCCTCGCCGGGGGCTGCCCGTCATCCGGATCGGCGCCATCGGCCGGCGGGATTGGGTCTCCGTGGGGATCGACATCGGGATGGCCGAGAAAGGCGTCGATCCGCTCGACGAGGAGATCGCTGACGGCGTGCTCGAGATGCTCGGCCTCGTCGTGGACCTCGTCCCAGGTCAGATCGAGCGTCCGCAGGAGGAACAACTCGAGGAGACGGTGGCGACGGATGACACGCAGGGCGAGCACCCGCCCCGCCTTCGTCAGCGCCACGCCTTCATAGAGACGGTGCGTCGCCAGCCGGGCCGCGTCGAGGGTCTTGAGCATGCTCGTCACCGTGCCGGGCGAGACCTCGAGCGCCGCGGCGATCTGGCCGGTGGTCACCGGGCTCCCCGAACGGGCCGTGGCGATGAGATGGATCGTCTTCACGTAGTTCTCGACGGTCAGGCTGGCCACGAGAGTGTTTCCGGGAGGAGGCAAGGGAGCGGCGACCCCACCGCGGGCCACGCGGACATCGTGAATCCCCGATCGGCACGCCCGGGATTGCCCGTCGCGGCGACCGGCGACATTATGTCCGCTCCGGCGGGGCGTGGAGCGCTTCGGTGGAGAACGCGATCCCGATCGCGATCAGGCACGACGTCACCGGCCAGGGAACGGCCCTTCATCGAGGGCTGATTCCATGCCGACAGGACTGAATGCACGGGCCGCCGGGATCGTCGCGGCGGGGCTTGCCGACGCCGGGCGGCTGGGGGTGATCGACCAACGCACACCATGCGGCGTGCAAATCGTCGACGCTGGCGTGAAAACTGCCGGCGGCGACGAGGCCGGGCTCCTCCTCGCCCACGCCGCGCTTGCCGGGCTCGGAGAAGTGTGGCTCGAGGCCTGTGGCTCGCCCCCCCGACACCGTCGCATCCGCCCCGCCTCCGATCCCTGGCAGGGAGCTTGCCCTTGGCCGATCGTCGCCGTGGAGAGCGCGGCGCCGATCGCCGCCTGCCTCGCTTCGCAGTACGCCGGCTGGAAGGTGGCGGAGGGGAAATACTTCGCCATGGCGAGCGGTCCGGTGCGGGCGGCGATCGGTCGCGAGGATCTCTACGATCAAATCGGCCATCGCGAACGCGCCGAGGTGGCGGTCGGCCTCCTCGAATCGTCGAAGCTCCCCCCGGATGACGTCTGCCTCCGGCTCGCGACCGAGGCGGGCGTCAGCCCCGATCGTCTCCTCCTCCTCGTCGCTCGCACGGCGAGCCGCGCCGGCACGCTCCAGGTGGTCGCCCGATCGCTCGAAACGGCGCTGCACAAGCTCCACGATCTCCACTTCGACCTCGGTCGGATCCAGGCCGGCCTGGGCCGCGCGCCGCTGCCGCCGGTGCCGGCCCCGCCCGACGACCTCGAGGCGATCGGACGCACGAACGACGCCATCCTCTACGGGGGGCTGGTCGTGCTCGAGGTGACCGGCCCCGACGCCGGCCTCGACGACGTCGCCGCCGCGATGGTCAGCGGAGCGTCGGCCTCGCACGGGCGGCCGTTTAAGGCCCTGTTCGAGGAGGCGGGCTACGACTTCTACAAGCTCGATCCCGCGCTGTTCGCGCCGGCCGTCGTCGAGCTGGTCAATCTCGACACCGGCGTCCGCCATCGAGCCGGATCGATCATGGTGGACGTCGTGCAGACTTCGTTCGGCGGCGCGTGAGCCGGAGGCCGATCCGATGCGACTGGTGGTGATCGGTTCCTCGGGAGCCTGGCATGTGGCGCGGATCCGCGCGGAGGCCGAGTCGCGCGGCCACGAGGTCGGGGTCGTCGAATGGCGACAACTCGGCGCCTGGATCGCGCCGGCTCGGCCGGCGGTGGGCCGGGAGTCTTCCCCCCCCGAGCGATCTCCACCGGAACGCTTCCTCCCCGACGCGATCGAGACAGCCGACGCCGTGATCGTCCGCGGCATGCCGGCGGGGCGCCTCGAGGAAGTGATCCTGCGGATGGACCTCCTCGGTCGGCTTGCCGAGCGCGGCACGCCGGTGATCAACAGCCCCCGGAGCCTCGAGGC
>CAJBCV010000289.1 GCA_903951635.1 uncultured Planctomycetaceae bacterium
GACCGGCTCGGGTTTCTTGCGTCCAGTAGCATGCAGGCTCAGGAGCGGCGGCTTCCACATCCAGGCCGTCGCGTGGATGGATGGCCGAGACCTTTCCGAGGCGGTTATGGGCAGGATCGCCATGGCGGCCCAGCGGGACTCGAGTGCGACAGAACCGCTGGTGACCATCGAGCGCCGAACTGGTCGAGGGCTGGTGTTCCGGCCGGCTGAGCGTTTGACGCCGAGCCAGGGGCTGGAGTAATCAGCGCTGGCTGGTGTCGAGCCACGCCGACCCAGATGATGCAGCAGACAGAGGAGGCGGATAAGCTCAATAATGATTGGTTCCGCAGCTGCCGCCGGCGCTGAGGAAAGGCGTTCGGTGGCGGAGGCGTAACGATGACGAACGCCGGGTTGACCACGTACTGGATACAGTCGCCAGTCCCGCACGCTCCGCTTGGCTTCGGTGTCACCGCCCGATCGCGTGACGATGCGATCCGCATGATCCACGTCCTCGGTTACGGGCGTTATCTGCCCGATGGGCTGGCTGGGGTTCAGGTGGCCGAAGGTGTGACGGTCGCCCAATTGGATCAGCCACACGTGATCGCTAACATGGGGCCGATCGTTGTTCGAGGCATGTGGTATCCGTTCGTCTCGGTCGGCGCCCCGCGGGGGGCCGAGGAGCACTGAACGGAGTACCGCAACTGACGCAGGGCGGCACGCGACCGGGACCGCCATTGGAGAACACTCGTGGCCCCAGGCAATGAATTCCCAGTCTTGATCGCAGGCGTCGTTCTGGCGTCGTGTTCCTACACACCGGGCACGTCACCGTCGAGCGAACTGCGATACATCGATCCAACAGGTCGATTTCGTGCGACGCTCCGCCTCGGTCAGGAGGTTCAACCCACGGAGCGTGGCGGGAAGTCCATGCCGATGCTCTGCCTCCGGTCGCTGTTAGCCTTGGCGCTCGTGATTGGCCTGGTGTCTTCGGGGGGAGCATCGGCCGCTGAACGCGATCGTGCCCTGATGGCCCTCAGCGTGCCGCCGTTTTACGACTCCGACGGGCCGCGGATCCGCGTGGGCCCGTTCAGTGAGCAGCTTAAGTCGGCTGATCCTGATTCGATTCTCGCACTCGTGGAAAAGATGAAGGCAAAGCAGGGCGACCTGCCTGTCGAGGCGATGTTCGTCACCGCGGTGCGGCTCTACGACTTAGGACACAAAGACGAGGCGGTGTACTGGTTCTACTCGGCCCGCCATCGTCAACGCCTCTATCGGAAGGTCTTGGTGGAGGGGTCTGCAGGCGGCATCGGTTCGATGGGGTTTGAGTGCCTGCAAGCGCAGAACGCCTTCCAGCAGTTGGCTGGTGAATTCATCAACGGGTATGCGTTTGGCGACCTCGAGAAGGTCAAGTTGGTCATCAAGACGGTGCAGGGGGAGGCCACGAGTGTGCCGGATCTCAAGACAACGTATCCGGGCGTGGAGTTTGTCGACGAAGCAACGTGGAAGAAGACCAGTGAAGATCTTGCCAAGGAACTAGACGGGCTTCTCGAGATGATAGACAAAGATGCAGACAAGATAAGGGCGGCACGGAAGCGGAATGGCATCGAGGGGAAGTATTAGTGGCCGTGCGGCGTGCCAGGCGTTGGGGTTGGCGAGCGTGGCCGGATCCGAAAGGAATGGTCCGGCGGCGGCAGTTGTGGCTAAGCGGGGCCAATTCGGGGCAGAAGTGATGGCGACCATCGAGCATCTCCACGACCACCCCGATGACTCCAGTCGCGGGCTCTACCTGCTCGATTGCGACGCCTTCGCCGATATTGTTCCGGCGCTGTCCGATCTTCCTGGCGAGTTCTTTGTGGCGCTCTTGATCGCGGATTTCTCTGCGGTCAGTCGAGAAGTCCTGGTCGACTTGTCCCGAGAGCTGATAGCAGCGGGAGCTCGATACTTCTGTGCGTGGGGGCGGGATTGCCAGGTGGCGCACCTTGCGTTCGATCTTGCCTGTTGCGAGTTCGAAACCGACAGCGAAGCTGTCATTCTTACAACTGATCACTCCAGGGAGTCGATCGAAGCCGCGATCTGGTTCGCGACCGTCTGCGCGTATCCAGTCGATCCGTACGATCGAGGATGGAATGCGACGGTAGCGATCTGCGTCAGCGACCGTGCCGCCTCGCAAACGGTTCGCAAAGCATTCACGGACCCTATCGCGTTCTCTAAGAGTCATGGCCCTGCCATCGAGGATTGAGACGCTTCCTGGCAGATTCCGCGATCGACGGCGGTGTCCTCTCCCCGCTCCTCGGGAGATTGAAATCCGCCCCGATCCCGGTGACGTCGCGAGCACGACTCTGGTTGGCAAAGCATCAGATGGACTCGGACTCACGCCCCGCTTTTCCCGATGACTTTACCCACCACGCTGACCCTCGAGCGGGAAGAGGCCCGCGTCGCGGCTCGGAGGGGCGAGCCCCTGCAGTGGCGGGTGTTGGTCGGGGCAGATACCATGGAGGCTGACTGGAAACTGCTCCGGAGATTCCTGCTCCTACCTGCTTCTGCCGGTGAACGGCGGCGGGCGGCGGTGACAGACCATGGGAAAGGAGGGTGGCGATGATACGCGATGACATACGTCGGATCTCGCTTCCCTCCCGTAGCTCAGTGGCAGAGCGTCGGCCTTATAAGCCGGTGGTCGCAGGTTCGATTCCCGCCGGGAGGATTTTGCCGTAAGCGCTGCGGTGCCGGCGGCCGGTCAGTTGTGCCAGGGCTTCGCGGGCCGGTGCTTGATGCGGAGCGCCGCGGCGAGGTTTGCATCGGCGACGAGCGTCGTGGCGCGTTGCCAGAGGCTCTCCTGATCACCGAACACGACGTCGCTGGTGGCCGGGGCGATTCCCCAGTCGCCGCCCGCCACCTCCGATTCGAGTTGCCCGGCGCCCCAGCCGGAATACCCAGCGAAGACGAGGAGCGGCATATGGCGGTCGCGCAGGAGCGTGACGACGAGTTTCTTGCGCATGGCGAGAAACACTCCCGGCACGATGTCACGCTCGGTCATGGCCGGCACCGAATGGAGCGCGAGCAGTGGCCCCTCGAGCGGCCCGCCGTTCATCAGCACGAGGTCGGAGGGGCACGGCCCATGCGCCGATGCATCCCAGACGGTTTCCAGACGCTCGTGGCCGGGGCGATTGAGGACGAGGCCGAGGGCGCCGCCCCGATCGTGCTCGACGAGGAGGACCACCGTCCGGGCAAAGTTCGGGTCGTTCAGTTTCGCCGCAGCGACGAGGAAATGACCGGCGAGCGAACCCATCGAAGCCTCGTTGAGCACGGTTCAGGCGGAGGGGCGATCGCGCTGGCAGGGATCGCCCGATCGTAGCCGTTGCATTCTACCGACTGATCGCCCCGGCGATTGGCGGCTGGTCTTGTGTCGCACGAATCCTCGGGCAGTCGACACCTTGCCCGAGTTTCGGGAGGGTGGAGCGATCCGCAGGGCGGGGCGTAGACTCGTGCAACCGGCCGTCGAGGCTGGGCCAACCGGAGCCGAGCGACGGCTCCGGTATGATCGCCGTGATCGCAACGAGGAGCGAGCCTTGGCAGCAGACGGACATCTCCCCACCACCGGCCGTGTGTCTTCCAGGCTCGGCACGCTCGAACTCGATCACGGTTACCCGACCCCTGCCACCGTCGAGAAGCTCTTCGACGATCTTGATTTCCAGCGCGCCTGCCAGGCCTACCTCTGGGCCCTTCCGCTGATGGCGATGGTGCAGTGGCAAAACGAGCATGCGACGAAGTTCGGCGCGGGGAAGTTTGACTACGTCGACTACCTCACGTTCCAGGACAAGCTCGGCCTCCTCACCGCCAATGCCACCACCCCCTACATCATGGCCTTCCCGAACCTGCGGGAATCGGGGCCGCTCGTCCTGGAGATCCCAGCAGGGCCGACGGCCGGAGGCTGCACCGACTTCTGGCAACGGCCGATCACCGATTCCGGGCAGACCGGCCCCGACAAGGGAGCGGGGGGAAAGTATCTGATCCTCGGCCCCGATGACGCCGACATGAAGCCCGAGGGCTACTTCGTGTTCCGTTCGCCGACGATCAACATTTGGTCGGCCCACCGTGTCCTCGACCCCGATCCGGCCAAAGCCAAAGCGCTCATCGAAGGGCTGCGGATCTATCCCTATGCCAAGCGCCAGGCCCCGGCCCCCACGCGTCATGTCTCCCCCGCCGGGAGAGCATGGAGCGGCGAGCAGCCGCGCGGACTCGCTTTCTGGGAAGGGCTGGCGAGGGTCATCGCTGAGGAGCCGGTCCACGAGCGCGATCGGATCGTGATGGGGATGCTCCAGCCGCTCGGGATCGAGAAGGGGAAGCCGTTCGCACCGAGCCAGAGGCAGCAGAAAATCCTCATCGACGCGGCCGCAGCGGGCGAGGCGATGGCCCGGGCGATCGCGTACAGGAAGCGGTTTACCGGCGCTAGGCTGTGGCCCGGGCGGGAATGGGAGAAATCCCTGATGCTCGCCGAGACGAATCAGGAGGCCTCCCACCACACCGAGCTCGACGAGCGGACGAGCTGGTTCTACGAGGCGGTCGGCGTCTCGGTGGGGATGATGGGGCGGGCCGTCGGTGTGGGGCAGGTCTATCTCGAGGCCACGAGGGATTCTGCCGGCCGCTGGCTCGACGGCGGCAAGGCGTATCGCCTCACCGTGCCGAAGGACGTACCCGTCGCGCAGTTCTGGTCGGTCACCGTCTACGACAACGAGACTCGCTGCTTCGTCGATACCGGGGTTCAGCCAGACCGATCGTCACGCGATCCGATCGCCACCAACGCCGACGGCTCGGTCGACCTTTTCTTCGGCCCGACAGCCCCCGAAGGAAAGCCGGCGAGCAATTGGATCCAGACGCTTCCCGGGAAAGGATGGTTCAGCTACTTCCGGCTCTACGGACCGACGGCGGCTTACTTCGACCGCTCCTGGGTCCTCGGCGATTTCGAGCCGGTCGGATGAGCGGTGGCATGCCGACAGGCCGCGGTGCACACGTCATGCATGGCCGCGATTGACGGAGCCGGCGAGCGCGGCTTCGTGGCGGAGCAGCCAGGCCTTTCGCTCCACGCCCGCTGCGAAGCCGGTGAGCGATCCATCGGCGCCGATGACGCGGTGGCAGGGGACGATGATCGCAAGTGGATTGCGGCCATTGGCTGCCCCGACGGCGCGGGCCTTGTTCGCTCCGCCGAGCCGCCGGGCCTGCGCGCCGTAGGTCATCGTCTGGCCGAAGGGGATCGTGCGGAGGACCTCCCAGGCGGAGCGTTGGAACGGCGTGCCGGGGGGATCGAGGGGAAGATCAAAGGTCGTCCGCAGGCCGCGGAAATACTCCTCGAGTTGGGTGGCGGCCGCACGGAGGATCGATGTGGCCGCAGAGTCGCTCCCGGCCAGTGCCGAGGCCACGGGACGCTCCAAGGCCGACACCACCGCGGGCGACTCCCCCACCCAGGCCACGCTCCGCAGTCCTTCCGGGCAAGCCAGGAGCGTGAGCGGCCCCAGAGGAGAGCCGACGATCGTGTTGGCGAATGGGGGCGAGGCAGGCATCAATCCTGAGCGTAGGGGATGGGGCCCGTCCCCGGCTAGAATCTCCGGTGGGGGCCGATGTCCGCAGGTCACTCTGAGGACGACCGTCCCGCTACAGTCCGGCCACGAAGTCTTTCCTGGAGCCAACTCATGTCCGTTCGCTGTGAGCTCACGGAAACCGTTGCCACCACCCCCGACCTCGCGTTTGCGGCGATTGACAACCTGCCGCTGACGGCGAAGTGGCTTCCCCCCTGCGTCAGCCTCGAAAAGCTCGGAGCAGGGCCAAACGCCCCCGGCGACAAGCTTCGCTACGTGTTCCGCGAAGGGGGCAAACAGGCGGAGATGGCCGGCACGATCGTCGCGCGTGTGCCCGGCGAACGACTCTTCTGCCGCTACGGCGATGCGTCGTACGACGTGTCGGTCGATCTCCGCGTCGCTCCGGCGGGCAGCGGAACGCGAATGACCCATGCCATCGAGATCGCTCCCAAAACCTTCCTGGGGAAGCTCATGCAGCCGCTCATCCGCCTCGGCCTCGGGGCCCAGACCCGCGCCGCCGCCAAGAATCTCAAGAACCTCCTCGAGGCGGCGGTTGTCGTTGCCGCGATCGCGAACTCGTGAGTGCGGAGCTCGCAGCGGCGGCTCACCCCGCCTGCGCCGCGGGGGCCATCCGGACGACGAGTTCGTCGTAGCCGAGCGTCCGGTCGTAGGCTGCGGTCTTCTCCACCCGGTCGCGCTTCGCCACGAGGTCGATCCGCTCCACCCGCCGGCAGAGGGCGCCGAGAAGCGATTTCATCACCGTCCGCGAATGGGCCGCCCCCAGGCAGAGGTGGGCACCGAAGCCGAACGAGACGTGCGGATTGGGTCGGCGGTCGAGCCGGATGGAAAGCGGCTCGTCGAACACCGTGCCATCGAGATTCGCCGAGGCCCAGCCGAGCGAGACCCTGCCCCCCGGCTCGACGGCGACCCCATCGACCTCGGTGGCGACCGGGCAGACGCGGCCGATGTGCGTCAGCGGCATGAAGACGCGGAAAAGTTCCTCCGCGGCATGGATGATCCGATCGTGATCGGCGCGGAGGAAGGCGAAGTCGGCCGGGGTGGTGGCAAGGTGGCCGATGGCACAGGCGATCGAGTGGATGATCGTGTCGCGGCCGCCGGCGAAGGCGAGATTGGCGAAGCCGAGGAGCTCGGCCCGGGTGAGGGGCCGGCCGCGGAAGCTGGCCCGGCAGAGGAGGCTGAAGAAGTCGTCGTTGGGGGATACCTCGGCCCGATCGAAGCGATCGTTGAGGTAATCCTCGAGTTGGCGGGCCTTCGTCAGTCCGTCGCTGCCGTGGAAGACATGGACGCCCCAGCCGATCCAGATGTCGGCTTCCGATTCGGGAACGTCGAGAAGCACGGTCAGCGCCCGCGACTGCAGCGGCAGGGCAAACTCCTCGACGATCTCGATCGAGTCGCGTGCGAGTGCCTCGTCGACGAGGCGGGCGACGAGGCTGTCGATGCGGGCGACGAAAGCCGGCTGCTTGGCCCGAAGGAAGAAGGGCTCGACGAGCCGGCGGTAGTCGGTGTGGTCGGGGGGGTCGAGCTCGATTGGCAGTTGGCGGACGCTGCGAAGCTGCTCCTCCGACGGGATCGGCACCCGGAAGGGGGCGTCGGAGCTGAAGGTCTGCCAGTCCTTCGCCGCCCGCCGCACCTCCTCGTGCCGGAGGATCATCGGGATCTCATCCCCCTGAAACGGACAGCGGAGGACGCCGTCGGTTTCGCGGGCTTTGCGGAAGGGATCGTCGATGGAGGTCATGGAGGACGTCGGCAGCGGCGTGGCTGACGAAGGACGGAGAGAGTTACCCGGCTAGGATTCGAACCTAGACAAAGGGAACCAAAATCCCTTGTGCTACCGTTACACCACCGGGTAGTGGCGACTCCGGATCATACCCCATCGCGGGAGCGGGAGGGATGGGCGTTAGGAGGATCCGGGCTCCGTCGGGGGGGATGGATCAACTCCTCCCTTGGCGAGCTTGTTGGTGACCGCGAAGGAGAGCTGCTCCAGCTCGATCGCCAGGTCGACTGCCACCGTCTGGACATGGGGGGGAAGGGTGAGGGTGACCGGGGCGAAGTTGACGATCCCCTCGATCCCCGCGGCCACCATCCGCTCGGCGACCTCCTGGGCCCGATCCGCCGGGACGACGATCATACCCAGCCGGATTCCCTTCTCCCGGACGACCTGCGGCAGGTCGTCGATGTGGTAGACGACGAGCCCCCGCACCGTCCCGCCGACTTTCGACGCGTCGGCGTCGAAGGCGGCTTCGATCGTGAAGTTTTGCCGGCCGAAGCCGCGGTAGCCGAGGAGCGCCTGGCCGAGGTTGCCCACCCCCACCATGACCACCGGCCAGCGGTGGTTGGTGCCGAGGATGTCGCGCATGGCGTGGATCAGCTCATCGCAGCGGTAGCCGACGCCGGGGTAGCCGAACTGCCCGAAGAAGCCGAGATCCTTCCGCACCTGGGCATCGCTGAAGCCGAGGAGGGCGCCGAGTTGGCTCGACGAGATCGTCTGCTGCCCGGCCCCCTGGAGCCGCTGAAGTTCTCGGAGGTAGAGGCTCAGCCGGCTGACAACGACCTTCGGGACCGAATGATCGGACGGGAGGTCGCCGGGCGTGACTCGCGAGTCGGGCATGGGGCGTCGACGCCGTGAAGTGAGACGGACCGCAGAAAACTCTACCCCCCGAACCAGTGCCCCCGCAACGCGAACCCCCCCCGGGGGTACTCCGAGATCGACTGCAAACCGTTGCCGGCCATGGTGATCCGCGGGGAAGAACGGTCTGGAATCGGGGGGAACTCCAGCGTTCCGAAGCGGGTGGAAAGTGAATCTGTGACGGATGCGCTGGCGCTGGTTGTCTGGAAAAACAAGATCGACTGCGTGGATTGGTCAACCTGCGGGGGATTTGTGGTCGATGGTTGAAGAGCGTGGGAAACCCTGCCCCCGCGCCCACCCAAGAGTTTCGTTCCCTCTTTTCAGGAGTCGCCCCGTGAGGGGCGGCATGCATGAAGACCACGTGGCTGAGTTGGCTGCTGGCCGTCGCCTGGATCGTATCTCCGGCGCTCCGCGCCGATGACGCGATCGGGCTGGCCGGTGAGGACTGTCCCGACGCCGCGCAGAGCGTTTTGGCCGGCGATGCCGGTCAGGCCCCTGACGTCGGCGATTCGATGGACGGTCGGATCGTCGAGGATGGTGTTGTCGACGGGGCCTCGGCGCCCTGCGGCCCGACCCGGACGGTGCGTGAGACCGTCTGGGAGCGCCAGGAAATCACCTGCTACAAGACGATGTGCGAACGCATCGTCGAGCAGAAGGAGATCGACTGCGTCCGCTACGAGACGGAGCGGTCCTTCAAGGAGGTCGAGTACACCGTCACCAAGCCGGTGTGGGAGACCCGCTCGAAGATCGTCAACTACACCGTCTCCAAGCCGGTGTGGGAGACCGTCACGAAGGAGATCCCGTACACGGTCTGCAAGCCGGTGTACGAGACCCGTGAGCAGACCTACACCGTCTGCAAGCCGGTGTACGAGACGATGACCAAGGAGATCCCGTACACGGTCTGCCGGCCGGTGTACGAGACGCTCACGAAGGAAATTCCGTATACGGTTTGCAAGCCGGTGTACGAGACGCGCGAGCAGACCTACACGATCTGCAAGCC
>CAJBCV010000290.1 GCA_903951635.1 uncultured Planctomycetaceae bacterium
ACCGCCATGAAGGCTTTCTGGGGAATGTCGACCGAGCCGACGCTCTTCATCCGCTTCTTCCCCTCCTTCTGCTTCGCCCACAGCTTTTTCTTGCGGGAGATGTCGCCGCCGTAGCACTTCGCCGTGACGTTCTTCCGCATCGCGGAGATCGTCTCGCGGGCGATCACCTTCGTGCCGATGGCGGCTTGGAGTGCCACCTCGAACATGTGACGGTCGATCTCACCGCGGAGTTTCTTGACGATCGCCCGGCCGCGGCGGTCGGCATCGCGGCGGTCGCAGATGATCGACAGGGCGTCGACCTTCTTGCCGCCGACGAGGATGTCGAGGCGGACGAGATCGGCCGGGAAGTAGCCGATGAGCTCGTAGTCCATCGTGCCGTAGCCGCGGGTCACGCTCTTGAGCTTGTCGTGGAGATCGTAGATCACCTCCGCCAGCGGCAGGTCGAACGTCAGCATCGCGCGGGTCGGCGAGAGGTATTCGGTCTTGAGGTAGGTGCCGCGGCGGTCGGTGCACAGCTGCATGATCGGGCCGATGTGCTCGACGGGGGTGAGAAAGTTCGTTCGCACGATCGGCTGACGAAATTCCTCGATCTGCCCCGACTCCGGGACATCCTGCGGGTTGGTGATCTCGATCGTCGTGCCGTCGGACTTGAGGATCTGGTAGGTGACGTTGGGCGCCGTCTGGACGAGATCGAGATCGTCCTCCTTCTCGAGCCGCTGCTGGATGATCTCCATGTGAAGCAGGCCGAGGAAACCGCAGCGGAAGCCGAAGCCGAGAGCCTCGCTCGACTCCGGGGAAAACTCGAACGACGGATCGTTGATCACGAGCTTCTCGAGGGAGTCGCGGAGCTCCTCGAAGTTCTCCCCCTCGGAGGGATAGAGGCCGCAGTAGACCATCCGCTGCGGCGGCTTGTAGCCCGGCATCGCCTTGGCGCCGTCGTCGCCCGGGATCGTCACCGTGTCGCCGATGTGGACCTGCTTGACGTCCTTGATGTTGCAGACGAGGTAGCCCACCTGACCGGCGGCGAGTTCGTCGCAGGCACGGCGCTGCGGTACGAATTGACCGAGCTCGAGCACCTCGTGGGTCGAGGCGGTCTCGAGGAAGCGGATCTTCTGCCCCTTCTTGATCGTGCCGTCGATGATCCGGACGTAGGTGATCGCACCGCGGTAGCTGTCGTAGTGGCTGTCGAAGATCATCGCCCTGAGCGTCGCCTGCGGATCCCCTGCCGGCGGCGGGATCCGCTCGACGATCGCCCCGAGCAATTCATCGATGCCGATGCCTGCCTTGGCGCTCGCCTTGATGACCTCCGTCGGGTCGATCGCCAGACTCTGTTCCATCTCGGCCAGGACCTCGTCGACGCGCGCGTGGACGAGATCGACCTTGTTGATCACCGGCACGATCGCCAGGTTTTGGTTGATCGCGGCGTAGGCGTTGGCCACCGTCTGCGCTTCCACCCCCTGGAAGGCGTCGACGAGGAGCACCGCCCCCTCGCAGCAGGCCAGGCTTCGCGAGACCTCGTAGTGGAAGTCGACGTGGCCGGGAGTGTCGATGAGGTTGAGCTCGTAGAGCTCTCCTTTGTGGCGGTATTCCATCCGCACGGCGCGGGCCTTGATCGTGATCCCCCGCTGCCGCTCGAGCTCCATGTCGTCGAGCATCTGCTCCTTGAGCTGCCGCTTCTCGACCGTCCCGGTCCATTCGAGGAGCCGGTCGGCGAGCGTGCTCTTGCCGTGGTCGATGTGGGCGATGATGGAAAAATTGCGGATGTGCTTGCAGTCGATGGGCATGGGGAAATTGTAGCCGGGGGGATCGTCAGGCGTCGGAGGGATGGAGGCGGTGGTGTTCGGCGCGGGCCATGCCGGCGGCGCCGACGTAGCCGGCGTCGCCGCCGAGAGTGGCAAAGCGGATCGGCGTCCGTTCGGCAAGGAGGGGGAAGGCACGCTCCCGGACCTCGGCCCGGATCCGCTCCAGAAAGGCGTGGCCGACCGGATCGGGCTCGCCGCCGAACGTCATGGCGCCGCCGAGGAGGACGATCGCCGGGTCGAGGGTGTGGAGGAGGGTCGTGATCCCGATACCGAGCCAGCGGGCCACCGAGTCGATGAGCTCGACGGCCACGGTGTCGCCGGCCTTTGCCTGGGCCCAGATGAGCTCCGGGGAAAGCAACCCGCCATCGGCCACGGCCTTCGCCAAGCCGGCCGCGGTGCCGGCGTCGATCCGCTCGCGGGCCATCGCCATCAGTGACTTGGCGCTGGCGTAGGCCTCGAGGTGCCCACGCTTTCCGCACGGGCACATCCGGGCCGTCGCGGCCGGATCGACGAGGATGTGGCCGCACTCCGAGGCATGGCTGTTGGCGCCGTCGATCGTCGATTCGCCAATGACGATCGAGCCGCCGACCCCGGTGCCGAGCGTGAGGAGCACGAGGCTCTCGATGTCCTGGCCGGCGCCGATCCAGTGCTCGCCGAAACCGGCGGCGGTGGCATCGTTGGCAAACGTCACCGGCAGCCCCGCATGGTGCGAGACTCGGTCGCGGACGTTGAAGCCATCGAAGCCGTGAAAGTTGCCGGCGCGGATGATGAAGCCGGCCTTCAGGTCCTGCGGGCCGGGGGTGCCGAGGCCGACCCGCGGAATCGCGGAAAGGGGGACGCCGGCGAGGCTTGCGACGGTGTGGACGCCCTGGCCCATCCGCCGGCAGACATCCTCCGGCCCTCGATCGACGCACGTTTTCTCGGTGTGGTACGCGACGGTGCGGCCATCGTCATCGACGAGGCCGACTTTGATGTTTGTCCCACCCAGATCGACGCCGGCCCAGAACGGGGCGCGGGCCTGGGCGATCGGGAGCCAGCGGGAGCGGTCTTTCATGGATGGATCGGGCGCGGTGGCTGGAAGCGGAGATGAAGCGACGACGACATCGATGCCGCCGGCAGGGAGCGGAGCGTGGCGTCAGTTTGCTGCCGGGGTGGCGGGGACTTCCTCCGCGGCCGGGCCCGAGGTCTGCCCGGCATCGACGGCAGGGGACGCGCCCTCCGTCGCTGGGCCTCCAGATTTTTCGTCGGCCGGCGGCGCCGAGTCCTCCGATCCGCCCGCCGCTGCTGGGGCTGCGGTCTCGCTCGGCAGCACCTCGATCCGCTCCACCTCGACGATGTCGCCCTCCGGGCCACGACTCGGCGAAGAGCAGCCGAGGATCGACACCCACGACACCCCGATCACGGCGCCGAGGACGATGCGCATGATGCCCAGGGGGGCGAGTCGGGAGCGAACGGGCACACGGGCGGGGCACGGCATGAACCGGATCCTCGAGGGAACGGTGGGAAGTTGACCGATTCTACCACCCTTCGGCGGAAGCCTTGCCGGCACTTTTTCAAGCGGTTTGCCCTGCCCTGGGCCGGCATCAGCCCCCGAGGAGCGCGGCCGTGGCCAGCCACTCGAGTTCGCCGGGATGGCCGATGCCGTCGTCGAGTCGGATCGAAGCCACGGCTCCCTTCGGCATCCGGAGCGTGGCGCTGCCGTCGCCGATCGTGTGGGCAGCGAGACGCCCCACGCACGGGGCGTGCCCCACCCAGGCGACGCGCGCGGCATCTTGCCCGATCGTCCACTCGACGAGCGTCTGCCAGTCCGATCCCGGTGCGAGGGCATCGACGACCACGATCGGCGCCCCGTCATCGAGCTCCGCGGCGAGGATCTCGGCGGTCTCCCGGCAGCGGATGAGTGGGCTGGTGGCGATGAGGTCAAAGCCCATCCCCACCTTCCCGAGTCGGCGGACGAACTTCTCGAACCGTTTCCTTCCGGGCTTCGTCAGGCGGCGCTGGAAGTCGTCGACTCCCGGCCCCGGATCCTCGGCCCAGGCGTGACGGATGATCGTGAGGTGGGTGGTGAGGGCTGGCATGGGGCTCGGATCGGAAGGGACCGGTGTGGGAAAGCCAAGAGTCATCTTGGAGCCGGGGGCGGGAATCCTCAACCGGAAGAGAGCGGGCGGCTGCGGGGAGGGGGCGGAGCCTACCGGCAGAGGGCTGCCGGTGCGCTGGGGCTATCCATCCCAAAAAAAGGGGGGTGTGTGGGTGGCGGCGTTGCCGTTTCGTCCCTGAATCTGTCCGTTTCGTCCCGACGAGAGCAAATTTCGAGCCGTTTCTGGGCCAACTCCTTTGACCTCCCGTACTGAGGCCTTAGGCTCGCCAGCAGGTCATCGACTGTATCCATCACAAGAGGGGTGTCGACGGAAGGGCATCCGCGGCTCCCCTCGGTGACGATCGGTCGAGTGCCGGTGCTCGCGACTGCTCAGGACTGCTCCAAGGAGATGGTTTGCCATGAAATCGAATTGGACGCCTCGGTGGTGGGCGCGGATCCATGCCACGCTCGTCTGGCGGCGCTTCCGTGATCGTGCCCTGCTTCGCGCGCGGCGGCGATCGGTGCGCGATCGACGGCGACGCTCGGGTCTTGCCCGACTCGATGGCCTTGCGCGACTCGAGCCGCGTACGCTGTTGGCCGCCGACATCGCCACCGACCGCTACGACTATGCCCCCGGAAGCACGGCTCTCTTCACCACCTTCTCCGACGGTGGCCCCGACAACAACTTTCAGGTCGGTGAAACGATCCGGTTTCAGGTCGTGCGCACCGACGGCCTCGCCGACACGGCGTCGGGGAATCTCCCCTGGAAGGTGACCGACGGCGTGGGGGGATTCGACGCCTACGTCGACGACACCGGCGTCCGCATCGCCCCCGACCGCGACGGCATCGCCGACGGAAGGATCGAGACCGAGTGGTTTGTCGGCAGCGAATACGCCAACGCGAGTCTCGAGGTCCGGGCCACGGGGCTTGTCTCGGGCGCGGTGGCGACCGAGGCCTTCCACGATTCCGCGATCGTCATCAGTTCGAACACGGCCTGGAGCCAGATCACGACCGGCTCCGGTGTCAACGGTGCCCCCACCGCCAACGATTCGATCGTCGTCAATCAGGGCGCCACGCTGACCATCGATGTCAATGGTGCGGTGGCCGGAGCGGTGACGCTCGGCAATGGCGCCGCGGGCACCGCGGCACTGGCCTTCTCGACCGGCTCGGTCGGTGTGACGTTCGGCTCGCTTGCCAACAATGGCACCGCTACGTTGGCCTTCAACAACGCCGCTTCGAAGCTCACCGTCGGCACGGCCAACACGAACTCGACCTTTGCTGGCGTCATCAGCGGCGCGGGCAAACTCACGAAGGCCGGCACCGGCACGCTCACCCTCTCCGGCACGAATACCTACACCGGCGGCACGACCATCACCGGCGGCGTTCTCGCCCTCGGTGCCAACAACGTCTTGCCCGACACAGGCTCCGTCACGGTCAACGGCGGCACGCTCGCCCTTGGGGGCCGTACCGACACGGTCGGCGCCGTGTCGGTCCAGGGGGGTGGTTCGATCACCGGCGGTGCCGCGATCACCGGCGGGACCGTGGCCAATGCCGACTTCGATGCGGTGGCGGTGGCGGGATTCGTCCAGCCGAGCGGAGCGTCGTGGAGCTACACCAACCGCGCCTACATCTCCAAGAACGGATCGGCCTTCGGTTTCACCTACACCCCCAGCGGCTCGCAGTTCGGCATCCTGCAATCCTATCGAAATGCCGCTTCCTCGCTGACGCAGACGATCTCGGTCGCGGAGGCGGGATACGTTTCGTACGCCTTCCGTGGCCAGGGTCGTCCGGGCTACGGTTCGGCCGGCGTCGAACTGGTGATCGACGGGGCGACGCAGTCGACGTGGCCGGCTTCCGCGTTCACCACCGGAGCATGGGGCGACTACGTCTCTCAGCCGGTGTTTCTCGAGGCCGGAACGCATACGCTGCAATTCCGCAGCATCACCCACGCAGGCGACGTCGCCACGGCTATCGACGCGATCAAGCTGAGCCTTCCCGGCCTCACCGGCTCCAGCTACGACCTGCAAGACGGCTCCGTCTCGGCGATCCTCGCCGGCTCGGGCGCCCTGACGAAGACCGGCTCCGGCACCGTCACCCTCACCGGCGCCAACACCTACACCGGCGGCACGACCGTCTTCGGCGGAACCCTCAAGATCGGCGCGAACAACGTCCTTCCGGACAGCGGCGCCGTGATCCTGAATGGCGGCTCGCTCGATCTCGGTGCATCGAGCGACACCATCGGCAATCTCACCGGGCCTGGTACGGCGACGACGACGACCGGCGTCCTCACGGTGGCGGGCCGGCTCGCCGGCGGCCTGGCCACCGGCAACATCGCCCTATCGAGCCCGGCGACGTTTTCACCCTCCGTGGACTTGCCCGCCGGCGGAGCGTCGACTGCGGCCGGGCTGACCGTGGCCGGGACGGTCGACCTCGGTGGCAGCAGCCTCGATCTGACGATCAACGGCCGCGCCGACGCGGGGCAGTCGGTGATGATCGTCGACAACGACGGGGGCGATCCGGTCATCGGCGCGTTCGCCGGTCTTCCCGCCGGGACGGTGTTTCTTGCCGGCAACGGGCAGACGTTCCGGATCAGCTACAGCGGCGGGGACGGCAACGACATCGTCCTTACCCGCGTCCTCGTGGGTCTCACCGTCAGCGGCATCACCGTCAATACCCGTCCCTACGATGGCGGCACGACCGCCCCGTTGAACCCTGGTGAGGCGACACTCGTCGGCCTCGTGCCGGGGGATACGTCGACGGCGCTCGTCACGGCCGGCGTCACGGGCACCTACGGCGACCCCAATGCCGGCGTCGGAAAGCCGGTGACAGTGACAGGCCTGTCGCTCACCGGAGCCCTTGCCGACAACTATGTTCTCCTCGCTCCAGTCGTGACCGGCACGATCGACAGGGCCCAGGCTTCATTCGAGGGACCTGCGTCCGTGGTCTACAACGGCCTTGGGCAGCGGGGTGTCGTCTTCGGCCGTGGCATCAAAGGGGAGACACTCGGCTTCGCCCTCACCAACGAAACCGTCACGGACGCAGGCGTTTACGCGGTGACATGGCTGTTTTTCAGCCCGGATCCCAACTACGCCGATGCGTCGGGGAACGGCACGTTCACCGTCCAGAAGGCGGCCCCGACGGTCAACGTCTCCCCCTATGTCACGACCTACGACGGGCAAGCCCATTCCGCCACCGGGACCGCCACGGGTGTCAACGGTGAAGACCTGTCGAGTGGCTTGTATCTCCAAGGGACGACTCATACCGATCCAGGCACCTATTTCGACCTCTGGTACTTCATCAGCCCGAATGCCAACTACGAAGACGTCGATCATGGCGTGGCGATCGTCAATACGATCCTCCCCGGCGTGATCGATGCCCCGATCGTTTCGCTCGGGAATGACACCGGTGCGAGCGCCACAGACGGGATCACGTCCAGCGGCGCGTTGACCGTGGCCGGGGTGTCGACGGGGAATTGGATCGAGTACTCGATCGACGCCGGCGCGACCTGGAGCGGCTCGTTCGCCGCCGTCGAGGGCGCCAACAGCGTGCTCGTTCGGCAGGCGGACGTCTTGGGGCGTGTGTCCGCCGCGACGAGCTTCGAGTTCACGCTCGACACGCAGGCTCCCGCCGCGCTCGGGGTATCGCTTGCCAACGATACCGGCAGCAGTCCCACCGATCGCATCACCTCCGACGGGACGCTGTCGATCATCGGCTCCGAGGCACGGGCGACCGCCGAGTACTCGGTCGATGGCGGTCAGAAGTGGATGGGGTCGTTCACTCCCGTCGAGGGCTTCAACAGCCTGCTCATCCGGCAGGCCGACCCGGCGGGGAATGTCTCTTCGCCGACGAGCTTCGAGTTCACCCTCAGGACGCCGCTCGTACTCGTGCCGGTGGCGGCGGGCGTGTCGGCCACCGGCGCGGCGGGAACGATCGTCGGGGCCGGCCAGATCGACTCCTGGCTCGTTGACGTGGCTGCCGGGCAGGTTGTCAGCGCCGTGGTCACCGGGGGCCCTGGTCAGAGCGTTCGCATCGAGTTTGTCGCCCCCGATGGGGTCACGGTCGTCGCATCCGCCGAGTCGCCGTCGCCCGGGAAGCGGGCCCTCCTCCAATCGACGCGTGCAGCGACCACGGGCCTCTCCACGATCCGCGTGATCGGGACGCAGGGAAGCGGGAGCTACGACCTCGGTGTCGTCGTCAATGCCGCGATCGAGGAGGAAAACGTCGACACGTCGACGAATCTGATCGTCAACGGATCGTTCGAACTCGGCAACTACGCGATCGCCAACAACGGTGGTTTCAAGCGGGTCAGCCCGCTTCCCGGTGGCGACCAGGCGAACGACTCGATCACCGGGTGGGTCGTGGGAGGCCACGGCATCGACTGGCACCTGATCGCCGGTCAGACGGCTCATTTCGGATTGAACGCCACCGACGGCGGGATGTACGCGGTCGATCTGTCGCTCGATGGCGGCCCCTTGCGGGGAAGCATCTCCCAGACGTTCGTGACCGTTCCCGGGGCCTGGTACGAAGTCTCGTTCCTCCACGGGTCGCCCCGTTTCGAAAGCACGCTGCGTGCGACCGTCGCGGGGGTGTCGCACGAATACACCGGTCGTCCGGGGCCGCAGTTCGGCTTCGATTGGGCGCGGCACACGTTCCGGTTCGTCGCCACCGCGGCGACGTCGACGTTGGACTTCGAGAGTCTCGGCGGGGGCTACTGGGCCCCGGTGATCGACGTGGTCAGCGTCACGCCGGTCGTCAACGGCAACGACTCCCCTGCCACGGCCCAGTCGATCGACGCGTCGAGCATTCCAGTCCCGCAACAGGGCGATCGCCTCGCGGTCGTCGGCAAGGTCGATTCGTCCAGCCCCGATTACTACTCGTTCACGGTTTCGGCCGGCCAGTCGATAGCAGTCGACGTGGTGCCCACGGAGGTGCAATCTTCCCCCGGGCTGACGATGGAACTGGTCGGGCCAAACGGGAGCGTGATCGCGGTCGGTTCCCCCGATACCGGCGGCGATGGTCGGACGATCGATTTCGGCGTGGCGCGAGCCGGTGGCGTCTACCGCGTCGGTGTCGCCGGTACGACCGCCGACCGTCGGTACACCCTCGTCGTCCGTCGTGGGCTCCCTGATACGACAGCGCCGGCAGCGCCGGGCGTGGCCCTCGTCCACGACACCGGGCGGCGCCAGGACGACGGCGTGACGAGCGACGGGAGGCTGTCCGTGACCGGGCTCGAAAGCGACGCCCGCGTCGAATACTCGACCGACGGTTCCACCTGGAGCGATGCGTTCGCAGCCATCGAAGGTTTCAACAGCGTCCGGGTCCGACAGCTCGACATCGCAGGCAACCCCTCCGAGCCGACGTCGTTCGCGTTCACGCTCGACGCGCGGCAGCCGATGGCCCCGCTGACCCGACTTGCCGTTGATAGCGGCTCGAGCCCGGTCGATGGGGTCACCAACGATGGGCGGATCGCGCACGGGGTGCCGCTCTCGACCCTGTTCAACACCGGGGTCGATGGTGCCGGGCAATTGGTGGCCAACTGGGCCACCGATCTCCATTACACACTCGTCTCGGTCCCCGGCGGCACCGACGTGGTCCGCGTCGCCGCGGTGGACAACGGGTGGCCGATCGGACCGTGGATCGCCGACATCGGGGCATCCTCCTGGATCGGGCCGGCGAGCAACGGCGTGCTCGACGGGCCGGGGGGCGAGTATGTCTACCGCACCACCTTCGATCTCTCCGGCGTCGATCCGGCGACGGTGTCGATCAGCGGGGTTTGGGCGGCCGACGACATCGGCCTCGAGATCCGTATCAATGGCGCGAGCCAGGGATACGCGAGTTGGGTGTCAACGGGCTACTGGGCGTTCGAGCCGTTCACCGTCAGCGGCGGCTTCATCGAGGGGATCAACACGCTCGACTTCGTCCTCGTCAACTGGGGTGGGCCGACGGGCTTGCGGGTGGAGATGACGGGATCGAGCTCGACGATCGAGCTGGGTTCGATCGTCGAATACTCCACCGACGACGGATCGACATGGAGCACGCAGTGGAGCGCCGTCGAGGGGCACAACGCCTTCCTCATCCGCCAGACCGACGCGGCCGGAAATGCCTCCGAGCCGACCGCTTTCAGCTTCACGCTCGACTCGCAGTCGCCCCAGGCGCCGGTCGTGGCGCTCCTCAACGACAGCGGAGCGGATCCGGGCGATGGGATCACCGCCGATGGCCGGCTGTCCGTCACGGGGCTCGCAGACGGCGCCCGCGTCGAATACTCGACCGACGGCTCGACCTGGAGCGAGATGGTCACGGCCGTCGAAGGATTCAACAGCGTCCGCGTCCGACAGCTCGACATCGCAGGCAACACCTCAGAGCCAACGCTGTTTGAGTTCACCTACGACCCGAACCTGCCGGAGTTCCGAAGGTTCTCCAACGCTTTCGGCACCACGATCCCCGAGGGTGTCCGTGCCGGGGACACTCTCGACTTCTCCGCCTGCACCGTTCCCCTCACCTTTACCGTGCGCCCCGACGGCAGCCTCGAGGTCGCGGATGTCGGCAGCCCCACGGAGAACGTGCTCGTCTTCACGGCCTACGGCGACGTCATCGGTGGCCAGACGGCCAATCGGTTCGCGTTCGTCGGGAACGCGTCCTTTGCCGGCAAGGTGACGGGAACCCCGGCGGCGACCAACACGCTCGACTACACGGCCTCCACGCTGGGGATGAACGTCGATCTCGGTGCCGCCTCTGCCTCCGGAACCGGTGGCATCGAGGCGATCACGACCGTCGTCGGCAGTCTTCACAACGGCGCCTTCGGCGGCAACACGCTTCTCGGCCCCGGGGAGGGGATGGTTTGGGGGGTCACGGCGTCTGGGAGCGGCGTCGTCGGCGGCGTGACATTTAGCCGGATTGACACGCTGGTGGCCGCGTCGGCCGGCGACACGCTCGACTACACGCTCTCCCCGGTGGCGGTAAGCGTCGACTTGGCCCTCGGCAGGGCGACTGGTTTCCGGGAGATCGTCGGCTTCCGCAACGTGATCGGCTCGCCGTTCGCCGACACGCTCGTCGGCGATGCCCACGACAACACGATCGCCGGGCTCGCCGGCGATGACGCACTCACCGGCGGCGGCGGGAACGACGCCTTCGACGGCGGAGCCGGCATCGATGCCGTGATCGAGTCGGGGAACATCGACTTCACGCTCGCGGCAGGGCTGTTGACCGGCCTCGGAACGGAGAGCCTCTCGAGCGTCGAATCGGCGCGGCTCACCGGAGGGGAAGGAGCCAACACATTCACACTCGACGGATGGGTGGGCAATGCCATCCTTTCGGGCGGCGCCGGGAGCGACCGGTACGTGTTCCGGGGGACGCAGTCGGCGAACGTGACGATCGTCGAGGCGGCGAATGTCGACAGCGACCAACTCGATTTCTCCGGGCTCCTCAACGGCGGGGTGATCCTCGATCTGGCGGTCACGACCGCGCAGACGCTTGTGGCCGGCTTGACGTTGAGGCTGTCGAGTGGAACGGCCGTGGAGGACGTGATCGGCACCGCGTACGCGGACGCCGTGCTGGGGAATGCCCGCGACAACAAGATCGCCGGCCTGGCCGGAGCCGACACGCTCTTCGGGCGCTCGGGCGACGACACGTTCTCGGGCGACGTCGGTCATGAAAGCTTCGATGGAGGCGTCGGATTCGATACGGTCGTCGAGGCCGCGGACGTCGATTTCACGCTCGGCTCGTCCGCGCTCACCGGGCTCGGTAGCGATGCGCTTGCCGGTGTCGAAGCGGTGAGTCTGAACGGCGGGACGGCGGGGAACACGTTCACGGTGAACGGATGGACGGGGAGCGCCGTCCTCACCGGTGGCGCCGGGAACGATTCGTACGTGTTCACCGGCACGGTGTCGGCGAGCGTGACGATCGTCGAGGCAGCCGAAGCCGATAGCGATTCGCTCGATTTCACTGGCCTGGCCAATGGAGCCGTGAGCCTCGATCTGGCCGCGACGACGGCGCAGTCGGTCGTGTCGGGGCTCACCCTGACGCTCTCGAGCGCGACCGGACTTGAAAACGTGACCGGGACGGCGCTCGCCGACACGCTCCTCGGCAATGCCCGGGACAATGTCGTCGCCGGGCTTGCCGGGGATGACACGCTCGGCGGCCGCGAAGGAGACGACACGGTTACCGGCGGCACAGGCGGCGACACGGTGACCGAATCGGCCGATGTCGATTTCACGCTTGGCGCTTCGACGCTGACCGGCGTCGGAATCGATGCCCTCTCCGGCATCGAGACGTTGAGCCTGACGGCGGGAGCCGGCGCGACCACGTTCACGCTCGACGGCTGGACGGGCAACGCCCTTCTCGCCGGGAGCCGCGGCAGCGACGTCTACGTCTTCATCGGGACGGCCGCGGCGAACGTGACGATCGTCGAAGCCGCTGACGCCGACGCCGACACGCTCGATTTCTCAGCCCTCCTCAATGGCGCCGTGAGTGTCGATCTCTCGACGACAGCGGCGCGGACGGTGGCAACGGGGTTGACGCTCGCGCTTTCGAGCGCCACCGGGCTCGAAAACGTCGTCGGGACGGCGTTTGCCGACACGCTCGTCGGCAATGCACGCGACAACGTTCTCTCCGGCCTGGGGGGCAATGACTCGTTCACCGGCCTGGCGGGAAGCGACACGTTCGTCGGCGGGCTGGGCAGCAACACCGTGACCGAGTCCGGAGACGTCGATTTGACGCTCGCGGCCGCGAGCCTCACGGGCGTGGGGAGCGACACGCTTTCCGGGATCGAGGCGGTGAATCTTTCGGGCGGGAGTGGCGCCAACACGTTTACGGTCGATGGCTGGACGGGGAGTGCCGTCCTCGCCGGTGGTGCCGGCAGCGATAGCTACGTCTTCAGCGGGACCGAGTCGGCCGTGGTGACGATCTCCGAGATTGGCAATGCCGACAGCGACACGCTCGACTTCACGACCCTCGCCAACGGCGGCGTGAGCGTCGATCTCTCGCTGACGACGACGCAGGTGGTCGTGTCGGGATTGTCGTTGACACTCTCCACGGCACTGGGAATCGAGAACGTCACCGGAACGGGATTTGCCGACACGCTCCAGGGGAACGCCCGCGGCAACACCCTGTTGGGCCTCGGCGGCGACGACACGTTCACCGGCCGCGCCGGCAATGACGCTTTCGACGGCGGCGGTGGCGACGACATCGTGACCGAGTCGGCGAACGTCGACTTCACGCTCACGGGGACGACACTCGCGGGGCGCGGGAGCGACACGCTCGCCGGAATCGAGACGGTGAGCCTGACAGCCGGGGCGAGTGCCAACACGTTCACGGTCGATGGCTGGACGGGGAATGCGATCCTCGCCGGGAGCAGCGGCAACGACACCTATGTCTTCTCCGGCACGGAATCGGCACGTGTCACGGTCGTCGAGTCAGACGACGCCGACAGCGACGCACTCGATTTCACGACGCTTCTCAACGGGGCTGTGTCGATCGATCTTGCGGTGACGACGCCCCAGACGATCGTGGCCGGCTTGACGCTCACGCTCTCGAGCGCCACAGGGATCGAGACCGTGACCGGGACGGCGCTCGCTGACACGCTCGTGGGGAACGCGAGAGACAACGTCCTCGCGGGTCTGTCCGGCGACGACACGCTCACCGGGGCTGCGGGCAACGACGCGTTCGACGGCGGTGAGGGCGTCGACACGGTGGTGGAATCGGCGGATGTGAACTTCACGCTGGCGGCATCGAGCCTTTTCGGTGTGGGGATCGATACGCTTGCGGGG
>CAJBCV010000291.1 GCA_903951635.1 uncultured Planctomycetaceae bacterium
CGGCCGGGCCGAAGCGGCAGCCCGTCGGCTCGTGGCGGAAGGTCGGGCCGTCTGGGAATCCACGAGCACGGGCGGACGGCCGACGGATGGCATCCGTCTGGCCCCAAAAGCCCGCCGATAGCGTGTTCCCGGGGCTTTCGGTTCCGGGGCCAGTGAAGAAGAGTCGATGATCGAGGTAGCGTCAGCCCCCCGCCGGGGGCCAGACTGCCATTCACAACACACTCACGGAGGGCCTCATGGCCAGCTTGAATTGGGAGAACGCAACTCGTGGCGGGAAGGTGATCGGGAAGCTCTTCAGGATCCAGTTCACGATCAATGACGATCGGCGGACGGTTCGCCTGGGGAAGGTCCCCAAGAAGGCGGCAGATACGTGGCTCCACCGGATCGAGTCGCTCGTGGCCTGCAAGGTCGGTGGCATCCCCTTCGACGCTGATCTGGCCGGATGGCTCCGGGATCTCCCAGACGAAGCCCACGTCAAGCTCGCCGCCGTCGGGCTCGTGGGGGAGCGGGAGGCCGTGGCGGCGGTGACGCTGGGGGCCTTGTGCGATGCCTTCACGGCAAGGGCCGCGGTAAAGCCCCGGACGGTCGCGGGCTACCGGCAGTCGCTCGATAGCTTGGTTGCCTTCTACGGGGCGGAGAAGCCCATTGCCACGATCACGGTGGAGTCGGCAGACGAATGGCGCACGTGGATTGCCACAGACCGGGAGGGGAAGAGCAGTCGCACGACGAAGAGAACGACCGGAGACAACCGGCTGTCGCCCGCGACGGTGTCGAAGAGGGCAACGCACGCCAAGCAGGTGTTCCGTCGGGCCGTCCGGTGGGGATGGATCGAGAAGAGGCCCTTCGATGCCATTCGCACAGGCTCACAGGCCAATCCCGCCCGCTCCCACTACGTAGGCCTGGAGACGATCAACGAAGTTCTGGAGGCCTGCCCCAACGTCCAGTGGCGGCTCGTGGTAGCGCTCTGCCGGCTGGCCGGGCTCCGGTGTCCGTCCGAGGTGGGAGCCCTGACGTGGGGGGATGTGAACTGGGCGAAGGGCCGGCTCACTGTCAGGTCGATGAAAACGGAACACCACGGCGCAGATCACGCCGTTCGCGTGGTGCCGATCGTCCCCGAACTCCGGGCGATTCTGGACGACGCCTTTCACCGCCCCGACGCTGACCCCCTGTTCGTGGTGCCGATGGCAGCCCAACGGGGAGCCGGGGCAAATCTCCGCACCACGCTGGAGAAGGTGATCCTTCGGGCCGGCTGCCAGCCGTGGCCGCGGCTGTTCCAGAATCTCCGGGCCAGCTTTGAAACGGACTGCGTGGAGAAATACCCCGCTCACGTTGTCGCCAAGTGGCTCGGACACAGTCCGAAAATCGCAGCGGCCCACTACCTCATGTCGAGGGAACACCACTTCGATGACGCGGTGAACGTCTCGCTGGGGAGGGGCCAGCAAGGCGGCGGAAACGGACGAGCAAAATCCGACGTAACAGACGAGCAAAACCCGACGATGCAGCTTCCAGCAA
>CAJBCV010000292.1 GCA_903951635.1 uncultured Planctomycetaceae bacterium
ATCTGGACCTCGCTGCCGGGCGGATGCGGCTGCTCGATCTCACCGATGGCGCGGTGGTGCTCGATCGACCCCTCGGGGAAACCGGGGCCGCTCTGGACGGCGCCACGGCGCTGCGGGTTCATCCGGGGAGTGCGCTGGCGGCGGTCGGGTTTCGCGACGGATCGTTCCGGACCGCGACGCTCGGCGTGGAATCGACGTTCATTCCGACGGACGAGGTGGAGGAGGATGCCCGGCGAATCGCGGTCGGCCAGGCCGTTCCCGATGTCGACGGCGCGGTCCTGCGCAGCGCCGTCGATCGCTGGGCGAAGATCCGGGTCGTCACCGCGGCGGCGGGCGAGCCAACGAAGGAACTGACGGGAGCGATCGTCGACGTCGATGTCACGCCGCTGACCGGTGGCCCCCTCGTCGCGGCGGTCGACGATACCGGCGCGATCCGGGTGGAGCGGCGGTCGACGAAGCGGAACATGCTCACCGGGAAGGAAGTCACGAAGCGGGATGGGGCCACGATCCCGGCCGAGGCGGCAGGGGAAGGCGAGGGACCGAAGCGGGGCGTCCATCTGCGGCTCTCCGAACTCGGCGATCAGCTCTGGGTGATCGCCGCCGATGGTCGTGGACGCCGCTACTCGATCCGCGAGATCGACAAGCCGGTGCTGATGGAGTCGTTCGACGCCGGCGGCGACGCCGATGTCACCGCCGTGGTGCGGTTGTTCGGGGGCAACGCGCTGGCGGTCGGCGATGCCGCTGGCGTGGTGCGGGTGTTCTTCACCTCGCGTCAGGCCGATGCCACCGCGGAGGACGGATTGGCCGTCGTCGTCGCCAAGACCTTCCCCGTTGCCGACGCGGCGCGGCCGGAGGCCGTGACGACGCTCGCCGCCTCGCCCCGGTCGCGGTTGTTCGCGGCCGCCGATACCGCGGGAAACGTCCGGCTTCTCCACTCCACCGCCGGCACGACCGTCCTTGCGGTGAACGCCGTGGCGACCGACCGGCTCGCCGCGGCGCCGCGGATGCTCGCGCTGGGGGCCCGCGAAACGACGCTTCTGGCCGCCGACGGCCGGGGAATCGTGTCGTGGGGGTTCGACGCCGGATACCCGGAGATCTCCCCCGGCACCCTGTTCGGACCGGTGTGGTACGAGAACTACCCCGGCACCGTCCATGCCTGGGAGACCACCGGCCACCAGACCTTCGAGTCGAAGTTCGGGTTTCTCCCCCTCGTCATCGGCACGATCAAGGCGACGCTCTACGCCATGCTCTTCGCGACGCCGGTCGCCATCCTCGCCGCGATCTTCTCGAGCCAGTTCCTCCACCCGTCGTGGCGGGCGCGGATCAAGCCGGTGATCGAGATGATGGCGAGCTTGCCGAGCGTCGTTCTCGGCTTCATGGCGGGGCTCGTGATCGCTCCCCTCGTGGAGCGCGGGCTCGCCCCGGTGATCGCCGGATTCTTCGTCGTCCCCGTCACGCTCCTCCTCGGGGCCAACCTCTGGCAACTGCTTCCCACCGGAACGAGGATGCGGCTGGCGGCCTGGCGATTGCTGGTCATCGGCTGTCTCGGGCTGCCGGCCGGCTGCCTTGCCAGTGCCTTGGTGGCGCCGCTCCTCGAGCGCCTTCTCTTCGGCGGCGACCTGCGTGCCTGGCTCGACGGCCGTGGAGGGAGCGGCCTGGGAGGCTGGGTGCTCGCCTTCCTGCCGGTGGCGGCCATCGCCGCGACGATGATCTGCAACCGCCTGGTAAACCCGTGGCTGCGGAGCGTGAGTGTCGGTTGGACGCCCCGCGGCGCGGCCCTGGTGTCGCTCTTCGTATTCGTCGGCGGTGTGGTGTTGGCTGTGTCGCTGGCGTTGGCCGCCGGGACGTTCCTCGATGCGATTCGCCTCGACGCCCGCGGCGGACTCCTTGGAAGCTATGTCCAGCGGAACGCGATGATCGTCGCCTTCGGAATGAGCTTCGCGGTCATCCCCCTCATCTTCACCATCGCCGACGACGCCCTCTCGAGCGTCCCTGATCATCTCCGCAGTGCCTCGCTCGGCGCCGGGGCAACCCCCTGGCAGACCGCGATCCGCGTCATCCTCCCCGCCGCCACCAGCGGGATCTTCTCGGCGGTCATGATCGGGCTCGGCCGGGCCGTGGGGGAGACGATGATCGTGCTCATGGCGGCGGGCAACACGCCGATCATGGATTGGAGCCTGTTCAACGGTTTTCAGACGCTCTCGGCCGCGATCGCCACCGAGCTTCCCGAGGCGGCCCGTGGTTCGGCGCACTATCGGGTGCTGTTCCTCGCCGCCCTGACGCTGTTTTCGTTGACGTTCGTCCTCAATACCGTCGCCGAGATCATCCGCGAACGTTTCCGGCGGAGGTCCCATGAACTCTGATTCCCTCCGCGCCCGGCGCCGCCGATCGACGCATGCCGCGCTCGCCGCCCATGGCGAGGCCTGGGTTTGGCTCACCGGCGGCTGTCTGGCGCTGGCCATGGCGATGATCATCGGTCTCCTCAGCTACATCGTCTCGGAGGGAGTGGCGACGTTCTGGCCCCGCCCGCTCGACCTCCTCGAACTTGCCGATGGGCGGAAGGTGCTTGGCGAGGAGACGGGGCGCGACACGGCCCCCGACGGGAGCGGCCGTCGCCTCGTTCGGACGGCCAACTTCGAGCTCACCGGCAAGCACTTCGAGTGGTTTGCCGACGGCGAGGTCAAAGCGACGACGCGGCCGGCGGAGGCGACGGTCGTTGAGCGGCTCGAGGGGGGACGATTCCAGGGCTTTCCGTCGCGCCTCCTCCATGGCGACGAGGTTGTCGCCACCGGGGGCGAGGGTGCGTGGCAGGGCTTTGTCGCGCACCACCCCGACGTGCGGCGGCGCTGGCGCGAGGCTTGGCGGATCGACAAAGGCGACCGGGGAGATCTCCAGCGCCGGCTCCGGGCGGCGCGACTGGCGGTCGTCCGGGCCGAACTGGCCTCCGGCGCCGACTCGCCCGCCCGTGCCGCGGCCGTCGCCGCGGAAGCCACCGTGGCGGCTGGCGTCGCGGAGGAGGAGCGCCGGCTCGACGAGCGGACGGCTGCGCTGCGGGCCGACAACGAGGGGTGGGGCCTCGAGTTCACCACCGCCCCGGGGGAGACGGTCGTCCTGCCGCTGGCGGAGATCGTTCGGGCCTGGCAGCCCAACAAGCTCTCGTTTCCGGAGCGTCTCGGCGTCTACGCGTCGCGCTGGGGGGAGTTCCTCGGCGACGATCCCCGCGAGGCCAACAGCGCCGGCGGTGTCTTCCCGGCGATCTGGGGCACGATCGCGATGACGCTCATCATGGCGCTCCTCGTCGCCCCGTTCGGCGTCCTCGCCGCGCTCTATCTGCGGGAGTATGCCTCGCGCGGTCCGATGACGGCGGCGGTCCGTATCGCCATCAACAATTTGGCCGGCGTGCCGAGCATCGTCTACGGAGCCTTCGGCCTCGGCTTTTTTTGCTATGTCCTCGGAGGCTCGATCGACGAGCTTCTCTTCCGCCCGGCGCTGATTGCCGACGGCCAGCCGACCTTCGGTACCGGCGGGCTCCTTTGGGCTTCGCTGACGCTCGCGCTGCTGACGCTGCCGGTGGTGATCGTGGCGACCGAGGAGGCCCTCTCCGCGGTGCCCAACTCGATGCGCGAGGGGTCGTATGCCTGCGGGGCGAGCAAGTGGCAGACGATCCGTCGAATCGTCCTGCCGCGCGCCCTCCCCGGCATCATGACGGGGCTGATTCTGGCGATGGCCCGGGGCGCCGGCGAAGTAGCGCCGCTGATGCTCGTGGGCGTCAAGAAGCTCGCCCTCGATCTCCCCATCGACGGGACGTTCCCGTTTGTCCATCCGGAGCGGGAGTTCATGCATCTGGCCTACCTGATCTACGACGTCGGCTTCCAGAGCCCGAACAGCCAAGCGGCCAAGCCGATGGTGTTCACGATTACGTTCCTGCTCGTCGCGATCATCGCGCTGCTCAACGTGGCGGCGATCTGGATCCGTGGCCGGCTGCGGCGCCGCTACGTCTCCCAGCAGTTTTGAAGTCCGACGGGTGTCCCGTCCGTCCCACGCGAGTCTGCACCATGTCGACATCCTCATCCCCTGCCGATCCCCGCCCGTCGGCGTCTCCCGCCGTCGCCGCCGCCGATCGCCTCGCTGTGGTGGCCGCCGGCGGCCAGGTGGAGCCGGAGGTCCACGAACGCGTCCGACAGACGCCGGCCGTCCTCGAGATCGATCGGTTCAATCTCTGGTACGGGTCCAAGCAGGCGCTTCACTCGATCACGATGCCGATCCCGCACGGCAAGGTGACGGCGCTGATCGGCCCGAGTGGCTGCGGAAAATCGACCCTCCTCCGCAGCGTCAACCGGCTCAACGATCTCGTGCCGAGCGTCCGGATCACCGGCGAGATGCGACTCAACGGCGACCCTATTTACGATCAGCGGATGGACGTCATCGAATTGCGCAAGCGGATGGGGATGGTATTCCAGCGCCCCAATCCGTTTCCGATGAGCATCTACGAGAACGTCGTCTATGCCCTGCGGATTGACGGTGAATCGAGGCGGGCCGTCCTCGACGAGGTGTGCGAGCGGAGCCTCCGCGGCGCCGCCCTATGGGACGAGGTCAAGGACCGGCTCGGTGAAAGCGCTCTGGGGCTCTCCGGCGGCCAGCAGCAGCGACTGTGCATCGCCCGGGCGATCGCCGCGGAGCCGGAGGTGCTCCTCCTCGACGAGCCCTGTTCGGCCCTCGATCCAATCGCCACCGGCAAGGTGGAGGATCTCATCCAGGAGTTGCGCGGGCACTACTCCGTGCTCATGGTCACCCACAACATGCAGCAGGCGAGCCGCTCGAGCGACTACACTGCTTTCATGTATCTCGGGCGGCTGATCGAATACGGCCCGACGACCGACATCTTCACCAAGCCGGTGCTCCGCGAGACCGAGGCCTACGTCACCGGTCGGTTCGGTTGAGCACGCGACACGTTCGGCGTGGAGACGTTCCAGCGGAGGCTCCCGGAGGGAGGCATCGATGACCCGGCACATCGAACGACAGCTCGGCAGTCTGAAAGAAAAGATCCGCCGGGTCGGCACCGTCGTCGAAGAGGCGATCTCCAAATCGATCTCGGCGGTCATCAACCGCGACGTCCAACTCGCGCAGCGCGTCCTCGCCAACGACGAGGCGATCGACCGGATGGAGGTCGAGGTCGAGGAGGAATGCCTCAAGATCCTCGCGCTCTACCAACCCGTGGCGGCCGACCTCCGCTTCGTCGTCGCGGTTCTCAAGATCAACAACGATCTCGAGCGGATGGGCGACTTGGCGAAGAACATCGCCAAACGAGTCGCTCAGCTCGAGAACGCTGGGCCGGTGGAATTGCCCCCGGAAATCCGCACCATGGCGATGCAGGCCGAGGAGATGGTGCGGGAATGCCTGGCGGCGGTGATCGATGGCGACCCGGTCTTGGCGCGGAGGATCCGTGAGCAGGACGACGTCGTCGACGAGGCCCGCCAGAAGGTCCGCAAGCGGATCCTCGCCGGCATCAAGGAACACCCGGAGAACGTCGAGTCGCTCCTCCGCATCAATTCGATCACGAAACACATCGAGCGGATCGCCGACATGGCGACAAACGTCGCCGAGGATGTGATCTACATGGTCGAGGGGGACATCGTCCGCCACCGTCCCGAGGAGTGATCGGCCTCCGGGAGCCGAGGGGGGAACGGCCGCGCCTGCCTTCTCAGCCAGTCGGGGCGCGGTGGTTTGCTGCAGCCGATTGGCTGTGGATCCTGCGAGGCGGCCCTCGGCTCCCGATCGCCGAGGGATGAAACAGTCGTTTTTCCGGCACAAAAGCCGGTGGGCGGGCCGTCCTCTGGCGTGGTACGCTCTCCGCACTTGACCCCCGGGGCACCGCCGTCGCCATCCCGGTTCGACGCGTTTCCCGCCAATCCACCAACCGATGGTTCACGACCGTCGACAGCGTGAAGGGCCCGACATGCCGATGCGCTCCCCCGTCGCGACCGTGCTTTGCCCTGCCACTTCCCGTCGATCGGCACGGGGCTCCAGACGCGCCCGTTCGGTGGGTGGCAGGATCCTCTGTTGGGTCGCCGCCTCGGTGTCGCTCCTGGTCACGGCGCCTTTCCTCGCCTCGGCTCAGGTGCTTCCGCCGCCGCTCCCTCCCGGCGTCACCGTCCCTCCACCGGCCGGTGTTCCGGCGCCGATCGGTGTTCCCCAGCCACTGGCCGCGCCCCCCGCCCTCGGGGTGCCGCAGCCTTTTCCTCAGGCTCCGCTGCCCGCGCAGGCCCCCCTGCCGGTGGCCCCTTCGGCCGCCGCCGTGATTCCCGGTCAGGATCCGGTCCTCGTCAACATCACCGGGCCTTTGGCCGCCAAGCTCGGTGAGAAGGTTTCCTTCGAGGTCGAATTGGTGAATCGATCGGGCCGACCGCTCACCGGCCTGCGGGTCGTCGATTACTTCGACCGGGGTTTTCATCATGAAGCGTCGGCCAGTCCGATCGAGCAGCGTGGAACGATCGACATGGCCGCGGGGACATCGCGCCGATTGACCCTCGACTTTCTCACCGACGAACCGGGGCGGCAGTGTCATCGGGTCGAGATCCTCGACCAGGCCCACACCTTCATGGGAGGAGCCACCGAGTGCGTCCTCGTCACCGCGCCGGCGGCCGCCGTGGCTGCCGCGCCGGCCGTTCCTGTGGCGCCTGCCCCGGTGCCGACGCCTGCCCCGGTGGTGGCGCCGCCGCCGGTCGCACCCGCCCCGACGGCGTCGGTGGTCGTGCCGGCGCCGGTCGCCGCGGCGATTCCGCCGACCGCGGCGATCGCCCCTCGGCCCGCGATGACCGCGACGGCGCCTCCGGCCGCCGCGTCGTTCGAACTCGACATGAGCGGGCCCCCGGAGATCCTCGAAGGGGGCGTGGGTGAGTTCAAGGCGACGGTGCGGAACACCGGCAACGCTCCTTCCGGCCCGACGACGCTGGAGCTGACCTGGGATCCGATCTACACGCCCCTCGAAGGCTCTACCGGCCTCGTCCTCGGCACGAACACCGTCTCGTGGACGTTGCCGCCGATCGAGCCGCGGGGGGGGGAGACACGGCAGATCAATCTCACGCCCAAGTTGCCGGCCGGTTCCCGGGGGGGCCAAGCCTCGCGGGCGAAAGTCAAGGCGATCCTCTCGCAGAGCTCCACCGGCTTGGTGGTGGCTGGTGAATCGATCGTCCTCATTCGCTCCAGCGCCCCTCCCCTGCGGACGCCGCGGGAGGCGG
>CAJBCV010000293.1 GCA_903951635.1 uncultured Planctomycetaceae bacterium
CGCCCCGAGCGCCTCCTGCATCACGAGCTTCGCATCGGCACCGGCCACAGCTCCTTGATAGGCGATGTCAGCAAGCACCTGCCGGCCGTAGGCTGCCACCTCTGCCAGGGCATCGGCTCCCGACTTGGCCAGGCCGGCGCTGACTTTCGCCTTGAGGGCATCGCCGGTCGCTTGGCTTTGACCGACGGCCCAGGTGTTCACGACCGTCGTCACGGCCGAGCCGATCGTGCCGATCTGGTTTGAGACGGCGGCGCCAATCGAGGCGACAAACGTCCCAGCAGCACTCGAGACCGCTCCAAAAAATCCTTGCACGGCGCCGTAGCCCGTGGCGGCCAGCGACAGCCCGGCGTCGGTGATCGAGACACCGTGGGCCGACTCGGCGGCGGCGACGATCGTCACGCTCGTCGCCGTGGCACCGGGTATTCGCTCCTAGGCACCGCCCCGCACTCCCCTCTGCGATCGATCACGACGCCATGACGATCAGGCGCGTCAGTCACGCCGCGGTCAGCATCTTGGAGGCCCGGTGTTCGGCAGTGTAGGTTTGAGTTTTAAACGCCTCTAGAGGATGGAGGGCAGGGAATGCGACACACCGGCTCTGCGTCATGAAGACCAAGCATAATCAGCACCGGTCCACTCTTGAGTCGCTTTACCTCGCAACACGGAAAAACCGAGTCAGCACCTAGGAACTTGGCACGAAACTTCAAGGAATCACCCGGGCGGAAGCTCTGCCATAACTTCGTTTGTCCTTTATTCACGGATAGACAGACCCCATCAAGCGGAACACGCTCGCCGTCCGAAAGTGCCACGATCGCCTCGGGCAAATCAATGTCTACATTGTTGGACAGATCATCGAAGGCGATGCTATTGACCGTTCCGGCCCATTCAACAGTTCTACTCGCAAAGCGATTGACCAACTCCTCGGTACTTTCCGACTCCGATATCACCTGCTGCAACTCGTCGCAAAATGCCGTCCAAGTGTCATTTCCATTTTCGTCGGCAGACATAGCGCTCCCTCATTAAGTCGTTAGAACATTGGCATGAACGATCCGTTGCGAATTGCCTCAGCAAGAATTCGGGCGGTGTCCTGCATCAATTCCGCCACAGCAGCATCACCAAGGCGACGTTGCTTCACAAGTTGTGCGAGGCGAGCAAGATGGTCCATAACGGCGCTATTGTAGCCAGGATGGCTTCCCCAATGCTCAACCCACTGCGTCAGCAGTGCGCCATTTCCTGCTCCATTGATATCGAAACCGCCCCGTGCGGCTCGGGTCATCAGGTCCCTAAATTTTGCGAGCGATTCGAGCGGGATCAAGTGATGGGCCACCAAACCGGTACCGTCAGCCTTAAGGGCCGCTCGGAGTATCGCACGCTGAATGACCGGAGAAAGGCCCAGCTCATCCGGTAAATTACGCACGCCGTGGAGAAGAGCACGGGCAACGTAGGTCCCCGGCCCGGCATTGTGCACGAGCACCCCGTCGACCGCGATGCGGTAGACGTGCTCGCCGTGGATTTCGAGATTGTACACGGCCGGATGTCGGTCGAGCGGCTCGACGCTCGCGACCGCGACCGGGCCTGTGAGTGTGTCGACGTGCTCACCGGCCTCGAGCTTCCCGGCTGGCACCCAGTCTTCACGGTCAATTGACCAGACCGGATGGACGTCGGTAGCCCGGATCTCGGTGCCATTGGCGAGTGCGATGCGCACGACGTTCGCGACGTCGCGCGTCACGAACCGCCCCGTGACGACCCAGCCTTCGCCGTCGGCGATCGGCGGGCAATCACGCACGGCGGTCACTTCGGCGAGGCCGTCGATCTCGAGCTCTGGGACAGCGAGATCGAGTCGTGCCCCCTCCACGAGGCCGACGCTCTCGATCCACGCCCGTGGCCGGATGAACTCGGCTTCGACCACCGAGAGATCGTTGCGGACGATCAGGAACGACACCCGCGCCCATTCGCTCTGGACGGGCTCCGAGAAGGAATCGTCAAACTCCTCGGGACGGGGATTGGCTGCGAGGACACGGGAACCGATCGGGACCTTGGCGATTGCCAGGCACTGCGTGGCGGTCGCGGTCGCCGCGCTGGAATCGCTGTGTCGGGCATGCTCCAGGGAGATTTCCTCGTCCGCCACCGCCGTCACATGAACGAGCGTGTCGCCGGTGAAGCACCCGCCGTAAAACATCCGCCCCATCATGTTCAG
>CAJBCV010000294.1 GCA_903951635.1 uncultured Planctomycetaceae bacterium
CCGAAGCGGACCGGCACGACATGAGCGTGGCCGACGCAGAGGCGGCGGGCGATCGCCTTGAAGCCGGCATTGGTCATCTCGTCGACATCGCGGATCGCCCCGTCGGTGATCGTGCCGACGCACCCCAGCGCCCGGTGGGTGTTGGAGCTCACCTCCCCCCAGAACGACCCGATGACCGCCGGCTTGTCGAGATCCTGAACGACGGCGATCTTCGGCCCCGGCACGCTGGAAACGTAGCGACGGTAGTCGCTCCAGGCCGATGCATTGGCCTTGTGCGAGGCCTGCGAAGGCTCGACGACGAGGGTCACCGCATAGCCGACCATCGGCCCCATCTGCGGCATGAAGTCGCGCGTCTCCTCGAGGTTGAATCCGGCCGCGGCGATGTCGTGCCGGGTGATCTGCTCCCAGCCGTTGTAGATCGTCGGCGTGTTCCAGCGTTTCAGACGGAGCAGGTCGGCATGGGACAGGGGCATTGCGGAAGCTCCTCTCTGGGGATCGCGGCGAGCCGCAGAATACCAGGGCCCCTGCCGACCGTCCCCCACGGGGCTGAAATCCGCACGCCGTGAAACCGGCCCGGCATCGAACTATCCTCGGGGTTTTTCCCGGGAGCCCCGCCATGCGTTTTGTCCCCCTCGCCGTCACTCTTCTCTCGGTCGTCGTCGGCGCTGGCGTCGCCGTGCCGTCGGCCCGCTTCTGGGGCGACGCGGCCCAGTCGCATCTGGTCGGCTGGTTCATGGGCTGCCTGATCGGCACGGCCCTCGGATCGATGGTCGACTGGACCTGGAGCCCGATCATCCAGAGGATGGTGGCGGGGTGGGGAAAGAGCCGCGGCAACGGCTGAGCGGCGTTCCGGCCGGAGGGAACGCCACCCGTTGCGAAGCCCTCGATTTACGCCCCAGCAGGACCATCACCGTACATACGGCATTGGCCGAGCCGTATTTACGGCTAGGCTTCTCGGTATGAAAACGACGATCGACATTCCCGACGAGTTGTTCCGCTTGGCGAAAGCCCGAGCCGCGATGAGCGGCATCAGCCTGCGACAGTTCGTGACCGACACGCTGCGGCTGAAGCTGGAGCAGGACCAAGCTCCCCATGGCCCCACTGATCCACCGTGGATGAAGGGCTTTGGTGCCCTCGCCGAGCTTCGGTCTGAAACCGCTCGGATCCAGCGGCTTGTCGAGGCGGAGTTCGAGCAGATCGAGACGGAACCGTGATCCTCGACACGAATGCGCTCTCCGCGTGGGCGGATGGTGATCCGGCCATCGAGCCGTTGCTCCCAACGGCCACCCGCCTTGTGATCCCGGTGGTCGTCATCGGTGAGTTTGAGTTCGGGATTCGGCAATCGCGACACGCCTCCCCGCCCGTCCCGCAACAACTCCCGCTCCACAACAAGCCATGCAACCACCGGTCACCTACACCCGCCTGTTTTCAGACGAAGCCGGCGAGTCGCACCTCGAAACGGCGACCATGACGGTGGCGCCCGAGCAGTTCGCCCCGCCTGCTCCCCCCCTCGATGTGTCCCCGACGGCCCGGGCCACGGAGTGGAGACTCCTCCGCTTCGCGCCAGACTGGGTGGGTGGCTGGCATTGCACCCCCTGCAGGCAATGGATGTTCGTGATGGCAGGCGTGGCGACGGTCCGCACGAGCGACGGCAGTCAGTGCGACCTCAAAGCGGGAAGCATCTGCCTCCTCGAAGACACGCGCGGCAAAGGCCACCTGACGACGATCATCGGGGGCGATGAGGTCGTGATGGTCGCTGTTCACCTCCCGGATGACGAGCCCGCAGCCTCGCCGTGCTGATGGCCCCGCGCCGCTCGCGCGCCCCTTCCCCGCGGCTGTGTGCCTGGGTCAGACTCAAACCCTGCACCCTCGCATCGCCTCGTACAAGAAACCCCGCGCCGGCCAGAGTCGCCATCCGATTGAACGGAGAGCCGCGATTCCGTGGCAACCGCCTCATCGCTTCAGGCTGAGGCCAATATCGTCCTTCCCATCGACTGGCTCACTCTCGGGCCGCGGTCCACCGTCATCGCGGCCGTTGTCTCCTATCGAATAGACCGTCCACTCGCTGTCGGTCGACACGAGCTTGAGCAGGGCGGTGTCTTGAGCGAAGACATCGACTGGCGCATATGGAAGATATTCAGGCACGAGCGCTTCGATCGACTCGGGCAGCGATCCGGTGGCAAGCCGATATCGGGTGGCGGCAAGCAGCACGCCGGCAACGTTGCGACGAGCCTCGCTGCGCCAGCCGGCGCCATTGAGCTTCGAAAATCCCGGCATGAACAGTTGTGAGTAGAGGCCGGCACCGTCGAGCTCGCTTGCCTCCGAAAGACTCCAGCGACGACGGTCGGGATCGCGGTGATCCCAATGAAATAAAGCGGACATGAGGTTAATGTCCCGTCTGCAACGCCTGCGGAAGTCATCGACGTCGCCGCGAAGCACGAAGTTGCGGTAGAAGGGGTCGACACACAGCACACCGAATGGCGTTTCCCTTCCCGAGTTCCCCGTCACCCAGCTGTCGGAGAGCTTCGACCACCCGATGCGTTTGTCGGCGATATCGGCTGCATTATTGAGATACATCGCCTCATCGAACAGCAACGCGCTCTTCGCAGCACTGAGCTGTTCACTGGCTTGCGAGAGGCGAAGCGGGTCGATGGCGTTGAGCTGGTCGACGTGTGTCGCCTGCGGAAGCACCTTGGCGAGCGTGGTGAGAGCGAGACCGTCGATGACCATCCCCGCGTGGCTGGAAATCCCAAGCGGGTCTCGGGCCAGGTGTTCTCCCATCCGGATCAGGCGTGCTACATCGGCAATCGCCTCGGCCGGATGGCCGTCGGCCGCCCGCCGGCGGGCGGAGAGCAAGAGGAGTCTGGCCAAATTCATCATCTCCGCCGGTTCCTGTATATACATCGAGACTTTTGGTCGGCTCGAATCGCGGTTGAATCGGCATTCTTCCCGTTCAGTGCCGCGTCGAATCAGATCGATGAGTGGGGCCTGCCGTTTGAGAAAAACGCCCACTTCGTCGCTCGCAACAGGAAGCGGATTGTCTCCCAATGTCCGCATGTAATCCTCGCGGTCGATGCGGAAGGCCGTTTTGAAAAGCCATATGGCCTCCCTGTAAAGCGTGGCGGCATTTGCATCGGCGGCGAGCGGCGGCGGCACGACCGACGCGACCATCCCGTTCACTTCAGTTCGCAGGTCGCTAGCCCACCGCTCGAGATCGCTCTCGAGCGCGGCCATCGCCATCCAGGCCGCCAGCAGAGCTCCACCAAAACCGATGGCCAACCAAGGAATCGGCCAGCGGACCACGGGCATGCTCGTGCGGAGCGACCGACCAGAGGTCGCGATCAACAGGCCACCGATCAGGGTCGAGAGAAAGGCGGCGACCGTCGGACCAAACCAATTGTTCGGGGAACTGCGAACGAACGCGAGCCACGCAGTGATCGAGAGCCAGGGGACCCATGCGAGGAGCGGGATCCCGAGCGCGATGATCCGCAGCAACCAGCCAAACTTTTTCACGCGGGCAGCAGCGGCAGTGAAGGCGGCCGTCCAGAGCAGGCCGGCAGCCACCGTCGCAAGATAGAAGACGAGGTATGCCATCAGTTGTTTCCTTGCAGGCCCTGGTGGAGCCCGTACGGAGCGAGGGATCGCGGACGAGGGGCCGGTTCCTTGCTGCCAGACCGAGCAGCGGGTGTGTCGGAAGCGGCCACATCGAGAGCCAAAAAGCGGTAGCCAGGCTCCATGCCGACCGCTCTGGCCTGCGCCTGGAGTGTTGTCGGCGGCCGAATGCTGTCAGGGGAAGGATGTCCGTGAAAGAACAGCACGCCCACCCCAATCCACGCCAGCGACAGCGCCATGCCCACAAGCGACAGAGCGCTGGCCGCATCCAACGCCGCCGGCGTGCAGCGATCCTTCGACAACGATTGCTGCTCCGCCAGCGAATTGGTCGGTAGCACATTCAGCATCGCATTGAGCGTGCGGCTGCGGAGAGCGACCGAGGGGCCATCCGGCTCGTGCTCTTCGAGCAGGCGTTCCACAGCCATCAGTTCACGGGGGAGGGACTTCATGAGGCGTTTTCTCACTCTTTGACGAAGCTGTCGATCAGGAGGATGCGGAGTTTTTCCAGTGCGTAGCGATAGCGGCTGGCGGCCGTATTGGGGCTGATGCCCGTCACCTCGCCGATTTCGGCAAATGTCAGGCCGCCGTCGATTTTCAGACCTACTGCCTCGCGTTGTTCCGGAGGCAGGCTCGCCAGTGCGAGGGCAAGCGATTCATTGGCCGATGGCGGCATGTCGGCGGCCCCATCGTCACGCTGGAGGGCACTCTCAGCCAAGCGGCCGTGGGCGGCATGCTCCAACCGACGTCGCTGCTGGTGCCGTGCTACGGCATGTCTGAGGGCCGTGAAGACATAGGCATCGAGATTGTCGACGTTCTCGAAATTGGCCCGCGAGCGGGCCATGGCGACAAACAGGTCGTGCACGATGTCCTCTGTCGCGGCCGGATGGCAGCCCATCCGGCGAGCCGTCTTGACCAACCGCTCCGCAAAACGGTCATACAGCTCCGCGAATGCGGAGGGGGTGCCGGCAGCGAGCGACTGGGCAAGGGGGTCGGCCACCTGGTGCCTCCGTGGGATGTCCTCCTCTATGGGACACGAGATCACGAGATTTGTTTAGCACCCCCAAAAACCGCTTCAGATCGATCGACCCACCAAAATCTCAGCAGGACCATACCTGAAGAAGCCAGCGGGAAAGCAGCGATCCCGGTCGAAATTCGAGCCAACCAAACGGACAATTCGCCGCCGACTTCCCCGACCGTGAGCTCCAAGCCGAGGGCTTGAGCCTCCGCGTCGTCGGCCGGGAGATGCCCCCCGGCTTCGGACGTTTTTTCTGACGGGCTTCCGGCTCGCCCCGCCACCGAGAGGCTTGTGGCGGGACGCCCATCGTCCGTTTCCCGGTTTGAGGACCGGTGTTCAGGGTATGCTTCTCCCATGGAAAAAGAGACGTCGTCAGACATCACCGACCGGTCATCATGGCCGGTCTGGAAGGGGCGGGTAGGCGAGCGGGAGCCGACTGCCGACTATTCGCACCTCACGCCGTCCCAGCGGATCGAGCTCGTCTGGGAAGCCACGAAGAATGCTTGGTCGTTGACCGGGGTGCCGCTGGATGAATCCTCATTTCGTCGAGATGTTGAAAGCCTTGGGCGACGAGGGCGTTGAACACCTCGTGATCGGGGCCCACGCGCTGGCGGCGCACGGCTATGTGCGGGCCACGCTTGACATCGATATCTGGGTGCGGCCCTCTGCCGAGAATGCGGCACGTGTCTGGCGTGCCCTCGAGCGCTTCCGGGCGCCGCTTGCGAAGATGCGGCCCGATGACTTTGCGGAGCCCGAGGTGCTCTACCAGATCGGGGTTCCTCCGAGCCGCATCGACATCATGACGAGCGTCACTGGGCTGGAGTTCGACACCGCGTGGCCACGGCGCATCATGGCCGCTTTCGCTGGGATCGAGGTGCCAGTACTCGGCGGGCAAGACTTGCGAGCGTCCAAGCGGGCGGCGGGCCGCCTCAAGGATCTGGCCGATCTCGAGGAACTCGGCTGACGCACGGTCGACCTGAGGGGGCTCGGATCGGCACTCTGGGGCCACTTTGCGGGTTGTCGGCTCTTCGGAGCAGCAGGCCCCAGAAACGCAAAAACCCCTGCGAAACCCGGGGAAAACCGGGAATCGCAGGGGTCTAAAGCGGAGAGGCTCCGGTCGGAGTCGAACCGACGATGGCGG
>CAJBCV010000295.1 GCA_903951635.1 uncultured Planctomycetaceae bacterium
CTTCCCCGGCTCCACGGTCGTGTCGACGAAGCGGAACATGCGGTATTCGGGGAGCTTGATCCCCATCCCCATTTCCATGCCACCTTCGCCGCCCCCCATCAAGCCACCCATGCCGCCACTCATCATGCCCCCAGGTCCACCGCCCGGAGGCATCATCCCTGGCGGCATCATCCCGCCGGGACCACCCATCCGCGACGACATGCCCGACGGTGGCATGCGCATCCCGCGCGAACCGGCGCCCGCCATCGCCGCGCTATCGGAGTCGCCGCCGCCGCCCATCGGACCACCCGGCGGCATCATCCCCCGGCCCGACATTCCCGGGGGCATCATCCCCCGGCTTCCAGCCCCACCTGTCGGCGGCATCATGCTCCGCCCCATACCGGCCCCCATGCCGCCCCCCGGGCCCATCGGCGCTCCGCTGCCGGCGCCCGGGCCGCCGAGGATGTTCGTCTTCGAAGCCTGCTCCGCTTCTTCAAGCGCCACGGCCTCCCACTTCTCCTGCTCGATCTGCCGCTTCCGCAGCTGTTCGACCACCCACGGGTGGAGCGATTCGGTTCCCCACGGATCCCCCGCCAAGCGAGGGAGCGGGAAGACATACGGCACGACCTGAATGGCGTTTTCGTCCATCGGCACGATCTGCGAGGGATCGAGTTGCAGATCGGCGGGAGCGATCTCCGGCTGAATGCCGTTCCAGTCCTCGGCCGCCTTCGCCACTTTGTTGAGGTCCAGACGGGTCCAGTTCAGCTCGGCATCGGCCGACGTGCCGGCGGGCACCTCGGCCCGTTCGATGCGGTAGTCGCTCCACAGCGGGATGTCGGCCTGGGTCTGGAGGCCGCTGGAGGCGAAGGCCCGCATGAAGGCCTCCTGCTGGGCGTTGGCTGGCACCAGGGCCGTGACGAGGCAGTAGGGGATGATCTTCCCCGGCATCACCGGCGAAGCGAGCGGCAGCAACGAACCGGCCTCGCCTCCCATCATCGGCCCGCCAGGGCCCATCGGCCCCATCGGGCCGCCCATTTGGAACTTGCTCCGCCCCGTCTTCTGCGAGCCCGGGGGAACTCCGAGAGTCAAATCACCCGCGTCGGCCCCCTTGCCCCCCTTCTGCTTCTTCTTGTTCTTGTCCTTGTCCTTCTCCTTGCCGTCGTCGTTCTCTTTCGTCTCCGGCATCCCCATCATCATTCCCTGATTGGGATCCTGGGCGATGGCGATCACCGCCCAGCCCGGACGGACACGGAGATCGACCAGCGGCAGCACGTCCGGAGCGCTCCGCTTCGCCTTCTCGTCGGAGAGCGGGGTGTTGAAGATCCGCGGCACCGCTGGCGCGGCAACGACGTTCTCGCGCCACGGCTCGACCTGCTTGGCGAGGCTCGGCCGCTTGGTCGTTTCCGCCGGCGGGCCCTTCGAGTCGGCGATGTGCTTCATCGTCCGCCCGGCATGCTCGACGATCACCGTCGGAAGTTGCTCGCGCTTGGCGGGCTTCGTCCGCACCGCGTCGATCCCGCCCCACACGAGCGTGCAGGCGAGGGCCCCGAACAGCCCCACGACGAGTTTCTCGCCGTGATTGAGAAAGAAGTCGACGATCGATTCCTTGCTCAAGTTGATGCTCGGCTTTTTCATGGCATCACCCTCCTGGGGTCGGTCTGGACGTGGTCTTGGTTTTGGTGTTCGTTCGGATCGACAGGGGCTTGGAACAGGGCGGAAGCACGATCAAACGGCCGGCTCGGCCGGTGGCGGCTGATCGGCCGGTGGAGGCTGATCACCGGCTGGCGCCGCTCCTCCCTCGGGCGCCGGCGGATCGCCGGCTGGCGCCGCCGCGTCGGCTGGCGGCACCGCCGCACCACTGGCCTCCGGAGCGGCGGGGTCGGCTGACGCATCGGCCGCTGGCTCAGCGCCAGCTGGCTCGGCGGCTGCGGGCTCGGCGGCGGGTGCCGCAGGCTCATCCACAGCGGCCGGCACCGGCTCGGCCGCATCGGCCGCAGCACCGCCATCCGCAGCCCCTTCCGCCGCCAGCCCCAAGGCTTCGGGATTCGGCGGCGTCGCCAAGGCGATCGTTCCCCGGATCTCGAGGACGATGTCGTGGGGACGGACCATCGATCCCGCTCCGGCCATTCCCGCCATCGGGCCATCCTCACCGCCGCCCCCCATCGGAGGCCGCGACATCATGCCCCGGTTGGGAGGGCCGCTGAAGCCGCCCCCCGGTGGGCCTCCGGCCGGCGGTCGTCCCGCTCCCCCGCCCGGCGGGCCCATCATCCCGCCCGCTGGCCCGCCCATGCCAGGCATGCCGGCAGCCGCCGCCGGGGGATTGAGACGCACTTGGCGGATATCGATCGGGACGGCCGACGTGGCCAGCCGGATGAGGAAGGCGTCGAGTTTGCGCTGATCGATCGTGGCCCGGATCGTGAACGGCATGAGGTGGGTCATGAGGGCCGACGGCGACGTCGCCACCTCCTCCCCCTTGAGCGGCTTGCCGTCGGCATCGACGTAGATCCAGGTGAGGAAGGCCTCGTCGGTGGTGCCGGGCCCCTGCGCTGCGGCGGGGGCCCCTTCGGACTCTCCCCCTCCGGTCGGCGGCATCATGCCGCGACTTCCCATTCCCATGCCCATGCCTGACTGCCCTTCCTTCGGCATGAAACGAGGATGCTGCGGCTTCACCTGGCCACCGCCTCCGCTCGCGCCACTGGCGTCGCTGTCGCCGCCCGACGACGGCATCATGCCGCGACTTCCCATGCCCATGCCCATGCCCATCCCCATCCCCATGCCCATCCCGCCGGCCCCCTCCGCGCCGGGCTCATGCATCCGCCCCACGGTGGAGAAAGCGGGCTCGTCCTCGCAGGCCGGATAGCCGACGGCAAGTTGCTCGACATGGGGAATGGCGGCGTCATAGGTGCCGCCGGCCCCCTGATTCATGGCGGCGATCTGATCGCAAAGCAGCCCGTAAACGCGGAGCTCTTCCTGAGCGAGGAGCATCTGCTTCGTCTTCGGCGGCTTGTCCCAGTGGAAGGAGTCGTAGAGTCGCTGCTGGTCGGCGGGGTTCCACTCGACCAGCGCCGTCGAGCGCCGCCCGGCCATCCCCGGCGCTCCCCCGCCCGGCTGCATCATCCGATTCATCATCATCGCCATCCCTCCGGGAGGACCGGAAGTCTGGCCCTCGCCTCCCCCGTCGGCGAGTTGGGCATCGGGATCGACCATCGCCACGTCGGCCCCCATCCGCGCCGGGAGCTTCTTCACCATCTCGCGCACCGACGACTGATAGCGCTCGAGGAGTTGACGCTGGAGTTCCTTACCGGGGCGGAGATTGGCGAGGCGCTGGAGGAAGTCGGGGCCCAATTCGGCCGGCCAGGTCTGGAGGTCGGCCTGGCTGTCCCAGAAGCGCTGCCATTCGGCGAGCGTCTCGCGCTTGACGCGGGAGGTGCGCTTGTCGATGTCGGTCGTCCACGTGTCGTTGGGGTGGGGGGAGATCCCGTCGACCTGCTTGAGCGACGAGATCTTGCCGTCGATTTCCTTCCCCTTCGACGCGATCTCCGCCGAGAGCTTCGTGTTGGTCATGAACAGCGTCGGCAGGACGAGCGCCGGCACCAGCGGCGCGAGGAGCCAGAAGTGGTACTTCGCAACGAAGTCCCAGTACGGGCGGACAGAGTCCGGGATCATGGCCATGGCTTTCCCCTTGCGCTCGCGTGCGTCGTGATCAATCCGACAACCGACCGACCCTCATCCAACCGCCGGAATCGCTCTGTAAAACGGTCAATTGCCCGCCGCGGCATCCCCTTCGGCGGCCGGCTTCGGCGCCCCGGGCACGACCGGCTGCCAGGTGAACTGGAGGATGAAGTCATGCCGCCGCAGCGGCGTTCCTTCGACAGCTCCTCCCATCCCGCCCTGCCCCATCATGCCCGGCGGCATCATCCCCGCGCCCATCCCCGGCGGCCGCATGCCCGGCCCCATCGACGGCGTTCCTCCCGGGCCACCGGGGGGAACACCCGCTGCGGCACCCGTGGCTGCGCCGCCAGCCGGCGGCTCCGTCGCCCCTTCGGCCCCCGGCAACACGAGCCCGGGCACCCGCTCGATCGCGATCGGCGGCGACGAGACGATGACCGGATAGCCGATCCCGAGATCGGCCGGCGCCACGAGCTTTCCGGCGAGCGGCCCGGCGGCGACGGGCACGTCGTCGAGCCGGCCGAGGAGGCCGTCGGCGAGCGTCTCGCGGACGAACTGGATCCCGACGCGGGGCTTCTGCGCTTCTTCGTTGTGGTAGTGATGGCCGGCGATCTGCACGACCCATCCCGGCCCCTTCGGCCCGGCATCGCCGGCCGCCGTCCACTTCGCCACCGGCGCGGCCGCTTCACCCCCCTCTGGCGCGACGGCGGCGGGATCGGCGGCAGGCGCCCCCTCCTCATCCTCCTCCACCTCCTCGGCGGGGAAGGTTTCGAGCCACTGCGGCTTCACCTTCTCGAACCAGACGGCGAGATCGGGATACCACTGGCAATCGAGGGCATCGACATGGATCTCGTTGCGCTCGGCCGGATTGGGAATCACCTTCCCCGGCTCGTCGTGGGGGAGGAGCGTCTCCACCGCCCGCAGCATGTCGATCGACTGGAAGCGACGATCGGCCAGACGGACCAGATATTGCTGCTGCGCGACCGCCTCTTCCTGATTCTTTTTCGTCGCCTCGAGCGAGGTAATCGCCGCCGAGGAGCGGCTCTTCGCCGAATCGGCCTCGCGGAAGGCGTTGGCATAGAGCTCGGGGGAGTAGGTCGTCCAAGCGAAGAACGTCCCCAGGAAGCTCAGCGCCGAAGCGCCGAGCAAGCCGACCATCGCTCCGACGGCCCACGGCTTCTTCGACTCGATGAGCCGCTCGCGGACGATTTCCCCGGGGAGGAGATTGGTGTTGATCGACGCTTCCCGCACCCCTTGGAGAGCGAGGCCGTACGCTGTTCCGAACGCCAGCCGGTTCTCCTTGAAGGTTGGCGCGGCGGTGACGTCGGCCCCCTCGAGGCAGCGATAGGTGTCGAACCGCTGAACCTCGACGTTGAGCTGCTTGCCGACGAAGTCGGCAAGGCCCTTGAGCTTCGAGGCGTTGCCGAGGAGGAGGATCTTGCCGATCCGTGCCGAACGATCCGAACCGCTGAAGTAGTTGAGCGAGCGCTGGAGTTCCGAGGCAAACTCGTTGAACACCGGCTTCATCGCATTGAAGACGTCCTTGGCGTTGTCCGCCCGGGCGGCATTCCGCTTCAGCTGCTCGGCCTTGGCGAAGGTCAGTTTCAGCCCCTGGACGAGGGCCTTGGTGAAGTTGTTGCCGCCGATCGGCATGCTTCGCTGCCAGATCCGCAGGCCGTTGGTGATGACCAGGTCGGTGGCATCGACCCCCATCGACACGAGCACGACCGACGGCGGCGGCTCGAGGGGATCGATCGTCGTCGGGTCGGGCATCTGATCGAAGATCAGCATGTTCGCCAGCGCCATCGGCGAGAGCTGGAGGATGTCGACCTCGATGCCGGCTTCGGTGAGCGGCACGAGGGCCTTGGCCACCTGCTCCTTCTTCATCGCGAACAGGGCGACCTCGGCGTCGAGGACGAAGCCTCCCTCCTCGAGCCCGCCGACGAGCCGCTGCCAATCCCATTCCACCTGCTCGAGCGGGAAGGGGATCTGCTGCCGGGCCTCGTAACGGACGATGTCGGGAATCTTCTTCGCCTCGATCGGCGGCAGCTTGATGAACTTCGACAGGCCCGACTGCCCCGGCACCGACACCGCGACGCGGTCCCCCTGAAGCTTGTTGCGGCCGACGAACTCCTGGAGCGCGGCGCGGACGAGCTCCACCGGATCGGCTTCCGGCTGGGAGAGGATCATCGGGTATTCGACGTAGTCGAACGCCTCGGCGGTGATCTTGCCCGGCTCGGCTGAATCCCGGCAACGAATCGCCTTGAGGGCGCATTTGCCGATGTCAATGCCCCAGACGTACGGACTGCGGGCCATGGCCTGTTCCAACGAGAGGAGGGGGAGAAGAGGGGCGGATTCGCGGCAAGCGCTCCGCCAGCCTCACTTTACGAACGATCTCTGCGGGGTGTCAAACCGGTCACGATTGGTTCGGGGCGGAGCACGACGTCGGGTTGATTCCTCGGTTGCCACCCCTGAAAAAGGTGGCGGTCGGCAGTACACTTTGCCCCCATGACACCGCGCAGGACCATCGTTTTCTTTCCCTGCCACTCCCTCGACGATTTTCCCACGTGGCTGGGAGACTCCGAGGCCGACGAACTGCTGGCGGCATGGACCGCGGCGTGGCATCCCCGTTTGATCGCCGCCGCCGGGCGGATGCCCGCTTGGGCGAGTGTCGAGGTGCCCCCTGGGAATGACGCGGAGGTGCTGGGGATCGTTACAGCCTCCTGCGACGATCGGCTCGTCGGGCGGCTCGACCCGGCGTCGACCCCCGGGAGCCGGTGGGTGCGGCGAGCCGGAGACCGGCCGACGACGGTTCGGCAGGCGCTTGCGGCCCTCGGCCTCGCCGCTGATCCCGAGCCCGCCGTTGCCCCTCCGCCGTCGGCACCGACAGCACCGGCCGACCCGACCCAGCCACAGCCGCCCCGGCAGGCCGGGGTAGACGACTTTCACGCCTTCGGCTTGGCCTGGCTGCTCTCGGAATTGCTTGCCCGGCGGATGCGATCGTCGACCGGGCTCGGCTCCACCGCGGCCTTCACCGGGGGGCCGAGTGACGAGCCGGCCACAGGCTTCGAGGAGCGTCTCGTCGCCGGTGCCCGCGCCTTGGAAGCCGGGGACGCGACGGCGGCGGCCGAGGCCTTGGCCGAGTGCTACGGGCACCTCGAGGCGGCCCGGGCCCGCTACTACCCCGTCGACGTCTGGCTGATCGATCTGGTCCTCCTCGCCGACACGACCCTCGGCCCCCGGCTGGCCACCGAACTCGACGCCCCGGTGCCACTGGCCCTCGTCGCCACCGGCCAGCTGATCGAGAAATTGGCCCGCACCGACCCCGCCTTGACCGCCCGGCTGCGGCAGGCGTGCGACGTGGGGCGGATCGCTCCGGCCGGCGGCCGGTATGAGGAGGAACCGCTCGACGGCCTGTTCCCCGAGACGATCCGCGAGTCATTTCTCCAGGGCCATCGGGCCTGGCGGCAGGCGGTCGGGCGCGTGCCGGCGACATTCGCGCAGTTCGGCGGTGGCTGGTCGGCGATCCTCCCTCAGATCCTCACCCACTTCGACTATGCCGGCGTGATCTGGAACCTCTTCGACGGGACGCCGCTCCCCGATCCGGGGCTCGGTCGGATCCGCTGGGAAGGGACCGGCAGCGGATCCCTGGAGGGGATCGCCCGTCCCCCCCTCGATGCCCGCCGGTCATCGACGGTGCTCAATCTTGCCGACCGGATCGGCGACGCCCTCGACAACGAACACACCGCGGTCATCCCCTTCGCCCACTATGCCGGGATGGCGAGCCCGTGGTTTGACGACCTCCGCCGAGTCGGAGCCTGGACGACCGCCCTGGGAACGTTCGTCACCCCCGACGAGCACTTCCGCCGCACCCCCGGCTCCGGCAAGCTCGTCTCCTGGGAGCCTGACAGCTACCCCGTCTCCCGGCCACCGGCCGACGCTGCTGGGACGACCGACTCGAGTTCCACCGCCGATCCGATCGCTCCGCGCGTCGCCGCGGTCCGCAGCGAAGCCCAGCGGCTCGTCGCCGGGCGGAAAGTGCTCGCCGGCTTACCGGTGACCGCGACGGCGGGGCCCGGGCCCGGCGGCAAACGGGTGATCCGCGAGGCTGGCGCTCCCGATGTCGCCCCCCAAGCGTCCCCCACGCCCGTCGCGGCGGCGAGGAAAAAACCCTCCGGCGGACTGCTCGGCGGCCTCGCCCGCGGCCTGTTCGGCGGCGGAGGAGATGACCGCCTCGTTCTCGAGCACGACCAGATCCGCGTCCGCGTCCACCCGCAGACCGGCGGGCTGTTGTCGGTCAGACGCCCCGAGGATCGCGGCAATCGGCTCTCGCAGCATCTCGCCATGCGCACCACCCGCCCTGCGCCAGCGGTCGGCTCGCCGTGGGAAGATCCTCAGGAGCGGGCCGAGTATGCAACCGCGACCGCCGAGAGCGTGACGCGGACGGATGAGCGGACGATTCTCAGCCGTGGCCATTGCAGCGACGCCAAGGGGCGGAAGCTCTTCACCTTCTCCCAGCGCGTCGAACTCCTCGACGGCCTCCCCCTTGCGCGCCTCGACATCGAGGTGGCCCTCGTCGCCCCCGCCCCCGCCCCCGGCGGCGCGGCCGCAGCCCTCGAGCGGTATGCCGCGTGCCGGTTTGCCTGGAACGAGAACGACGACCTCGACGTCGTTCGCAGCCTCCACGGTCAAGCCATCGTCTCGGAGCGGACCCTGATCACGGCGCCCCACTTCCTCGCCCTTCGCCCTGTCCACGGCGGTGGGGTCGCCGACGTCAACATCCTCACCGGTGGCCTCCCCTGGCATCTCCGCGCGAGCCCCCACATCCTCGATGCCTTGCTCCTCGCCGGCGACGGCGTCACGGGCAAGTTCACGCTCGCCGTCGGCCTCGGCCTCGCCCGGCCGTGGCAGGCCGCCCTCGACCTGATCGCCGGCGGAAGCCCCGCGCTCCCTCCCTCTGGCCATCCCGCCACCACCGCCGACCATGTCCGCATCACCTGGCAGGGCCCGGTGATGGCAGGGGGCCGGCCGATCGGTGTCCGCGTCGGACTGGTCGAGTCGCAGGGGAAGGGAGGGGACGTGACGGTCGATTGGGGCTTCGACGTCGCCGCCGCGCGGGTGGCCGACGCCCTCGGCCGGCCAAGTGGCTCCAAAGCGGTCACCGTCGCAGGACGGTCGACGACCACCTACCTGCGGCGCTGGGAATGGCTCCAGATCGACCTCCTCTTCCCCGGCCGGGATGGCGCGGGAGAATGGCCGACAGAGGAGAGAGCAAGCCCATGATCGTGACCCTCGACGGACCGGCCGGCGCCGGCAAAAGCTCGACCGCCCGCGAACTCGCCCGCCGACTCGGCTGGTGCTACATGGACACCGGCGCCATGTACCGTGCCGTGGCGCTGATCGCCACCCGCCGCGACATCCCGCTCGACGACGAAGCCCGACTGGCCGCGCTCGCCGAAGCGATCGACATCCACTTCGAGTACGGGAAGGTGTTCGTCGACGGCGAGGAAGTCACGCTCGAGATTCGCACGGAGACCAACACCGCTGCGACGCGCCCCGTCGCCAACGCGCCGCTGGTGCGTGGCGCCATGAAGCAGATCCAGCGGCGGATGGCTGCCGGCCGCGACGTCGTCACCGAAGGGCGGGATCAGGGTTCGGAGGTCTTTCCGCAGGCCGAACTGAAGGTGTTCCTCACCGCGTCGCCCGAGGAGCGGGCCCGCCGCCGCCTCGCCGAGGAACTGGCGAAGGGGCGGAGCGTGACCCTCGAGTCGATCCTCGCCTCCCAGGAGGATCGCGATCACGGCGACACGCACCGCGAGGTGGGGGCGATGCGCCAGGCCGAAGGGGCGGAGCTCCTCGACACCGACGGCATGGACCGGGAGGCGGTGCTCGCCGTGCTCCTGGCGTGGGTCGATGCCCGCCGTCCGGCCGGGTCGCCGCGATCATGACCCGCGCGGCCGAGCCCGAGCCCTCCGACATCGCCCCGACGCACACGCTCGTCGGGAGGATGTTCTACGACACCCTGTGGGTGCTCTGTCGCAATCTCGGCGTGGCGCTGTTCGGCATCCGCTATCGGTTCGCCGAGCCGTTGCCGCGCGAGGGGGGCCTGCTCGTCCTCTCCTCCCACCAGAGCAATCTCGACCCGCTGCTCCTCGGCCTCGTTTGCGAGCGGCGGCTGTCGAGCCTGGCACGGAGTTCGCTTTTCCGCTGGGGTCCGTTCGGCGCGATCATCTCGGCCCTCGATGCGGTCCCGATCGACCGAGAGGCCTCGTCGGTGGCGGCGATGAAGACGATCATCCGCAAGCTCCGTGGGGGCGGCGCCGTGACGATCTTCCCGGAGGGGACGCGAACCCGCGACGGCCGGCTCGGCGAGGTGCAAAGCGGCTTCGCGCTGGTGGCAAAACGAGCCGGCGTGCCGATCCTTCCGGTGGCGATCGTCGGGGCCTGGGAATGCTGGCCGCGGACGCGAGGGTTCCCTCTGCCAGGACGGATCCGCCTCGAGTTCGGCCCGATCATCCCGGCCGCCGACGTGGCGGCGATGGACGTCTCGACGCTCGTCGCCCTCGTTGCCCAACAGCTCACCGAACTCGACGCCGAGGCACGACGGCTCCGCGACGGCGGGGCCGCGGAGCCCTCGCCGCGTCGGGCCGCGTTCACGGCGGCGAAGTCGGCCGGGCGTCGCCGGGCAGCGGAGTCTCCTGCGGCGGAAACGGGGGCGAGGGTGCCCGAGGAAACGCCTCCGTCTCCTCAGGATTCGCCTCGGTCGCCGGAGGAGCCTGGCCGGCAGGATTCGCCGGCATCGCCGGCCCGAGGCCCGGCACCGGCTGTGCCGCTTGAGGAACCGTCGCCGCCACCCCCGCACGCTTGAACGGATCGATCCGCCCGCCACCGGGGCCGGGCGGGGGAGCGGTCGTCGCGCCGCTGAAGGGGAGCTTGGGCCATTCGAGATTCATCCCCGGCCAGGCCACCGGCGCGCTGCCGGCCGGAGGCGCGGCCGTGACCGCCGCCGCGGGGGGCGCTGCGGTTTCGGTGGCGGGAAGGTTCGGTGCCGCGAGGACTTCGCCGGGGGTGGGAAAGCTCCGCCCCCCCGCCTCCCGCCCCGCGCCGTTGGAAACGATCATCGCCGGCACCCCCGCGCCGCGGTCGAGGACGCGGACACTCACATCGTCGATCCGCGCCTCGCCGAGACCGGTGAGGGCGAAGGTGACCGTAAACGGTTCCCCGTCGAGATCGGTCGGCACGATCCGGTAGAGCACCAGCCGCCGCCACTGCGCCGACGGCCCCACCCGTTCTGCGAGCGCCGGCCCGCCGAGGGAATCGAAGACGAGCAGGCCGTCGACGCTCGCCTTCACCGGCTTGGGCACCCAGACGCGGGCCTCGATCTGGAGGAGCTTGCCGCTCGGCGCCGAGATCGGCGGCGTCGTGATCCACACCGGGGGAGTCTCCACGACCGCCGGCGCCGCTGCCGGGTCGACCGCCTCGGCCCGCATCACCAGACAGCCGCGGCCGGAGGAGGGCTGCGACCGGGAGATCTCGACGCCGGTGCGGAGAACGGCCTGCTTGAGGGCGAAATGCCGCCACCCGGAGCCGGAGAGCTCCTCGATCCGCTCCATGCCGCCGCCGACGAGGAGTTCCTCGCGCGGCGAGGTGGAGGAGAGGGCCTCGACGAACCGCCAGTGTTCGACGAGCGTGGCATCGGAGGTGGAGAGTGGCCCGGCGACCATCGAGCCGGTGGCCACCACGCCCTTCTCCCAGACGAGTCGCTCCACTTGGCCGGCGATCGCCGCCGCCCGTTCGTAGCGGGCGATCGCGGTCGCGGGGTCGGAGCTCGCCAGGCTGTCGGCCGCGAGGCTGTCCTGCTGCGCCGCGGCGACCATGGCCGGCCCGGGGAGCCGGCCGAGCGCCAGGGGGGGAATACGGGCGAGGAGTTCGACGGCATCGGCGAGGAGCAGAGCCGAGCGTTCGCGCGAGGCGGCGAGGGTGGCGGCCGCCTGCTCGCGGAGGCGCTCCTGGACATGGGCGGCGACGGCCGGATCGCCGGTGACGAGGACGAGCGCCGACGACCGGAACGGATCGAGGACGACCGACACGCCGCCGGTCACGCGCCGGTGCCGCAGCGGGCGGAGGCCCCCCGGCGTCACCTCCCAGGCTTGATGGGCTTCGGGGATGCCGTTCATGAGGAGCGTCACGGGGGCCGTCTCGGCCGGCATGTCGCCGTGGTAATGGCTGGCGACGATCTGCCCCCCCTGGACGTTTCGCCACGCCAGCACCATCCGCGCTCGGGCGGCTTCGAGGACCACGCCGCGGACCTCGGGATCGCTCGCCGTGGCGGTCGTGGAAAACCTCCCCGCCGCCCCCCACGGCTCGAGAACGCGGAGGCGGAGGTTCATCGAGCGGACGGCCGCAGCCCGGATCCGCGACTCGTGGTCGTCGCCATCGATCCGCCGCGTCGAGGTGAAGAGGATGCCCCGGGCGCCGGCGGCCACCGTCGCCAGGCTCGCAAGCGTGAGGCTCTCCGGATCGACCGCCAGCCCACGGCCGCCGATCCCGGCCAACTGGGCCGCCTGCCGGGCGGTGCGCGGGTCGAGCTCGGTGGAGAGGGTGGCGAGGAACGGGGTGCCGGGGCGGGCGAGCCGGGGGCGTTCGCGGAGCCAGGTGAAGTAGTCGCCGAGTTCGACGCTCGTCCCCAGCACGGTGCGGCGCGCGACGAGCATGTCGACGTGCCGCGACAGGCTGCGGAGGCCGGAGTCGGGCGTGGCGATGAGCGGCCGGCCGGCATGCTGGTCGCAGGTGCGCACCCGTCTGGCATGCTCGGCGAGGGTTTCGACGTCGGCCTCCGACAGGCCGCTTCCCATGTCCCACACGAGGACCCGGTCCCAGTTGGCGGAGAACATCGGCAAGCTTTCCGGGCGCCGCACGTCGACGTCGGGGAGATGGGGGGGCGGGCAGATGATCCACAGGCCGGTGCGCCGGGCTTCGTCGATCTGATCGCTCGACGCCGGGGCCGCGAGGCGGACGGCGTTGAACCCGAGCGCCGCGATGACCGCAAAAGGCTCGCCGTTGTGGTCGAGGGCACGGGGAAAGAACGGCTGCCCGGCGACTTCGAGCACCCCGCGATTGAGCCCTGACACCGGGTCGAGCCGGCCGGCCGGTGCGGCCGGCGACGGCGTGGGCGGGGATGGCGGCGGGGACGGCCCGCCCCCCGGTGACGACCAGGCGAGGGGGGCACTCGGCGCCGCCTGGGGGCCAGCGGCGAGCGCCGCTTGGGGCGTGGCGGGGGGGAGCCCTTCGCCGGGAAGGGGTGGAAGCGCGGCGGCGGCCTGCAGCACCTCCCCCGCATCGCCGGGCGTCGCGGCGAAGGTGGCCGGGAGAACGGCGCCGGCGGGATCGGTGGCGGCCGGATCGGTGGCGGC
>CAJBCV010000296.1 GCA_903951635.1 uncultured Planctomycetaceae bacterium
CATGTCGAGCTTGTCGAGCTTGCCGTTGGTGACCACGAGCCCCGGGTACGTGGTCTTGGTCTTGTCGTCGGTGTAGCCGAATGCGACGCCGAGCCCCTTGGCCTGTCCATCGGTGGCGAGGCCGACGAGGGCCGCCCCGTCGATCGTCACGAGGCGAACGTTGGCCGAGCCACTCATCGAGAACGTTTCGGTGAAACCTCTGGCGGGAGCAGCGTTCTCAACCTTCGTCCACTTGAAGCGGAGCTTCTCGGCATTGATAAAGATTCCGCCAGTGAAAAAGGTGCCGGAGACGGCGACGTCAAGCGTCCGCAGATCGTTCCCCACCATCTCGATGCCGGGGCTTCCGTTGTCGCCGAACTCGATCATCAATCCCTTCGTCATCGACGCGGCCGTTCCGCCGCTCATGTACGACACGATGAGCGGGCTGACGTCAAACCCGTCGATGAGGGCTGCGGCGACGCCGGAGAACGTCATCCGCTTCAGCGCGGAGTCGTAGGTGAAGTGAAGGTCGCGGGCGTAAATGCTCACGCCGGCGAGTGACCACTCGGCGCTGGCCATGACGTCGAGCCGCCTGAGGGCCCCGTTTACGATCATCAGGCCGGGAAGTCGCTGTGCCTCAGGCACCGCGTTGCTCTGGGAGACCGTGTTGGTGGTCGTGTCGATCTGCCACTTCGGAATCTTCCCCTCGACTCGATCGGTGGCGAACAAAACCTTGAACGTCGACGCTCCGAGGTGTGCCGTCGCACCGCCGGTCATTTCGTACGTCTGCTTCGCCTTGGACTCCGAATATTTCACCGTCAGGCCGCTTGTGCTATCGGTCGTGAAGCCGGCACCGGCGATCCTGAATCCCGTGTCGACGCGGAACTGCATCTGCGAGAGTTCGGTCTCGGAGGCAATCCAGCCGCTGCCCGACTTGTCGGTGCCGATGGTGACGTCGATCGCGTCCTCGAAGATGCCACTGCCGAGGCCAAACTTCGCCTTGCCCTTCACCTCCCAGTACCTTGAGTACCCTGTCTCGGTGGAGTGCCTCTCGATCGTGAGGTCGGTCGAATCAAAGTTCACGCCGCCGAGCTTGAAGGAGGTGGTGCTTCGCATCATCGTCGAAGTGGGGGTGCCGGCGGTGTAGGTCCAGCCATCGGCGTCGGAAGCGCCGAGATCGACGGCGAGGGAGACTCCATTGAGCGAGAGTTTCGCGTTCCCGGTCAACTTCCCGACGCCGTTGCTGGGGGTGACGTTGTAGGTGAAGGTTTCCGCCGTTCCCCGGAACGACAGCGAGCCGATGAACACGGTGTTGGGAACGACCGTCATCCCCAGCGTGGTCACCGATCCACCGCTGATCACCAGTCGCTTGTCGGCAGCGGTGGCAGAGAAAGTCGTCGACCAGTTGCGTGCGTTCGCGCTCAGCATCGAAGTGCCGACCATATCGAACGTCGACGCGCTTCCGGAGCCGCTGCGACGGGTGAGCGAGAGCGCCGTGGATACGAAGGAGTGGCTCGCCGCGGTGAACGAAGAGATCACGGTCATGCCGATGCCCGTCACCGCATCGTTGAGCACGGTGACGCCGGCCGTGCCGTTGCCCCCGAGATTGACCGTGCCGGAGAACTTCGTCGCCGATACGTCAGCCTTGCCGGAGAGTACGAGCGTCTTCGAAGAGATCGTCTCCACGAACGACAGTCCGTCGATCGAATCCGTCACCGTCGGCGTGATCGTGAGCCCGCCGATCGAGAACGCCTCGGGAACGATCATCTTGAAGGCCGAAATGGTCGACGTGGCCCCCGTACCGGAGAACACGAGGCCATCAGACGACTTGAGCTTGACGACGATCTGGCTCTCGGAGGTGGGGGTCAGGGCCGCGTTGCCGGTCATCCGGTAGACGGCCCCGTCCTGAGCGATTGTGAGCCCGCGGTTGCTGAACGTCGTCCCATCGATGGCGAGCGTGTTTTCCATCACGGCCATGTCGAGCTCAGCGACCGTTCCACCGGAGATCGACAGTCCTTCGGTGGCCTTCGTGGCTGGAGTCGAGCCGGTCGACGAAGCGGACTTGGTCCCGAGGGAGACTTTGACCGCTGACGGCAGGCCCGTGACCCCCTTCATCGTTCCGGTGCCTGTGATCTTCAGGCTCTTTTCGTCGGCCGCGGCGGCCAGGGTGAGGAGCGTGCGATCGATCGTCATCCCGGCCAATTGCAGCGACGACGAGGTGACGGCCATGTCCAGCCCCGTGACCTCGCCTGCCGTGATCACCAGCCCCGTGGTTGCAGCCGCGGACGCGGAGGCAGTCGATCCGAGGGTCGCCGTCACGGTGCCGGTGAGCCCCGTAATGCTGCTGACGATCGTCGAGCCGGTCACCGTGAGAACTGGAGCGGTCGGCACGACGTCCTGGTCGACACGGAGGTTGTTGAGCGAGACATGCGCTCCGGCAATCGCCAAGCCATTGGCCATGTCGGTGCCGTTGAACGTGATGTCGGCGCGGGTCAACTGCCCGCCGTTGATCACGAGCCCCCGGGCGCCGAGCGTGACCGGAAGATAGACCGACTTATCGGCCACCGTCACCTCGAGCTTCGCCGCGCCAGAGATCTGGAAGGCGTCGGACCCGATGTCGTAGGCCACGGCCGGCAAATCGCCGTTGGCGGGGGCCCAGAGTTCGTAGCCCCCGGCCTGG
>CAJBCV010000297.1 GCA_903951635.1 uncultured Planctomycetaceae bacterium
CTCGAAGTCGATCCCCCCGCGGCCCGGTGAACGGAAGTCCCAGCCGCGGCGCGGATCGCCGAAGCCGAGGTGGCTTGCGAGGATGCCGGAGCGGCCGTTGAGCGTGGTGATCGCGTCCTTGACATGGACGTGATAGATGCGGTCGGGGAAGGCGCGGAGAAACTCGACCGGATCGACCCCCTGCCAGTGGAGATGGCTGGGATCGAAGTTGAACCCGAACTCCTCGCGTCGGCCGAGGGCCTGGAGGGCCCGTTCGGCGGTGACCAGATCGTAGGCGATCTCCGAGGGGTGGACCTCGAGCGCGAAGCGGACGCCGCATTCGGCAAACACGTCGAGGATTGGGTGCCAGCGTTCGGCGAACTGGGCGAATCCGGCGTCGACCATCGCCATCGGCACCGGCGGGAAGCCGTAGAGAAGATGCCAGATCGACGATCCGGTGAAGCCGTTGACGACACTGACGCCGAGCTTCTTGGCGGCCCGCGCCGTCCGCTTCATCTCCTCGGCCGCGCGGCGGTTCACGCCGTCGGGGTTGCCGTCTCCCCACACGTGCGCCGGCAGGATCGCCTGATGACGCTCGTCGATTCGGTCGCAGACCGCCTGGCCGACGAGGTGGGAGGAGATGGCGTGGACGGAGAGCTCGTGGCGCTCGAGCTGATCGCGCTTCTGGGTGCAGTACGAAGCCTCCTCGAGTGCCCGCGTGGGGTCGAAGTGGTCGCCCCAGCAGGCCAGCTCGAGTCCCTGGTAGCCGAACTCGCGGGCTTTGCGGGCGAGATCGTCGAGGGCCAGATCGGCCCACTGGCCGGTGAACAGCGTGATCGGACGTGGCATGGCGGGACTCCGGACGACGGCGAAGGCAGGGCGTGAAGAAAATTGTGACAGAAGCCCACCGGCGCGGGAACGTCGGGTGGAGCGGGGCGAGGGCTCGGGGGCGATCATCCCACGAGCGGGATCGCCGCGGGATCCTGGTCGGGATCGGCCGGCGATCGGCCCGGAATCACCCGGGGGCTCATGTCCGGATCACGCTCCGCATCAGCCACAGGCCCCAGAGCGTGACCAGCACGTTCCCCGTCCACACCGCCAGTGGGGGAACGGCCCCCGATTTCGCCTGCGACACGCCGAACATGAAGACGGGGTAGTAGACGAGAAGGATCGGGAGGAAACAGAGGAAGAAGCTCGTGAGGAAGTCGGCGTTGCGCATCCGGATCGCCATCGGCGCGCCGACGAGGACGAAGCACAGGCAGCTGAAGCCGTTGGCCCACCGCCGCCACGGCTCCATGATGATCCGATGGAGCCGGGCCGTCTCCACCTTCACGGCATGCTCTTCGCTCTCGGTGTGGATCGGCATCGTCATGTCGAGCCTTCCGGAGAGGATCGCGATCGCCTTCTTCGCGGCGGCGGTCTCCTCGAAGCTCTCGATGCGGCGCACCTGCTCGGCGCGAGCCCGGGGAAAATCGGCCATGGCGATCTCGGAGGGGCTCGTCGAGGTCGCCCCCTTGCGGCTGACGGTGTCGAGAGGGATCTCGCGCGTGAGCTCGTCGGGGAACACCGCCTTGACGTCGCCGACGCTGAGCGTGCCGTTGCGGCAGGTGATCGTGAGCACTCCCTTGGCGGCATCGGCGTGCATCGTCGCCTTCTCGGCGGAGACAGTCACCGGGTCGCCGGTCTGCGGCTGGTAGGAGAGCGTGGGGCGGATGAGATCCTTCCCCTCGACGTTCTTGACGTTGATGGAGATCTGCGGGGCGCTGTAGGAGCGGTGCTGGCGGAGCCTCCCGTAGATGATCTCCTCGACGCTCGAGACAATGACGCGGCGGATCCCGTCGCGCCCCCACGACACGGCGACGTCGTTGAGCCACACCGACACGAAGCTCACGGCCACCGCCAGGCCGACCGCGGGCCACATCGCCGCCATCGGCGAGATCCCGGCGGCCTTGAGCGCCGTGATCTCGTTGGTCGCCGACATCCGCCCGAACACGCTCGCCACGGCGAAGAGCATCGTGCCGGGGACGGCGAACCGCATCGCCTCGGGGAGGACGTAGGGAACGAGGGCCGCGATCTGCATCATCCCCAGCCCCTGCTGCTGGGCTTCCTTCACGAGCCCGACGACGAGCATGAACAGCGTCAGCGCCGAGAGCGCCACGAGGAACACCTGGAGCAATTCAGAGAGCACGTAGCGGGAGACGATCTTCATGGCGCCAGTCACCCTCGCTGGTCGTGGTGGCCGCCGGAGGGCGACGGGGGCGGGGCGCGGAGGGTGTCGCCGGAGCGGGCTTCCTCGACCGAGCGGCTGTAGACGGCGATCGCCTCCGCGGCGGCCACGGTCGCCTCGTGAAAGCTTCCGGCCGCGATGAACTTCCGCGCCCGGGTGGCGGCGGCCAGCATCCGATCGCATTCCGGCGGGGCGAGACCGTCGGCGGCCGATTCGGCGCTTGCCACGATCCCCTCCACGAGCGCCGCGCGGGGCGCGCAGTTGTAGGTGCGATAGGGGCCCTGACCGAGCCGGCGGCCGGAGGCGAGCGAGCGGCCATCCCCGGCGGGAAGGGCGAAGCCGACGAAGGCCATCACCACCATCGCCACCATCACAAGCAACGCCGCGGCACTGGCGACGCTGCAGATCGTCCGCGGCAGGTCGCCAAGCGAACGGGCGAAATCCCCCCACGGGCTAAGGAGGAGGGCGACGAGAAGACTCGCAGCCGCGACGGCCAACTGTTTCCAGGGGAGCTGCTGTTTCTGGCCCTGGGGCTGGTAATCCTCGTCGAGGGCCCAGGCGGGGGCGCCGGGGACATTCGCCGACACCTCCTCGGCCCCGGCCTTCGCGACGATCACCGTGACGTTGTCGGGAGCGCCGCGGACAAGCGTCAGGCCGACGAGCGCCGCACAGGCATCGCGGGGCGGGAGTTCCTTCATGAACAGCCCGATCTCCTCATCGGCCACCTGCCCCGACAGGCCGTCGCTGCAGAGGAGGAAGACATCCCCTTGCTCGACCGGGTGGGGCCCTTCGATGTCGACCTCGACGCGGGTATGCGGGCCCATCGAGCGGGTGATGACGTTCTTCCCCACCGTCCGTTCGGCCTGTTCGCGGGTCAGCCCCCCCTGGCTTTCGAGTTCCCATACGGCGGAGTGGTCGCGGGTGAGCTGATCGAGGGTCGTGCCGCGGAGCCGGTAGGCACGGCTGTCGCCGACGTGGCCGACGAGCACGCCGCGCGGCACAAGGACGAGCGTCGTGCAGGTCGTCCCCATACCGAGATACTCCGGCTGCCGGCGGCCGCGGAGGTTGATCTCGGAGTTGGCCTGTTCGAGGCCGCGAAGGAGCGCCAGTGGAGGCGATCGTTGAGCGTTCTTCTCGTAGATCAGCGGCACCTGTTCGGCGGCGATTTTGCTTGCCCGTTCCCCGGCGACATGGGCCCCCATCCCGTCGGCGACCAGGAGCAGCCAGCCGCGCGACTGATACTGCTGCGGGCTCACCGGGGGGACGACCGCCAGGGAATCCTGGTTGTTGGCGCGGCGGCGACCGATGTCGCTCTGGTCGCAGTACACGAGGGTGGTGCCGGATCCCACGCGTGAACAGCCTGACAAGAAGGGGAAGGGGGGCAGCGGCCGGGCGGCCGCAAACCGCCGGATTCTAGCTCCCCGCACCGCCGTCGGCGACCGCAAACCGGCCCGGGAAAAGGGGTTGTGGGGTGAGGCGGGCCCTGGCCGGCCGGTCTGGCGGCGGCCGCCCTCGATCCCTATCGTCGCCGACATGTCGTTCCTCCGCCCCCACCGCCGTGGCCGAATCGCGTGGCGAGCCATTGCCTTGGTGGCCCTGCTCGTCGTGGCTGGAAGCGGCTGCGTGCAGCGGCGAATGACGATCCGCTCCAATCCTCCCGGGGCCCTCGTCTACGTCGACGACTATCAGATCGGGACGACACCCGTCTCGACCGACTTCGTCTACTACGGCACGCGGAAGATCCGTCTGGTCAAGGACGGCTTCGAGACGCTGACGGTGCGCCAGCCCCTCCCCGTCCCCTGGTACGAAGTCTTTCCCCTCGACTTCGTGAGCGAGAATCTCTGGCCGTGGGAGATCCGCGACGAGCGCGTCGTCGATCTGGCGATGGCCCCGGCCGAATCGCAGCCGGCGGAGCTCGTTGTCGCCCGCGCCCAGACCGCCCGCCTCGCCGCCGGCAGCCTGCCGCCAGTGCCTGCCGCTCCGCTCCCGGCGGTCGCCGCTCCCCTCCCGATCCCACCGCAACAGCCGGCCTTCCCCCCGCCGGCCGCAGGGCAGCTTCCGCCCCCCGCCGCCGGCCCGCTCCAGTTCCCTGGCTCCGCGCTCGAGCCGCCGCGCTTCAACGCGCCCACGCAGGGGATTCCGAGCCTCGGGGCTCCTCCCTCCGGGCTGTGAGCCGGCGACGTCC
>CAJBCV010000298.1 GCA_903951635.1 uncultured Planctomycetaceae bacterium
GCCTCGCCGGTCAGCGCAGCCCGGAGGGCGAAAGCGCAAGCGGCGCGGAGAGAGCGGAGGGCATGGATGCCCGTAGCGAACGTCCGGCGACGGGGCACGGGCGACCCCGAAGCCACGCTCAAGCCAAGGCTCAGGGGCAGGTCAGCCCCGGTCAGGCCTGCGCAGTGCCGGCAAGCCGGATGAGCGCCGCGATGCCGCGGTCGAGCGTCCGATCGGTGACGGTGTAGGCGATGCGGAAGTGGGTGTCGGCGGCGCCGAAGACGCTCCCGGGCACCACGATCAGCTTTTCCTGCTCCGCGGCGATCTCGGCAAACCGCTTCCCCGAGCCGCCGGGCGCCTCAGGGTAGAGGTAGAAGGCCCCGCCGGGCTTCACGAAAGAGTAGTGGTCGGCGATCCCCGCCATGAGCTTGTCGCGCTTCCGCTTGCATTCGGCGAGCGGGACATCCATCGGAGCGTCGATCGCGGCGATCGCTCCCCACTGCCCGACCTGCGGGGCACAGACGAACGTGTACTGCTGCAGCATCGTGCAGGCATCGATGATCTCGGCAGGCCCGTGGACCCAGCCCACGCGCCATCCGGTCATCGCGTGCGACTTCGAAAAGCCGTCAATGACGACGACCCGATCGCTGTGCGCGGCCGGCGAATGGAACGGCTCGTCGTAGCAGTAGGAGCGGTAGAGCTCGTCGCTGATGAGCGTCACGCCGGTCTGCTCGGCAAGCCGGGCCAGCTCGCGGACCGTCTCGAGCGGGGCGACGAAGCCGGTCGGATTCGACGGCGTGTTGAGAAGGATCGCCTTCGTCCGCGGCGTGATCGCCGCCGCCACCCGCTGGACATCGATCGAGAACGACGGCGAGGTGTCGACGATCACGCAGGTGCCGCCGAGAAATTCGACGAGCGGCCGATACATCACGAAGGCCGGCTCGAAGAGGATCACCTCGTCGCCTGGATCGATCAGCGCCATGAGCACGAGCACCAAGGCGCCGCTCGATCCACTCGTCACACAGAGCTTCCGCCCCGGCTGCCCCAGCTCACCGCGAACGGCTCCCTCGAGCCGTTCGCGGAGCTGCGGGATTCCTTGCGTCTGCGTGTAGCCGCTCTTGCCGGCGTCGATGGCCGCCTTGGCGGCCTCGCACGCCGCCTCCGGCATGGCGAAATCAGGCTGGCCGATCGCCAGATTGATCGGGTCGTCGAGCCGCGCGGCGAGGTCAAACGCCTTGCGAATCCCCGAGGAATCGAAGGCGCTGGCTCGCCGCGAGATGATCGTCCGCCGCACGGATACCGGGGTGGTCACTTGGCGTCCTTGAAGAGCTTGGCGAGTTCCTCTCCGAGCTTTTCGCCACGGACATCCATCGACACCACCTTGCCGTCGCGGCCGACGAGGATCACGGTGGGAATGCCGGTGATGCCGTAGTAGGCGGCAAGCGGGTGCTGCCAGCCCTGGCCCTCGGGCGTTTCAAAGAGGATCGTCCAGGGGATCTCGCGCTCCTTGAGGAACGCCTCGAGGGCGTCGCGGTCGGTGTCGAGGCTGATGCCGACGACCTCGAATCCCTTGTCGTGATACTTCTCGTAGGCGGCCAGGACGTTGGGCATCTCGGCGATGCACGGCCCGCACCAGGTGGCCCAGAAGTCGACGAGCACGACCTTGCCGGCGAGCGTCTTTTGATCGAAGGGACTGCCGTCGAGGTTCGTGCCGCTGATCTCCATCTCGTTGCCCACCAGAGCGAGGCGGCGAATCATGCCGGCCATGCCTTCCCCCATCGCCTTGATCTGCGGGTTACCGCTCTTCACGAACGACGCGCCGAACGTGGCGTAGGCCTTGCCGGCCGCTTCGCTCCCCCCCGGCATGTGCTCCAGGGCGCCGGCGAACTGCATCGCGAACTGGGCGATCGCCCCGTCATCCGGATCCTTCTCGAGCAGCGCGCCGACACGGGTGACGAGGTCCTCGGCGCCGGTGAGATCCTGGGTTTTCAGAATCTTCTGGGCATCGCTGACCAGCACGATCTGAGCGGCCTCGGCGGCAAGCTCCTGATCCTCACCACCGAGAAGCGTCGCGGCGAACTCACCGAGCGTCCCCTCGGCCTCGCGATCGCCGAGTCGGGCGAGGAGCGTCAGGCTCTGGAGCTTCATCCGCGAAGCCTGTCCCCGGGCCTCGTCCTTCGGCCCCGTCTGCTCGAGGATCTTGTCGGCGACGGTGACCGACGTCTTGGCCACCTTGCCGAGGAATGCCTCGGCCTGTTGGCGGCTGGTCGGCTTGAAGTTCGTCTTGTGGAGCTTCTCGATGAAGGCGAGCAATTCCTCGGGCGTGCCGTCGGGAATCTCCCCGATCTCGGGGATTCCGTTGGCTTCCCCCTTCTTCGCTGCGGCCGGATCGAGGACGTCATCGACCACCACCTGGGCCGAGAGGCTCCCTCCGGTCGCCAGGATGATCCCCGCGGCGCAGAGGAGCGCCTGACCGGCGCGACGGGAACGGGCCATCGGGAAAAACATGAAGACCTCGAGGGGATTCGCTCCCGAGGGGAGCAGGTGTTGATCAGCCGTGGAGACGACCCGTCGATCGTAACGGGGCCGGGTAGCACGGGGCAATCCGACCCGGCCAGGCGGGTTTCCAGAGGCGACGGGCGGTGAGGCGGCCGGGTCGTGGAAACCATCGTCGGCAAGACGGTTTTCCCGTGGCCGTGGAGGGAAAAGAACCCTCGGATCTTGGCCGCTGCGATCGGGTGCCACCGAAGCAATCCGTGGCCTGAAAACGGCCGAGGGCGCGGGGGCGGGACTGGCGCCCGGGCCGGCGATCAGTGGACGATCGTGCGGAACCGCACGAAGCCGCCTTGACCCGGGGGGAGCGTGCCTTTGAAGGTCCAGGAGAGGAGCGTGGCGCCGTCATCCCCCTTCGAGGTGGAGATCTCTGCCGGGAGATTCGACACCGGGCTCCCCTCGATCACGGCCAAGCGCCCGGGAACGGCATCGACGAGCGTGATGTCGGTGAGGGGGCGGTCGCCGGAGTTGAGAAGGAAGATCGTGAAGTCGAGTTCCTCGCCAGGGCGCGCGGTGTCGCTGCCGGCCCGTTTGCAGAGGGTCAATTCGCAGCGGCCGGGAGATTCCAGGCGGAGCGTGGCCACGCCATGATCGACGGCGAGCACATCGGCGGCCTCGCCATTGACCGTCACCTGGGCCCCGGAGACGCACATCCACGCCAGCGGGACGTCGATCTTCCGCGCCAGCCGCGGCGCCTGGACGTTGTGGATTCTCTCGGCAGGGAGATCGAGGGCGACGGCGACCGGACCGTCGACCCCTTCCTTGAGGACTGGCGGCAGCACCTTGTCGACGGCCAGGACAGGAATCCGATCTTCGATCGAGATGCCCGGCTGGGCGAGTTTGGCGGCGACGATCTGGGTCTGCTGCGTCTTGTCACGCACCGACTGTCCCACCGCGCCCGAGGCGGCGATGGTGTCGAGAGCCACGCCCCGCGGGCCGGTGGGGACGGCGTCCTCGAACGGACGGATCACCCGACGGACCGACGAGAAGCGCGGCGCGTAGACGCAGGTGCAGTTGGAAGCGACGACGCAGCTCTCCGCTTCGAGGCAGGATTCGTCTTCCGGCGCGGGGCCCGGCCCATCGGCACGGTAGCGCGCGACCGTGTCGCCGGAGGTGAGATTGCCGAGGCGATTCCGGCCGCGGGGCACGGCCGGCTTGCCATGATCGCCGCCGTCACACACCAGGCACGGCCCGATCACCGGGATCGCGATCGTGGGAACGATCGGACCGCTGCAGCCAGCCTGGCATTCCCCTCCCTGGCAACCCGCTTGGCCATGGGGCCCGAGGATTCGGCAGGCGTGGAGACGGCAGCGCGGCGAACCACATCCGCCCCCGCGAAGCGATTGGCCGGCGTTCTGTTGGCATTCGGGCCCCGGGCAAGCGCCGCCGCCGATCGCCGTGGCCTCGGCAGGCAGCGGCGTCGCGCCCCCGGCTTGGCCGAAACGGGGCAGGGGAGGGGAGGGGAGTTCGAGCCCGGTGCGCTGGACCGCGCCATCCTGAATCGGCGGCTGCGGAAGAGGACGCTCGGCGGCGTCCGTGGCGACGGCACGATCGTCGGCCTGCGGCGAGGCCGCCGATTCGTCGGTGTCGGAAGATTGCGCGACGGCTGCCGAGGCGATGACGGCGGGGAGCGGCGTGACGGCGGCAACCGGCGCCGTGAGCGACATCGACCGACACGACGCCAAGAGAACGGCGCCGGCGGCGACGGCCAACCAACGGACGGTCTGGCCGGGGCGGTAGGCGAGGGGCTGGGACGACCTCATGGCACCACTCCCGGGGCGGGCAGTCGATTGCCCAGGACGATCTCGGCGACCGGGGCCCCGAGCGTGGCGGCGATCTCGCGGGGATCGTCGCACGGACGGACGTCGAAGGAGTTGGCCGCGGAGATGTCGGCGACATCCGGGTCGCAGGCCATGTAGACGATCCGTTCGACGTGGGCTCCGTCGAGCGCCTGGATGAAGTCGTTCTCGTCGATCACCAGTTCGACCGGGAAGCGGTGATCCATCCCCGGAGGCGTGGCGAGTCGGGCCAGAATGCGAATCGTCGGATAGACCTCGAGCCCCTCGTAGCCCGGCACCCCACCGAGGCGCACGCGGTAGGTGCTCCCCACGAGGAGCGACGTCCGGAACGGGGCGGCGGCGGGAGGCGTCCAGCCGTCGAAGGTTTCGACGGAGACTGTCATCCCCTTCGGCCCCTGGATCGAGACCGGCTGGAGTGCCGCCGTGAGGGAGGCCTCCGGAAAGGGACCGGCCTGCGGGTGTCCTTGGGCGCCAATCGCTCCCGGCAAGAGTCGGCTGGCGAGTGTGTCCACCGGCTCCTCCGTCCCCGCGTCGCCGCCCTGCAACGGCAACGCGAATCCGGTGAAGCAGGCGGTCGCCAGCAGCCCTCGGACAACCCGCAGCACGGTCCCTGACCGGACAGCCC
>CAJBCV010000299.1 GCA_903951635.1 uncultured Planctomycetaceae bacterium
CTTCCCTTTCCCGGCTCCCGTTCGTGCCCGACGCCAGCCCCCTCCCCGAGCTCTCTATCGCGGCGCTTGCGCTTTTGGCCTTCGCGGCCGGTGGCGTGGGGATGTCGAAGAGCGGCCTGGCCGGCTTGGGGATGGTCCACATCGTGATTTTCGCCTCGGTGTTCGGGGCCCGGGCCTCGACCGGCGTCCTTCTTCCCCTCCTCGTCCTCGGCGACATCCTCGCCGTGACGTTCGTCGGAAGGGGGGTTCAGTGGCGGATGGTGGCCCGCCTGCTGCCGCCATCGATCACCGGCATCCTCCTCGGCTGGCTCCTCCTCGACCGGCTCGATGAACGCGCGCTCAAGCCGGTGGTGGGGGGAATCATCCTCGGCCTCACCGTCCTCCAGGTGGCGCGCCTGTGGCGACCGACCTGGTTCGGACACTTTCCGCACGCGACATGGTTCGCCTGGCTGCTGGGGGGCTTCGCCGGGGTGACGACGATGCTCGCCAACGCCGCCGGCCCGGTGGTCGCGCTCTATCTCCTCGCCGTCGCGCTCCCTAAGGACGTGCTCATCGCCACGGCTGCCTGGCTGTTCCTGGCCCTCAACATCCTCAAGCTTCCCTTCAGTTGGCAGCTGGGATTGATCACCCCCGAAACCCTCCGCCTCAATCTCCTCCTCGCCCCGATGGTGCTCGTCGGCCTGCTCGCCGGGAAGTGGATCGTGAAGCGGATTCCGCAGCGGCTCTTCGACACCTTCATCCTCCTGTTCACCGCGACGGCGGGCTTGAGGCTGATGGGGGTGTGGTGACGCCCCACGGCGAGGTTCCGTTGCCCGCAGCCCCCGGCAGGCGATACGCTGCGGGGCGATTTGCCGCGCCCGTCGGCCCCGTCCGGCGGGCGACCGTTTCCAGTCCCAGTCTTCGGGGGTCTCTCCAGCCATGCCACGCGCTTTCGGACCACGTCGTCTCGCCGGGATCGCGCTCCTCCTCCTCGCGATGCTCTCCTGCCGGCGGGGAGCGCAAGACGGTCTGCTCCGGACCGCGGCCGGGGCCGATGCCGCAGCCACGTCGCTGCCGCTGGTCACGTATGCGGGCCAGAAGCTCGACGGCCGGTTTGTCGCCGAAGGGGCCGGGGTGGGTGACTTCAACAAGGACGGCCTCCCCGACATCGCCGCCGGGCCGTGGTGGTTCGCTGGCCCTGCCTTTGCCGAGCGTCACGAGATCTACCCCCCGAAGCCGTTCGATCCCCGCGGCTACTCCGACAACTTCTTCTCCTGGTCCCACGACTTCAACGGCGACGGTTGGGACGACGTCCTCGTCTACGGATTCCCCGGTCAGGATGCCTCGTGGTTCGAGAATCCGCAGGAGGCCGACGGCCACTGGAAGCGGCACAAGGTCCTCGCGCAAGTCGACAACGAGTCGCCGACGTTCGCCGACATCGATGGCGACGGCACGCCGGAGGTCGTCTGCTCGGTCGGTGGCTTCTTCGGGTATGCCCCGATCGGCAAGAAGGATCCGACGAAGCCCTGGGTCTTCCGCCGCATCTCGCGGGAGGTGGCCGGTGGTCGGTTCACCCACGGCATGGGCGTCGGCGACGTCGACGGCGACGGCAAGGTCGACATCCTCGAGAAGAACGGCTGGTGGCAGCAGCCCGCGTCGCTCGAGAGCGAGCCGCTGTGGGCCTTCCATCCCTTCCCCTTCGCCGGCCCGGGGGGCGCCCAGATGCACGTCCGCGACGTCGATGGTGACGGGCTCAACGACGTGATCACGAGCCTCGCCGCCCACGGCTACGGCCTCGGGTGGTGGAAGCAGGTGACGGGCCCCGACGGCGGCCGGTCGTTCGACTACCGGCCGATCACCGGTGAGAAGGCCTCCGACAGCCCCTACCGCACCGTCTTCTCCCAGATCCACGCCATCGACGTCGCCGACATCGACGGTGACGGCCTCGACGACATCGTCACCGGCAAGCGTTTCTGGGCCCACGGGCCCGACGGGGATCCGGAGCCGTCGGCCCCGGCGGTCCTCTATTGGTTCCGCGCCACCCGTCCGTCCCCCGGCGAGGCGGAGTTCGTCCCGCAGCTCGTCGACGACAACTCCGGCGTCGGCGTCCAAGTGACGGCGGCCGATGCGACCGGCGACGGCCTCCCCGACATCGTCGTCGCCAACAAGCAGGGGATCTTCGTCCACACGCAGTCGCGCGAGCAGGTCCCGATCGCCCGCCACGAGGAGGCCCAGCCGCAGAAGCGGCGCCCGATGGCCGATGGCCTGGCGCCTGAGGAGGCGGCCAAGGCGATGTCGGCGCCCCCCGGCTTTTCGGTGAGGCTCCTCGCCTCCGAGCCCGACGTGCGTCAGCCGATCGCGATGTGCTTCGACGACCGCGGGCGGTTGTGGGTCGCCGAGGCCTATGCCTATCCGAAGCGGGTCGCTCCCGAGGACGCTCGCGACCGGATCCTGATCTTCGAGGACACCGACGGCGACCATCGGCTCGACTCCCGCAAGGTCTTCAAGGAAGGCTTGAA
>CAJBCV010000300.1 GCA_903951635.1 uncultured Planctomycetaceae bacterium
CCTCTCCCCGCGCTTGAGCGCCAGACTTGCGACCCTCATGGAGGCCATGTCGAAGGGGGATGGCTACGGCGTCTACGACACCGTCCAGGCCTGGTGTGCCGATCCTCCTCCAGCCTGGTATGCGGAGGGGTGCGCTACCGAGTCGATTGCCGTTCACGCCTGGGAATCCCATCTGCTTCATGAAGTCCGGACGACCCGCGTCGAAGGCGCGGCCCCGCTGCACTTCTTCCCGCTTCTGGAAACGGATCTCGCCCCCCTTCACGCCGCGGCGATGAAGGCCCTCGCGCTCATCGCCGACGCCGATCCCGACATGCATGCCGAGATCGTGTCACACGTCTCGCTCATCAAGCTGTTTACCGGCCGGGGGATCGAGGGATTGAGTTCGCCGAAGGCGTTCGGGGCGATCTGGCTACGGATGCCCGCAGGGGGGGAGGAGATTCCCTGGTTTCTCGAGCATCTCGTCCACGAGTGCTCCCACCTCCACCTCAATGCCCTCCTCGCGCTCGATCCGCTCCTCACCAATCCCAACGACATCCACAAAGCGTCGATCCGGCCCGATCCGCGGCCGCTCTTCCAGGTGCTCCACGGGACGTTCGTCCTCGCTCGCAATCGGCGCGTCCACCGTCGCCTCGTCGAACGGTATCCCGACCTGGGCCTCGAGCCGGCGCTTCGCCGTTTCGAGGAGCAGTTTGCCAGCGGCATGGCGGTGGTGTCGGAGAGCATGAAGCCGACGCCCCGCGGTCGTCGGTTCCTTGACTCGCTCCAACCCTGACCAGGGGGCCTGAATCGGCCCCGAACCGGCGTGAAGTCGCTCGGAATGCCCCGGAGCCCGTCGGGGCCGCCGCACGAGGGAAGGATCTCCCCCACGTGCGCCCGGCGGCCCCAGACGGCCCGGTTTGTCATGCTGTCAACGGACTCGCCGTTAGCTGACGGCGAGATTCACCGTGAAGCCAACCTGTTCGAGCCGCGGCGCCCGCAGCCGCAGGCTGTAGGTTCGTCCGGCAACGATGGCAAGGCCGTCGCGAACGCTGACGCCCGTCTCGGAGGGCTCGAGTTCGACGACGGTTTGGCTCGTCCCGATGTCCTCGATCTCGAGGTCGGCGTACTTGCCGTTACTGTCGGCGAGGATCTCGACGCGGAGCAGCGTGGCTCCGGCCGGCGCCACGAACGAGAAGAACTGCTTGTCGTTCTTCGTGGCCGAGCTTCCACTCACCGAAGCCAAGCCGGCGCTGAACACGAGCGAGCCGGCGCTCGTGCTCCCGCCGGAGCTCGAGCCACCCCCCGACCCACCACCGGAGTTCGATCCACGACCGCGCCGATCGCCGGCATCCACGTCGCCGATCTTGTCGTCGTCGAGGCTGTCGTCGGCCCCGCGGCCACCGCGGATCCGGTCGGTGCCGCTGTCGCCGTCGAGGTCGTCGTCGCCATCATCGCCGAAGAGCGAGTCGTCGTCGGCACCGCCACTGATCGAGTCATTCCCCGAGCCGCCGCGCATCGCGTCGCGACCTGAATCGCCACGGAGATTGTCGTCGGCCGAGCCACCGCTGATCGTGTCGTCGTCAGCGCCCCCTTCGACACGGTCACGGCCGTTTCCGCCGCTGAGCGAATCCCGTCCCGTGCCCCCGAGGATCGAGTCGTCGCCGTCGTCACCGGAGACGGCGTCATTGCCGTCGTCGCCCGACATGCTGTCATTGCCGATGCCGCCGGAAAGACTGTCGAGGCCAGCGCCGCCAGAGACGTCGTCATTGCCCGCTTCGCCACTGACAGAGTCGTTGCCGTTGCCTCCGTCCAGGTCGTCGTCGCCACCACGGCCGCGGAGTTTGTCGTTGCCGTCGCCGCCCTGAATAGTGTCACGGCCGTCGCTGCCGTCGACGGAATCATTGCCGCTCCCAACGTCGACCGTGAAGCTCATCAAGGCGCCGTTGGGAGTGCGGATGCCACGGCCGATCGACACCTTGTCGTTTCCGCCGAACGTCTCGATGACCACCCCCGAGACCTGGGTGAAAACGGTGTCTTTCTTGACGCCATCGACACCCCGAACGACGACGCTGCCAAGCTCGCGCCCCTTGGAGACGCTGATCACATCCGCTCGCTCCGTCCCCTGGAGCGTGAGCACACCGGTGCCGTCGTCATACGTCGCCGAGAGCATCGCCCGCGCCTCGAGCGACTCGACAGCCCGGAGGTCGGTCGTGTGGCGGACGGGGCGCCGGCCCTTCCGCTGTGAAGGAGAGATTCCGAGCACCCGTTGGAACAGGGTACGGGGGTTGACGGACATGGAGCTATCTCCTGGTGGGGGGCGTGGACGGGGATGTCAAGGGTTACGAAGGAAAGCGGCGATGTGTGCGAAAGGGGATCGGCATGAAGCCGAAGCGAATCCGTGGACGAAGGATGGCCGCAACGAGTCGGATAGTAAATCTTTTGTGGGGGGCGTCAAGTGTTGGGGGCCCTGATCTCGCTCGACTCTTGGAAACGTGGTGGTTGGCAACGGCCTGGGCTCGAGAGCTTGCGGAATACTCAGTCGTCGCCGGGATTCAAACGCCGCGATCGTCCGCGGGCGAAATCGCAAGGCCATCTCGAACCCCCTCGTGGCCCCCATTCTAGGCGTTCGCGCACGCCTCCGTCGCGCGGCCTTTTTTCCGCCAAAAAAACGACTTGGACAGCTGGTATCGCCCTTCCGCGAAGCCATCGCGGAAGGGCTTCTCGGGGCCCTTGTATGTCGGGAAAGAAAGCTCGTTTCTTACGGCGAGGTAAGGCTGAATCTTGCGGCGAATCAAGAATTTACACCGCTCGGATCACTGATACAGTGACGCCAACTTCGTGTTACGGGCGACGATGTGGTGCGGGTTCCCCTGCAACACAATGTCAGCCGTGTGGCCACACGGGGAAATGCAGCGTCGCTGGTCAATCCATCCCGGTTTTCGATATCGCTCTCATTCCTTCGGCGCAGTCCGAGGATGCCTCCCCTCGAAAGGATCCCCATGTCGCGTTCTCGTCGTGTTCCGTCGACCCGCGGGGCTGGTGGTGCCAGCCGTCGC
>CAJBCV010000301.1 GCA_903951635.1 uncultured Planctomycetaceae bacterium
CTCGAGGAGCTCATCGGCCTTTCCGATGCGGGGGGGGACGGGCTCGCCCTCGCGAAAGAGATCTACGCCTACGCTCTTGGGTCTGTCGACGAACTCTGTGCCCCGTATGCCACCGTGATCGACATCGACCGGGCGCGGCTCCCTTCGGCCGCGGAGGTGGCTTCCTGGGATGGCCCGCGGCTGGCGGCGGCGATCCGCCATCTCCCTGCCGATCCGCGTTTCAATCCGCATCTCCGTCAGCTCCTCCATGTCTCCTTCAAGGTCGCGGCGAAGCAGGGAGCCCGGTACACCGATCTCCTCGTGGCCCATCGCGACATCGTCGGCCGGCAGGTGACGGAGAACCTCTGGGAGCGGCACCTGCGGCCGCTGTTCGCACCGCAGCGGGGAAGTGACGCATGAAGAGCGCGGTGACGGTGTGCCTCGTGAGCGAGGCGCGACAGGGGCCGTTCGTGTTCCATGGGGCCTCGCCTGCCGAGGCCCTTCAAGTCGGATGCCGACGCGCCGCCGAACTCGGCTTCGATGCGGTGGAGGTGTTTCCGACGGGCCCAGAGCAACTTGCCGACTGCGGCCTCCCCGGAAAGCTCGCCGAACACGGGCTGCGCCTGGCCGCGGTGGGGAGCGGCGCGGGGTGGGTGCGCCACAAGCTCTCCCTCACGCATGCCGAGGCGAAGATCCGTGGCGAGGCCCGGGACTTCATCGAGCTTCTCGTCAACGTCGCGGCCGATCTGGGGGCGCCAGTGATCGTCGGATCGATGCAGGGGCGCCACGAGGGGGACGTCTCGCGGGCCGACGCGCTCGAGCACCTCGCCGCGGCCCTCCATCACCTCGGCCGGCATGCCGCGGGGCGCGGGCAGACGCTCTTCTACGAGCCGCTCAACCGCTACGAGACGAACCTCTTCACGCAGGTCGGCGAGGCCGCTTCGTTCCTCCGCGGGCGTGGCCTCCACGACGTCAAGCTCCTCTGCGATCTCTTCCACATGAATATCGAGGAGGCCGATCCGGCGGCAGCGCTCGTCGCCTGCGGCGATCTCGTCGGCCATGTCCACTGGGCCGATTCGAATCGCCGGGCGTTCGGCGGCGGCCACACCGATCCGGCGCCGATCGCCGCGGCGCTGCGTCGCATCGGCTATGCGGGCTATCTTTCCGCCGAGGTGTTTCCGCTTCCCGATGCCGACACCGCCGCGCGGATGACGATCGACAGCATCCGCGCTCTCGAAACCATCGCTCCCCGCTCCCCGTCCTGAAAAAGTTTCCCATGCTCAACACGTCGCTCCTCCACCCCGACATCCTCCGCATCCTCGCTCAGGCCGGGCACCACTCGAAGGTGCTCATCGCCGACGGCAACTATCCGGCGTTGAACAAACGCGGGCCGCGGGCGGAGCTCGTCTCGCTCCAGCTCTCCCCCGGCATCCCCACCGTCGCGCAGGTGCTCGAGGCGATCCTCGGCACGGTGCGGATCGACGGCGTCAACACGATGGGGATCGACCGCACCGATCCCTACGCCGCCGCCACGCCGGGCGATCCGCCGGTGTGGGCCGAGTACCGGCGAATCCTCGCCGCGGCCGGTGCCCACTGCGAGCTCGAGCCGATCCTCAAGTGGGACTTCTACGAGGCGGTCTCATCGGTCGACCATGTCCTCACGATCCAGACCGCTGAGCAGGCCCCGTGGGCGAACCTCCTCCTCACCGTCGGCTGCCGCACCTTTTCCTGACCGGGGGATCCTCCGATGAAGCGACGACTGCTCGGCCGCACGGGCCTCGAGGTGCCCTTCCTCGCCTTCGGGGCCTCCTCCCTCGGCGCCGAGTTCCGCCGGGTGACGGTGGAGGAGGCGCTGGCGAGCGTCCATGTGGCGCTCGATCTGGGGATGAATCTCATCGACACGAGCCCCTTTTATGGCCGGGGGATGAGCGAGGTGCTCCTCGGCATCGCGCTCAAAGACGTGCCCCGTGATTCTTACACGCTGTGCACGAAGCTGGGGCGCTACGACCTCGGCCACTTCGACTTTTCGGCCAAGCGGGTCGCGGAGAGCGTCGACGTCTCGCTCCATCGTCTCGGCACCGATCATCTCGACATCATCCTCTGCCACGACATCGAGTTCGTGCCGATGCAAAGGATCGTCGACGAGACGTTGCCGGCGCTGAAAAAGATCCGCGACGCCGGCAAGGTGCGGTTCATCGGATTCAGTGGCTATCCGCAGAAGATCTTCCGCTTCATCTGCGACCAGGCCGATGTCGATTGTGTCCTCAACTACAACCAATACACGCTCCAAAACACGCGCTTCGCCGAGGAGACCGTGCCGTGGCTCGTGGAGCGCGGGATCGGCGTCATGAACGCCGGGCCATTCAGCGCCCGGCTCCTTACCGATGCAACACTTCCGGACTGGCTCAAGGAGCCGGAGAGCGTGAAGGAGGCGGCGCGGAAGGCGGCGGCGGCCTGTCGAGCCCGCGGGACGCCGCTGGCCAAGCTCGCGCTCCAGTTCTCCCTCGAGAATCCGCTCATCGCGACGACGATCGCCGGCAGCGCCAATCCGGCCAACATCCGTGACTGGGCGACCTGGGCGGCCGAGCCGATCGATCGCGAGCTGCTCGCCGAGGTGCGGGAGATCTTCGCTCCCGTGCACAATATCGGCCATGTCGAGGGATTGCCGGAGAACAACTGACGACGCGCAGCGGCGTGGTTCGTTCCC
>CAJBCV010000302.1 GCA_903951635.1 uncultured Planctomycetaceae bacterium
CGAGGAGCGGGCAGGGGGGCTTTCCCGGTTTCCAGGGCACAGCGCTGCTTCGAAAGCCCACGGCCAGCGGCCGAGTGCGCTCACTTGCCGAGGGCTTCTGGCACCCCGATCGCTCGATAAGCGAGCCTGAGGATTGTGCTGTTAGCGTGAAGTGGGGCTCTTGGGCGCTCTGGGGTGATCGGCGAAAGTGGCGGGTTCGGGATGCCTGGGCTGTCTTTGTGGCTTTCGGCCAGCTGATCTTCTCGCTCGCTCGGGTGATATCTGCGTGAATCGCCGGCGTTCGCCCGTTTGCGTCTCTTTCCTGGTCTCACGGGTTGTGAGGAAAGGTCCTCGCTTTCCGAGCCTGCCGTTGCCGACCGACCTTGCCGCTCCGGCAGCGTTCGCCGCGCCGCGGCACGGCGTTGACGGTGGAGGGACAGCCCTGCCGACAACTGACAAGGATCTGTGCCCCGGAGGCAAGGATGCCCGAGGGAGCCGGAAGTCGCTGCGCCGACGAAGCGTGGGCGTGGTGGACGAGTTGTCGATTCGCCAGGGAGGGATGCGGTGCCCGGACTGCGCGTGCACATCACTGGATCAGCCTTGGCCGGGGCGGCGTATGCCGCCGCGGCGTGGCAGATCGGTGGCATGCCCCCCTCGACCTGCATCCTCGGCGGCGTGCTCTGCGTCCTCGCGGGGATGCTTCCCGACCTCGACAGCGGCGAGGAGGACTCGCTCCGCGAGAGCATCGGATTTGCTGCCGCCGTCCTGCCGCTCCTCATGATCCACCGTCTCCAGCAGGCGGGGCTGTCCCTCGAGGCGGTCGTCTTGGCCGGTGCTGGTCTCTATCTGGCCGTCCGGTACGGGGTGGCGTGGGTGGTGTCGAAGTACGCCGACCAGCGTGGCATGCTCCACAGCCTTCCGGCAGCGGCGGTCGCCGGTCAGGTGGCCTTCCTCTCCTTCGGTGCCGAGGATCCGATCCATCGGTACTTCGTCGCCAGTTCCGTCGTCCTCGGTTTCCTCATGCATTTGGTGCTCGACGAAATCTGGGCCGTCAAGGAAGGGCATTTCGGCCCGAAGTTCAAGACGTCGTTCGGCACCGCGATGAAGTTCTACGGCCCCGAGGCCTGGTCGAACCTCCTCAGTTACGTCCTCGTCGTGGCGCTTGGTCTCCTCTCGGCGACCGACGCTCACTGGAGCGAAAAAACGCTTCCGACGCGGCAGTATGTACGGCAGCAGATGGAGCAGGCGGCGCGCTCCATGCCGGCGACCCCCGCGCCGTGGAACTACCGCCGTTGATGCCACGACGGTAGCCTGATTCGCTCGCCCGCCGCGCAGCTTGCCGAACCGCTGCGGCGAGGTGATCATGGTCCCTCGCCCGTCCCCCACGCCCCGGTCCGCCCATGGTCTCCCCGTCGGTCGTGTTGCTTCCGATCGCCGGCATCGACGTCCGGGCCCTCGTCGTCGGCCTCGCCCTGACGACCGCGGCCGCCTACGCCGGGGGAGCGTCGGTGGCGTTCCTCCGCCTCGGCCATCGGCGGATGCAGGTGCTGCTGTCGTTCACCGGGGGCATCCTTCTCGGGGTGGCGTTCCTCCACCTCCTCCCCCACGCCACCCGGGCCTGCGGCGGGCGTGTCGATGATGCCGCCCCGTGGGTGCTGGCCGGCTTCTTCCTCATGTTTCTCCTCGAGCGGGCGTTCCATGGCCACGCACACCACGCCGCCGATCCGGATCATGGTCCTGCCGGCGGCTGCGACCACGGGCCCCATGCCGCCCATCCACCCGGCCCGCACCACGATCATCATCCCGTCGAAGCCGGAGCGATCGGCCGGGGAGGGGCGAGCTGGTATGGCGCGTTTGCGGGGCTCGCGGTCCACAGTCTTGCCGACGGCGCTGCGCTCGCGGCCGCGATGGATCTCTCCGCGGGACGTGGCGGACTGTTGACCGGTTTGGCGCCGCTGTTGGCGATCCTCCTTCACAAGCCGGTCGATGCCGGGTTGATCGCCGCGCTGATGCTCAAGGCCGGCGCTTCCCCCGGCTTGCGACGGACGGTGAATCTCGCTCACGCGCTCCTCGTGCCGCTCGGAGCGGCGATCTTCCTCGCCTGCCTCCGTGGCGCTGGCGGCGGCCGCGAAGAGTTTCTGGGAGCCGCGCTGGGATTGGCCGCGGGGGCGTTCGTGTGCATCGCCGCCGCCGACCTCCTTCCGGAGGTGGAGTTTCACAGCCACGACCGGCTGCTCCTCTCGGCGTCGCTGGCGTTGGGGATCACGCTGGCGGCAGGGATCACCGTCGCCGAACGGGCCTTCCGGGTGCCGACGGGGGCCGTGCAGACGGATCTCCCCGCAGCCCCATCGACCGTTCCCTGACCGGCCGTGCACAAGGGCCCAGGCGATCCGGGATCAGTTCAGCCTTCGACGTCGAGCCCGCGGTCGCGGCGGATCGTCCGGACCTCGCCAAGGACCTCCTCGATGAGGGCCTGCTGCCGGCGGATCCGCGGCAACTGCGACTGAAAGCACCAGGCGATCAGGGCTGCCAGCGCCATGGCGCCGACAAGATGGGGCGTCACCCAGTTCTGCGTCCCGGGGCGGCCGGTAGCAGGGTCGGCGGCTCCCCCGAGGGCCACGATTCCCACCACGGCGAGCATCCCGATCACCGACCAGGGAAACGCCGCCCGCTTGATCGCCTTGGCCCGGTCGGTGAGCGCGGCGGAGAGGCCATAGGTTTCCACCACCTCCCGGCACCAGCGGCCGGTGCCGATGAAGTAGGTGACCGCCATGCTGTTGACGAGCACCACCATGAGCGCTGCGAACACCCCGGAGAGGCGATGCACCGTGCCCCAGCGGAGGACGGCCCGGTCGGTCTGGCCGTGAAGGTCGCCGATCCACAGTCCGAGCAGCGCTGTCGCGAGCATCAGGGCCACGGCAAACATCGCGGCACGGGAGTAGACTCGTTCCATCGCCTGAGACGCTCCTCGGGGAAGGCATGGGTGCGGATAGCAAGACGAAACTATAGGCTGGTGGGGCAGTCTCGACACGGGTCGCCTGCTCCGGCCGCGGCATGGGGCGTTTCTTCTCCCCGTCGGCCCACCCTCATGCCGAGGCTTTTCCCTTGCCCGCCACCGGCCACTCCCCTTCCCCGCCTCCCCCCTGCCCCGCGCTTGTCTGCCTGACGTGCGGTGATCCGGCGGGGATCGGCCCCGAGGTCGTTCTCGGGGCGTGGAGCAGGACATCGGCCCACGCCCGGGCGCGGCTCCGTGTCATCGCCCGGGCCGACCTTCTCCGTGACGTGCTCCAGGCGGTGCCGTCGCTGCCGCGGTTGAGCGTGGAGCGGGTGGCGGAGGACGACCCGCGTCCTTCCACCGCCGAGACGCTGCTCGTCGTCGAGCCTGACGGCGCCGACGAATCGGTTCCCCGTGGCCGGATCTCCGCAGCCGGAGGTCGGGCGGCGGTGGGGGCGTTGGAGACCGCGTTTCGGCTCGTGCGTGCTGCCGGTCGCGATGGAGCGCTCGTCACGGGGCCGCTCCACAAAGAAGCGCTCCACGCCGCAGGGCACGACGTCCCCGGGCACACCGAATGGCTGGCGCGGGCCTGCGGGCTCCCCGACGCGGCCGCCTCGATGATGCTCTGGCTTCCGCCGGTCGCCGAGGGCCTGTTCCGTGAACCGCTCGGGGTCGTTCATGTCACCCTCCACGAGTCGCTTGCCACGGCGCTCGAGCGTCTCTCCACGCCGGGGATCGTCGCTGCAGGGAAGCGACTGGCCTCGCTCCTCGCAGCCCTCCTCGGGCGGCGGCCGAGGATCGGGGTGGCGGCCCTCAATCCCCATGGGGGCGAGGGGGGGCTGTTCGGCGACGAAGAGACGCGGGTCATCGCCCCGGCGGTCGCGGCGCTCGAGGCTGCCGGCATCGAGGCTTCGGGCCCCTTCCCCGCCGACACGCTGTTCCTCCGCGCCGTCCGCGGGGGATTCGACGGGATCGTGGCGCAGTACCACGATCAGGGGCACATCCCTGTCAAGCTCCTGGGGATGCACCGGGCAGTGAATATCACGCTCGGACTGCCAATCGTGAGGACGAGCGTCGCCCACGGCACGGCCTTCGACATCGTCGGCCAGGGTGTCGCCGATCCGACGAGCATGGAGGCGGCGATCGACGCCGCCGTCCGGCTCGTCGAGGCTGGGTGGAGCGGCGCCGAGTGACCGGCCGTCACTGCCGCAGCGGTTGGACCTGCGGCAGGTAGCCGTCAGTGATGTCGGTCAGCCCCTCGGTGGCGGGCTTGTAAACGAACGCCGATACGTCGACCGGATCCCCGATGCGAACGTCGTACAACTCCATCATCGCCACCACCTGCAGCGCTGCCGGCGGGGTCGGTCGCCGTCCCGGCACGGCGAGCCACTCGATCCGGCAGGGGAAGAGCTCCCGCTTGCTGATCGAGAGTCGGACGCTGAAGGGCATGCCGTCGGGGAGTTCGTTCGGGGAGACGCCCGCCTCGCTTTTGATCGCTTCCGCCTTCTCCTTGACGATCCAGGCGAGCGTGTCGCGATCCCAGGTTCCCTCGATGAGCCACACCGGCATGTCGTCGATGACCGCCGAGGTGATGGTCCCAAACCGGAAGTACTGGCGAAGGAGGCCGAGGTGGCGCTGCACGCCCCCGAGGTAGGCCGATTGATCCTGGCGATGGGCGATGCCGAGCGACTCGAGGCGCTCCCGGATGCGGCGGACGTCGATCCGTTCCACCTGCGGCGGATTCTCGCCGATGCGGCGGAAGTTCCAGGCGAACAGCCCGTCGCAGACGTCGAGGACCTCGAACTCTTCGTCCGTGGCGCCGAGGCGGTATTCGTACCGGTAGCGTTGGTCCTCCCCCACGCCCGACTGGACGTAGCGCCCGCTCCCCTTGAGCACCATGTCGTCGACCCGGACGAGGTGCCGGACGCGGGCTGACACCGACGGCGCCCGGGAGAGCCCGGCCAGGGCGGCGGCCACCACCCGCTCCGCCCGCCCCGCCTGTTCGGCGGCCGACTCGGGGGTGGCAGCCGCGGAGGATGAAAGCGGGAGCGGGGTTGAGGGGGGCGGCGTCGCTGGGGAGTCCGGGGGCAGTTCCACAGCCGGCTCGGCCGCGGCGGGCGCCGAACGCCGGTAGACGCTCCCTGCCGGGGGCTGGCCGGTCACCGAAACCACCGGAACAACGCACATTCCCAGAAAGGCCAGGATCGACAGCCACGCTGGCGCGTGCCGGCGGAATCCGGGGAATCTGCGGTGGGTGTCGGTTGGTGGGGTCGTCACGACTTTGAGGGTTTTGCCAAAGAATCCGCCCCCCGGAAGTCGAATCAGTTGGGGCGGGTGGTGACTTCTGCCAGCGGTCCGGCGACGGATACCGCAAAGGCGCGAGTGTACGGAAGCCCCCCCGGCCTGCCCACGGCGGATTCCCGCCGTGGCAGGACGTCCAAACACGACCAGCAGCGATCCGCACAGGGGCTTCCCCGACCGACCGGGACATGCGGCCAATCGTCCGCAGGCTAGAGGAGGTGATCCGATGGTGAAACGACATCTGCAGGGTTTCGTCGGCTTGTCGCTGGCAGCCTCGCTGACCGGCTGCCACATCCCGGCGAACTCCCCGTTCACCGGACTGGCCCAGATCCGTCCGGTCGCCACGCCGCATACGAACGTTCTCCCGCCGGCGGCGATGCTCCAGCATCCCGGCCCCGGCGTGGAAGGACCCGGCCCCGGGGTGATCTCCCCGGTCGGCTACGAGGAAATGATGGCCGCCAACGGCGTTGATGCCGGCGGCATGGGGGGGCCCGGGTACGGGATGAACCTCCCCGCCTCCCAGATCGGCTTCATCGGCCCCGATGGGATGCAGGTCCACTGGGATGTCACGGAGTTCGGTGGCTTCGATTCCGAGCCGCTCGTCACGCCTGGTCGCTACGACTTCGCCCAGGGGGCGATCTACCGCCTCAAGCTCACCGATATCCCCGGTCAGGAAGGGCTTGAGCTCTACCCGACGCTCGAAGTCGCCCCCGTCACCCCGCGGACGGATGCGTTCCTCGCCCACAACGCGATCCCCTTCCAACTCACCGACGAGGATCTCGACCAGGTCACCAGTGGCAACTTCGTGACGAAGGTCGTCTATCTCCCCGATCCGGAGTACCAGGAATTGGCGGTCGCCGGCGTGGAAACGCTCGTCAGCACGCGGCTCGATCCCGGGTGCGACCCGGTCGTCGAGGCCGATCGCCGCGGCTCGATCCTCGCGATCATCCGCATCGGCAACAAGGATCTCCAGTCGCCCGGGAAGGGGGCCGGAGCCCTCGCCGGGGATGGTGGAGCCGGGATGCCGGGCGCATCCGCGGCCAATCCGATGCCGCTGGGCATGCCCTGTGGCGGTGATCCCTCGCAGCTGCCGCCGGCGTTCCTCGCCGGGATGACGGCACCGACGTACGGCTATCCGATCACCGGCACGCCGATCGGCCTCCCCGGCCCGGCCCACATCCCACTGGGGGTGCCCGCCGGTCTGCGGAAGCACACGATCACCAACCACACCAAGCACCACATCCCGCCGCCGACGAGCGAACTCAAGCTCCACGTCCAGCAGTATCCGGGCTTGAGCTATCCCAAGCCGGCCCACCGGGCCTACATCGCGGAGCGGTCGGACGTGCCGAACATCCGGCTCCGTCAGCCCGACGAGGATCGCCTCCGGTTTGTCGGCAACGGCGGCCCCGATCCCGACACCGCCGCCGGTGAGTGCCCGCCGGCTCCGGAAGACTTCATCCCCTGAATCACGACGGCCAAACCCTGGACCGGTCGCCTGACCGGTCCAGGGAAGGTCGCCGGGACGATTCCTCCCGGTGGTCGTGAAGGCCAGGCTCGGCGTTCGATGTCGATCGTTGTGTCCGTTCTTTCCCCCTCTTCGTGTTGATTCCATGAACACCCACCGCTCCACCGGATGCACGGCCGGATCGACGACGCGGTGGAACTCTGTCGGGGCGTCGTCCCGGCGGGCTGTCCGGTCAGGGACCGTGCTGCGGGTTGTCCGAGGGCTGCTGGCGACCGCCTGCTTCACCGGATTCGCGTTGCCGTTGCAGGGCGGCGACGCGGGGACGGAGGAGCCGGTGGACACACTCGCCAGCCGACTCTTGC
>CAJBCV010000303.1 GCA_903951635.1 uncultured Planctomycetaceae bacterium
AAGGCCTGGGTCGACTGGTAGTAGGCTCCGAGTCGCGTGGAATCGCCGACGAGGTAATTGATGCCGACGCCCCCGCGGAGGGCGTAGGCGTTGGTCATGTTGCTGACGCCGACGAAGGGACCGGAGGCGTAGCCGTCGCCGATGAACATCGTCGCTCCCACCGACAACCGCTCCGTGAGTGCCACGGCCACCGAGGGCGCGAACTCGAGGAACAAGAGATAGGAGGAAGTGCCGTTGCTGGCCGGATTTTGCACGTAGCTCGAGCCGCCGCCGGCGGCGCCGAGGACGGCGATCCCCACGGTCGTGGGGAGGGCGAAGCCGTCAAGCTCCTGGGAGACGCCGATCGCCGGCACGATCGCCCCGGGGGTTTCACTCTTCTGGGAAAACGGCTGGACGCCGAGGAGTGGGAGTGGGGCAGCCTGCGAGAGTCGGGCCGTCGGGCCGACGAAAGCGCCGCCAATCGTGAAATGGGTCCCCTCGTATTGCGTGAGGGCCGCGGCATTGCCGTTGATCGCCGAGATGAAGTCCTGGGGGGCGGCGACGCTCGTGCCCGCCATGCCTCCGGAGGCCGGCATGAGGGTGTTGCGGAAGTCGATGCCGTACGTCTGCGCTTCCGCCCGCCGAGCGAATGCCGCGAGCGAGACGGTCGCAAGGAGGAACAGAATCCGCCGAAGCTCTGGCACGAACATCCCCCTCATCCTCAGTCTCCCCTCAGTCCGTTCGACCCGCACTGCCCGTTTCATCGGTGCCACCGTCGGTCTCCCTTGAGGACTCCCTCGGAGGAACGCGCCGGGGGTGACGCCCTCGCGCGCAAAACCGCCCACGGAGGCCGACATCTCCTGCCTGATTGCGGCCTGACTGAGAACATGGGAGGCCTTGGAGGCTTGTGTCGATCGCAAGGGCGGGGCGATCGGGCCGTGACGGTTCCTCCATCGGTGACGGCGGGCACGGCTCTGACGCTTGCCACGCCGATGGATGGGCAGCAGGTGAAAAGTGCGCTGCGGCGATCGATGAGGGATGCCCCTCGCGTCGCGCGGAAACGTTTTGGCTTCAGGGGAGAGATCGAATGGAGCTGGTCCGGCGACACTCAGGGCCAAAAGCCCTGGCGATGGTGACCGCGATCCTCACCGGGAGCTTGCTTGCGACGACGACGCCGGGGCAGGAGTCGAACTTCGTCGGCCAGCCCGATCAGGTCGGGGCGTTCGAACGCTTCGATCCAGTCCTCGATGACGGCGTCATGGATGGTGTCATCCCCAAGGGACAGGAGTGGTATCTGTTCGGGAAGCCCCAGCGCGCGGGCGTCTACGGCTGGATCGACGGCGGCTTCATGGGCAACTTTGCGAGCCCGGCAAGCAAGTTCAACGGTCCCTACAACGCCGTCGACCGGGCCAACGAGCCGATGCTCAATCAGGTCTACCTCGTCGGCGAACAGACGCTCCCCGGGGATGGCGAGGCGGGGATCGGCTACCGTACCGATTTGATCTACGGCGAGGACTTTCTCCTCGCCCAATCAACCGGGTGGGAGGTCAGCCCCAGTCGCGCCCATGATTGGAACAGCGGTGAATACTACGGGCTGGCGATGCCGCAGCTCTACGCCGAGGCGGGGAGCCAAGATCTCAACGTCAAGCTCGGCCACTTCTACTCGGTCGTCGGCTACGAAGGCCTGCCCGCCGTCGGGAACTTCTTCTACACGAAAGCCTACAGCTACCAATTCGCCGGCCCGTTCACCCATTGGGGCGGGCTCGCCAATTGGCGAGCGACCGACAACCTCGAGGTGAACGCCGGCCTCGTCAACGGCTGGAACGCCCTCTCGTCGGGCTATGCCCGGGCCAATTTCCTCGGCCGCGCCCGCCTCAAGAACGACGACAACTCCCTCGCCACGTCGTTCGCGATCGTCAGCGGCGACGAATGCGACGACTTCTCGCCGGTCTTCCAGCCGGCCCCGATCCTCGCCTCGGCCAATCGCACCCGCTATAGCCTGATCTTCGAAGTTCGCCCCACGGACAACGTCGAGTACGTTTTCCACCAGTGGCTTGGCACGCAGGCCAAGGGCCTCGCCGACGGCTCCACGGCCCTCTGGACCGGCATCGACCAGTATCTCTACTGGTCGGCGAGCGACACCTGGAAGTGGGGCGCACGGTTCGAGTGGTTTGACGACGTCGACGGCACGCGGGTCGGGCTCAATCGGCCGAGCAATCCCAACCACGTCCCGCTGCCTGGCAACTACTTCTCGCTCACCCTCGGCCCCAACTGGGTTCCGAATGCCAACGTCCTCGTTCGCCCCTGCTTCCGCTGGGACTTCTTCAGCGGCCGAAGCGGCGTCCTGCCCTTCAACGACGGCGTGAGCACGAATCAAACGATGCTCGGCTTCGACGCCATTCAGAAGTTCTGAATTCACGCCCGCGGGTCCATCCCTGGCCCCCGCGGGCTTGAGCCGGCCGCAGGGAACGCCAAGGGTTCCCTGGGCCGGCGCATCGCGTCGTGCGATGCATACGAGACGCCCGCGGGGCCATCCCTGGGGCAGCAATCAATCGCAACCCTCTGGGACGCTCTTCAGCGAGGGGTCGCCCGTGCTCCGAGAGCCGGCGTAGGATGCGAGCGTAGCCATGAGCCGTGAGCGAAGCAGGCTCCGAGCGAACGGAGGCCACGAAGGCCGAAGTGAGCGTCCGGCGACGGGGCACGGGCGACCCCGAAGCCACGCCGGCCTAGAAGCAAAAAACGCGGGGTGCCCGCTCGGGCACCCCGCGTCTGGGGTTTTGCAGAAACGTCTCGTCAGTGGCCGGCGCCGGCCGCTTCGATCTGCTTCTGAATCTTGTCGAGATTGAACGACCCCGGCGACTGGCTCGGCGGGTAGTCCTTCATCGACATCAGGAACTTCCCGGCGATCTGCTGGAGCGGCACCGCCACGAAGGCGTGGTCGATGAACCAGTCGTTGTAGTTCGTGGCGTTGGGGTGCGCCTTCTCGAACGGATC
>CAJBCV010000304.1 GCA_903951635.1 uncultured Planctomycetaceae bacterium
GCGGACATGCTGCGGCTCGCGGGTGACGTCGAAGGCCTCCCCTGCTTCGGCCTGCATCCGCCAGGCCAGCTCCATCGAAGCCAATCGCGACTCCAGCTGCGGGTCGTGGGCGCGGGTGGCGAGGTGCTTGCGATCGAGCGCCGTCGTCAGATCGAACTGCCGGCGCTGGGCATCGCGGTCGAGGAACGGGTGGCGGACATTCTCGACGAGCTCCTCCACCTTCCGCTTGGCGGTGTCGACGTAGGTCCCCTGGTAAGCCCCTGGGAGAAAGGCGTTGCGCCAGTTCTCGGTGCCCTTGATCGGATAGCCACCCGGGCACATCGCCACGAAGCCGGGGAGATTTTGGTTCTCTGTCCCCAGGCCGTAGGTCACCCACGCCCCGGCGGCGGGGCGGACGAGCCGGCTGTCACCGCAATTCATGAGCATCAGCGACGGCTCATGGTTGGGAACGTCGGCGTGCATCGAGCGGACGACGAGGAGCCTGTCGGCATGGCGGGCCACCGACGGGAACAGATCGCTGATTTCGAGGCCACTCTCGCCATGACGCCGGAAGGCGAACGGCGAGGGGAGGGCGGCGCCGGTGCGGCGCTCGGTGGGGAGGGTGCCGGGGACTTCCTGGCCGGCGTACTTCTCGAGCGCCACTTTGCGATCGAAGGTGTCGAGATGGCTCGGGCCGCCATTGGCGAACAGATGGATCACGGCCCGGGCCCGCGCGGGGAAGTGCGGGGGGCGGGGGGCGAGCGAGCGGTGGATCGGCTCCGGTGACGATGCCGGGGGGGCGCTCGAGTTGGCGGCGGCAGCCTCGCTCTCGAGGAGGCTCGCGGCCCCCAGCCAGCCGAGGCCCAGCCCGGTGCGGAGCAGGGCGTCGCGTCTGGTGAGCGCCTGAGGAGAGTGGGGGTGGGTGGACATCGTGTTGACGGTGGGGGGCGGGGCGGGCGTCAGTCGGTGAATTGAAACTCGGCCGAGGCGAGCACCGCCTGGGCGAGCTGTTCCCAGGGGCCGAAGTCGGGGGTCGTGGTTCCGGCGATGGCGAGGAATCCCTTCGCTGCCGCGAGCTCCTCCGCATCGGGTGACCGGGAGAGGCAGGCCCGCCACAGCCGCTCGATCCGCCCGTCATCCCCGCCCCCCGCTTCGCGGAGCGACCGGGCGGCGACCTGGCGGGCGGCATCGACGACCAGCGGCGCGTTGAGGGCGGCCAGCGACTGCTGGGGGACGCTCGTCCGGCTCCGCTCGTGAGTCGCGGCATCGGGGTTGGCGACGTCGAAAATCCGCAGGATGCCCGGCACGTCCTGGCGGTCGAGCCGTGTGTAGAGGGTGCGGCGATGCATGGCGTCTTGGGCGAGCGGGTTCACGCCGCGGCCGCCCCGCGCGTGGGTGTCGAGAACCCCGGCCGCCGCCATGAGTCCGTCGCGCCACGCCTCCCAGTCGAGACGCCGTCGGTTGGCATGGGCGAGGAGCCGGTTGTCGGGATCGGCGGCCAACTGCTCGGCCGAGGCCGTGGCCGACCGTCGCCAGGTGCGGCTGGTGACGATCTCGCGGTGGAGCCAGCGGAGGCTCCACTGCCCATCGTCGACGAAGCGCCGCGTCAGGTCGTCGAGAAGCTCCGGATGGCTCGGCGCCTCCCCACGCAGCCCCAGGTCTCCGACCGGATCGACGATCCCGCGGCCGAAGTGGTGCGCCCAGACCCAGTTAACGATCATCCGGGCGGTGAGTGGGTTGCTTGGATCGACGATCCCGCGGGCGAGGTCGAGGCGGCCGCTCGAGGTCCGTGAGGCGGGGGCACCGCCGATGAGCTTGGGGAGGCGTCGTTCGACGAGCTCGCCGGGGCGGCCGGGATTGCCGCGGATGAGGACATGGCTGTCGGAGAGTTGCTCCCGATCGATCATCACCATCGCCTGAGGTGGCCCCCCCGCCGATTCCGCCTCGTGCCTGGGGATCTCCATCTTCCGGCGGCGGTGTTCGTTCCCCTCCTCGATCGAGGCCAGTTGCATCGCCTCGCCGGGCCGCACGACCAGGGGCGTGCCTTCGGCGCCGAGCGCGGTGCGGAGGGCGACAAGCTCCGCCGGATCCTCTCCTTTGGCCGCCGGGCCGCCGGCCCAGTCGGGGGCCACTCGGGCAAAGAGACGCCCGTAGGCTTCCGCCACACCACGGAGCGTCGTCGGGGAGGGGGAGCGGAGTTCGGCAGCGACCAGCGGATTGACGACCGCCGGATCGGGCCTGTCCCCCCAGGCGACCAGCATCGCCGCGACAGC
>CAJBCV010000305.1 GCA_903951635.1 uncultured Planctomycetaceae bacterium
CGCGCCGACCACAAACGGCAAGGAGTCGACCGCGGGATGGCCGCATCACTCCCCTGCCTGTGCCATGAGCGCGGTCTGCCCAGTTGGCGGTGATCGTGAGGGAATTGGTGACTGGTCCCGTCGAGAGGATGGCAGCACGTTGAAAACTCTTTGGGACGATCACCCCTGCGGGCCTTTCGGGGAGTGGTCATTGTGGAAATCTCTGATCCTGATGATCCCCAGCCCCGACGTCTATGCTCAGCCGGCCGGGCACTTTCGCCACACACCAGCCCATCAGCGCTCGCTCACCCAATGCTTTCCGGATCGATCTACCGCTCATTCTTCCACGGCATCCGATCCGTCGAGCGGCTCGTGCCGCCTCCTTTGCTTTCGTGCTTGCTGTGGCCGTTTATCGCCGTCTTCGCTTTCGGCCGCTGCCTCAGCGAGGTAGGCCGGAGAGCGCAGCGCGGCTTTGCCGAGGCCTGCGGCAGGCCGCTCGGCCTAGCGGAGCTGTGGCGGAGCGTCATCGGTGAGACGTACGTGCGGCTCGCCACGCTCTGGCCGGAGCGCTTCGTGACACGAGCCTGGCGGCGTCGATTCGTCGTGACGGGCTTGGAACGCGTGCTGGACTGTCAGGCCGCCCGGAGGCCGGTGGTCCTGGCGGTGATTCATGCTCACCACGTCAACTTGATTCAAATGTTTTTGCGGGCGCACGGGGTGAGCGTTGCCTCGCTCACGTACGCTCCGCAGAGCAGCGACAAACGACATTTGATCCATCGAGCCGTGGACCGTCGCTCACCGCTGGCGGGGATGCCGCACTCGTTCCATCGTGCGGAACTCCGGTCGGCGTATGCCTTCCTGCGAGACGGCAAGTGCCTCCTCGTGGCCTGCGACGTGCCAACCGGAGACGCCGTCACGTTGCCTTGGGCCTTCGGCACGATTCGCATCAACGTCGGCCCCTATCGACTGGCCGCGTTGGCGGAAGCAAGCGTCATCCCCGCCGTCTGTTGGCAGGAGAAACCCTGGCGATTCCATCTGTCGTTCGGCGAACCCGCAAGCGCTCCGGCCCGCTCCTCCGACATCCTCGCCTTCGAGCCGCTCGCCAGGCATTGCCTCGCGACTTGGCAGCCCTTGCTCGAACGACACCCGGAACAGGTTCGTTTTTCCCCTGGCGTATGGGCCGCGGCAAAGCAGCCGACGAATGCGAGCTGACCGGGTCAGCTCTCCGTCGCAAACACCAGGAACGCCGAGGCCTTTCCCTCGACTTCTGGCGTCGCGCTGATCTGGCTGCAATCGGCCCGCATCTGGCCGAGAACGGATCGAACGGACTTCAGCATCACCTGCGTGAGAGCGGCCCCGCTGCAGTAATGGGAGCCGGCACCGAACGGCAGGCTCGTCAGCCGGGAGAACGGGCAGCCCGACGCCGATCCCAGAAACAGGTAGACAACATCCCCAGGCTCGACCGCCTCGCCTCCGAGAGTGTCGGCGCTGACGCAAGCCCGCATCACGAAGTTCGTTGGCACGATCGTAGTCGCATCGAACCCCGCCGTGCGTTTGGCCGCGTCGTCGGCAGTGAGCCCCTCGCGCTGGGCGGTCGCGTAAACGTTCACGAGCGTTGTCAGCAGCGCGTGCATCGGGCTAACGCCCATGACCAGCAGGGAGAGCACCGCCGCCTGATCCCGTTCGTCGAGCGACTCGAGGTCGATCGACCGACAGCAGCGGTCGATCGATTCATCGCACCCTGCGAGCGACGAGAGGGTGGGAAACGGCCTGAAGAAATCGATGGCAAGCAGATCCCGGACCGGCAGTTCCACCGGCTTGCCCGTGATCGCTGCGATCGCCCTCGAAAACAACAACGTCACCAACCGGGCGGCGACGGTCGCCGACGTGCAAGACTCGGCGGCCAAGCCCTCCTCGACAACGGCCATCATGTCGTCTGCGGAGATCGCCCTGACGCCAGCGGCGCAGCGATCCAGCGCTCGCTGCATCGAGCGTCGCCGGCGCTCGTGCTCCGGGCCATCGATCATGATCAGGCCGATGTCACAGAACCGGCGGATCCATCGGGTGCGATCCGGCTTGGCAATGGTGAGGATTTGCGCGAGAAAGTCGAATTGCCGGTAGCAGGGCGACTGCAGCACCGCCTTGGCCTGCCCGGCGTCGACCACCACGAACGTCGACGGCGCATCCCCAGCGCGTCGAAACACCGTCACCGGCGGCTGGATGGCTGGAAACCTGTCGAAACGCCGCCTGCCGGTCACCGAGCGGATCGTGTCGAGGAGCTGCAAGTAGTTCATCGGGACATGGCACCGGGCGGTCGGCGACTCGGAACAGCAAAGGTCAGGCGCGATCGACCGGGGATTTCGACGCCCGGGCGACCACCTTGGCTTCGACAAACGTGATCAGGTCGCTCACCGTGCTCGACGCCGTAACGGCGTCATCCTCGATGCGAACGTCGAATCTCTCCTCGATCTCATTGAGGAGCTCGAGAAAATCGAGAGAATCCAAGCCGACAGCCGAGAGCGTTCGCACCGCGATTTCGGCGTGGGGCCCCGCCGCGGAGCCCTGCTGGACAAGCCCGTCGACGATGAACCTCGCCACTTCGGATTCCATCGCGTCATTCTCCCGAGCCAGCACGTTATCAACGGACTTCCAAACGAGCCTAACGCCGTCGACGGCACGGCCACAAGGGATTCGAGGCGCGCCCGTCACTTCGGCCGGCGATTGAGCGTGTACCAGCCGGTGTCGTGGAGGAGGGGGAGACCGGCAGGGAGATCGCCCGAGGAGGCGCTCCGCACGCCGGGGCACTTGAGCTCGTGAATCACTCCCTCACGGAGGTTCGTCATCTCGAGGCGCACCTTCAAGCCATCGGCGCTCGGGGTCGCTTTGACGATCTCGCACGGCGCTTCGTCGACGATCGGGCTGCCGTAGTCGGCCTGATAGATGTAGGTGAAGCCGCGCGCCGAGTAACTTTTCACCTCGGCCGCCGTGGCCTTGTCGACCGGGCTTGTGAACTCGAGTTCAAAGCCATCGGGGAGCGCCTTCATGGCGCGGATCTCGAACGGCAGCTTGCCGGTGTAGACGAGCCGCTCGAGCGCGTAGTCGCCGCCGCCACGCGAGCCCCAGCCGCGGTTGGTGCCGCCGACATAGAGCGATCCGTCGGGGGCGAATTGGACGGCGAGCGATCCGCTCCCAAAGCCCTCCCGGAATGGAAAGCAGGCCCCCTGCGTGATGCCGTCGATCGTCTCCAGGCTGCAGCGCATCAAAAACGAATGCGACTGATCGGTGACGAACACCTGCCCGGCAAACGGCCCGAACTTCCCCTCGGTCGCATCGCACACCACCCCCGCCGCACTCTTCCCCATCAGGTCGTAGGGGAAAACGACGACGGCCGGGCGGTATTCCGGGATCCGCTTCATTTCCTCCGCCCACCGGCTGCCGCTCTTCGGCTCGGTCGGCTTCGGCCCCATCTCGGGCGCCAGCTCATACCACTTGAATCCGCCCGGATGGCCGACGAACTCCCCCGGTCGCAATTCTTTGAGCGCACACGACCCGTTCCAAGGCCCTTGGTTGTCGGTGTAGAGGACCTTACCGGAACCGTCGAAGCCAATTCCGCCGGGGGATCGGACGCCGGAGGTGGTGGGGATCGTGCGGCCGTCGGGGGTGACGCGCATCGCCCAGCCGCGAAACGGCACTTCGCTCGAGAAGCTCCCCGTCAGGCAGAGCACGATCCAAAGGTTCCCTTCGGCGTCGAACTTCGATCCGAACGCATATTCGTGGTAGTCGCCAGACACCCCCCAGCCATCGGCGACGGTCTCGATTTCGTCCGCCTCGCCGTCGCCGTCGGTGTCCCTGAGCCGGCTCACCTCCGGCCGCTGCGTCGCATAGAGCCAGCCATCCTTCCAGGCCAGGCCCAGCACTTCGTGGAGCCCGTGGGCAAAGCGCGTCCAGGTCGGCTCCTCACCCGCCGGATCACTGACGATCCAGATCTCCCCCCGCCGGCTGGCGACGGCGATCTTATTATTGGGGAGCCATTCGAGCGCTCCCACTTCGAGAAAGGCATCCGGTGGGATTTTGAGTTGTTCGATTTTGTAAAAGTCGGCCTCGGTCGGCTTCTTGAGGGGCTCGGCGGCGCGCGCAGGGGCCGTGGCGATGATCGAAAGGAACAGCGCAAGAACAACGCCCGCGACACCCGCCCCGCTGCGTCGCATCGCGACGCGTCGCACTTCACAATTCACCACGAGAGTTCCTCCTGAAAGGTGACGGGGGCCTTGGCGGTGGGCTTGACGGGAAAGCGCAGTTCTTTCTTGCCGTCGATCGTCACGACCGTACCCGGCCCGACGCCCGCCCCGAGCACGCGCACCCGCCAAAAGCCGGCGACGCGCCACCATCCATCGGCCTCCGCCTCGATCGAATCGGCGACGGCGGCACGGAAAACGACGCCGTCGATCCCAGCAGTATTCGGCTCGCGTTCGACGGCCACGGCCCGCTTCAGGAGCGGGTTGCCGACGGAATCACCGCCGATCGTCTCGCGGACGACGAGCTTTTCAGCGGGCAGCGACCAGCGAAACGTCGGCCGCCCCTTGTCGTCGAGCGCGTAGCCGCCGAACCGGCCGCCGCGCTGTCGCACCGGCGCCGTCGGCCAAGAGGCATCGAGCGTTGAAAGGATCGCCACGCAGGGGCCTGCGTCGGGGGTGAAAACGGCATCCCCCATCGGCGGCTGAAAGCCTTCGCCGCGGCCGCTCCAGTGGCGGCGGGCATCGATGAACGATCCCTTCCAGGCCAGCGCCAAGCGAAACGCCTCGGCGTCCCAGGCGATGTTGACCCGTTCCGGGAAGCCGATGCCGATGGCGCGCGGTCCGGCCCCTTCGATGAAGTTGCGGTAGATCACCGGCTTGTCGGTGGCGACAAGTTCGATCGGATCGTTCCCCAGGCCGACCGGGGGCCGCGGCTTGGCAAGCGACACATACCGCCACACCGATTCGATCTGATTCCCGGCGTCGCCGGAAAGAATATCGGGATAAAAGACCTTCCCTTCCGGCCAGGCGGCAGGCATCCGCGTGCCGGGGCGAAAGCGTTGCGGGTTTTCGACGTAGGCCAGATACCACTGGTGCCTGAGGCGCTTGGGGAAGCGCGTCATGTCGATAGCGCCGAGCCCTTGGCCGCGATCGCCGGCGAAGGCGTGGCACTTGATGCAGCCGAGCCCCTTCGAGCCGACGAGATCGCGCCCCTTGTCGACAATTTCGGCATCGGCGTGGCCGGCGATCACCGGGATCGTGATGTCGGTTTTTGGATCGTCGGCGAGGCGTGCCGCCAGGGGCTTGGCGACGTCAGCGTGCCACTTCGGCATCTGCGTGTGCATCGTGGCGCGGCGATCGACGCCCCCCTTCTCGAGCACCTCGTCGAGAAACTCGCGCCGCAGTTTGTCGCCGACTCCGTCGAGCGTCGGCGGCAGCCGTCCCTCTTCTCCCATCTCCGGGATCGGCCCGGTGAACAGGGCATCGCGGGCGGGCTCTTTCAGGATCGGCTCGCCGTCGTCGTCGAGGATCGCCACCGCGGGAATTGCCCCCCCCTTCCCATCGCGGACATGACAGGCGAGGCAATTGAGGCTCATGAGCGACCGGGAAATCGCCCGCTCGCGTGCCGGTGCTTGAGAAGCGGCCGGAGAGGCAAGAAATGAAAGCGCCGCGCCGATCGCCTGGCGCTGCGTGTCGTCGAGCCCGTAGTGCGGCGATCCCTTCGTGGCGGGCGTCTGCCCAAGGCATCCGGCGACGTTGTCAGCGCCGGCCTTCCCGGCGAGCGTTTTCAGTTGCGGTAGGTCGACGGCCTTCAAGGCAACCGCCTCGGCGCCGTCGAGGCGATGACAGTTGGCACAGCCGTGGGTTGCAAAGGCCTGCTTCCCTTCGGCGGCGATCCCCGCATCGACCGCAAACGGCGGCGGAACAGGGCGGGAGGTGCGGGCCGGCTTGGCGTCGCGCGACGGCGTGATGAACGCGAGCGCCGACTCGCGCGAGGCTTCTGGGGGGGCAACGTCGAGCTCGAGCGAACACTGCCCGGCTGCCTCGAAAAACTCGACCGCGATGTCGTGGATGCCGGCATCAAGCTCGACATCTCCCGACCGCCAGCTATGAGGATGCACGCCGTCGTTGTCGATCACCGTCGCGCCGCCGACGAGCAATCGGCTGCCGTCGTCGCTGGCCAGATCGAAGCGATAGCGCCCCTTCGCCGGGGCATGGAAAAAACCCGTCAGTTGGA
>CAJBCV010000306.1 GCA_903951635.1 uncultured Planctomycetaceae bacterium
AGCCGCGTCAGCCCGGCGAGATCCCCCGCCGGAGCGACCTTCCGCTTCCGCTGCGACTCGGCGAGATGGCCGAGGAGCGATGCCGATCGGGCCACGGGGGTGTCGGCGGCGAGCGCGAGGTCGAAAACGCGACGCAGCTCCTCGGCGGTGCCGAGGAGGGCGACGGCATGGAGGAGGGCGTCGATGTCGGCGCCGGTGAGCTTGGCCCCATCGAGCTTGGCCTGCTGCCACTGCTCCATCATCCAGCCGCTGGCAGCGGTCGTTTCCGCGGCCCGGATCGCGAACAGGACTCGCGAGATCTTCCCGCCATCGTCGAAGCTGCCGGCGAGGAGCGCGGGGAGCCAGGCCGGCTCGAGGTCGCGGGCCGCGAGCCAGACGGCGTAATCGAGGGCGTCGTCGCGGGGGTGATCGACGACGTGGAGGGCGAGGGCGGCGGCACGGCGCGCTGCGGGCGAGGCGGGATCGAGCCGGCGGCCGACGGCGGCCAACGCCCGTACCCCCTCGAGCCGTACGGCTGCGTTCTCGTCGTCGACCGACGGGGCGAGGAGATCGAGCGGCCCGAGGCTGCCGTCGGGGCCGACGCCCGGTTCCCTGAGCCGATCGGCCCAATCAACGACGACTCTGGCTGCGGCGGCCCGGGCACGCGGATCGGGCGAGGTGAGCACCCGCGACAAAAGCGCTGGGTCGATCGCCGCTTTCGAGCCGTCGTCGAGCCCTTGGCGGAGCCAGAGAAGCTCGAGGCAGCGCCGTTCGAGGCCACCGTGGTAGCCAGCCGTACCGGGCGCGGCGCGGCGTGCGGCGGAGGCCCAGGTATCGAGATCGGGGCCGACCTCGTCGATCCCCCGCTCGACGAGGACCCGCCGGGCGGCGTCACGGGCCCAGCCGTCGGTGGTCAGCAAGTCGATCAGTTCGCCGTTGGAGAGCGTCGTGGCATCGAAGCGCGGCACGAGCGGCCGCCCCTTCGCCGTCACGCGCCAGATCCGGCCGTGGGTGCGGTCGCGGCGGTCGTCGCGGAAGTCGACTTCCCCATGCTGGATGATCGGGTTGTACCAATCGGCGATGTAGATCGCCCCGTCGGGGCCAGTCTTCACGTCGATCGGGCGAAAGTCGACGCGCGGCGAACGGATCAGGTCGGAGAGCTTTTCACTTTCGAACCCCGAGCCAGATTCGGTGAGGCGGTAACGGCAGACGCGGTTGGCGCGGAAGTCGTGGGTCACGAGCGTTCCTTGCGCGTCGTCGGGGAGATGGGCCCCGGAGAGGATCTCGAGGCCGCAGAGCTTCGGGCTCCCCGGATTCATCCCATGGAGGATCCGCGGCGTGCCGACGGCGGTGAAGTAGGCGGCGCCCGGAAAGCCGAGGTTGATTCCCTCGCCGCCGGCGCCGTCGGTGACGAGCGACCGTCCCCAGGGATCGATCGCATGGCCCCAGGGATTCACCCAACCGCGGGCGAAGACGTCGAGCTCGAGCGTCGAGGGGCGGAATCGCCACATTCCGCCGCCATTCAAGCGCCGCACGCCGGAGGGGGTCTCGACGTGGCTGTGGATGTAGATCGACTGGTTGAAGAACAGCCGCGCGTCGACGCCCCAGCGGAACGTGTGGATGAGGTGATGGGTGTCCTCGGTACCGAAGCCGGAGAGGACCGTGCGCCGGAGGTCGGCCCGGTCGTCGCCGTCGGTGTCGGCGAGGTGGAGCATCTCGGTGGCATTGGCGACGTAGCAGCCCCCGTCGCCGGGAAGGACGGCCGTCGGCATGTGGAGGCCGGTGGCGAAGACCTGCGAGACGTCGGCGACGCCGTCGCCGTCGGTGTCGTCGAGGATCGTCACCGTGTCGTCGGGGATCTCACCGGGGCGGAGCTGCGGATAGACACTCGACGACGACACCCACAGCCGTCCGCGCGGGTCGAAATTGATTTGGAGCGGCTTGCGGATCGCCGGGTCGGCGGCGAACAGATTGACCTCGTAGCCCTCCGCCACCTCCATCGCCGCGAGTTCCGCCGCCGGATCGGGGACGGGGATGTCGGTGAGGGCGCGCTGTGCGAAAGCGCTGGGGGGAAACGCGGCGACGACGACGAGGGCCGGGAGGAGGGCGCGCAGGAAGGAGGCGATGGGCATGTCAGGGAGACTCCTGGGCAAGCGAGCGCACCTTCGCCTCGGCAGCGTCGACGAGCGGGTCGAACTGCGGGATCTCGACGGCGTTGTTTCCTTGCTCGTGGCGGCGGAAGAGGAACAGATAGGTCTCGTTGGCAGGCCGCCAGCGGTGGAAGAAGAGCCGGTTTTTTTCATTCACCGCCGAACGGATCGCGGCGGTGCGTCCGGCAAAGTCGCCCGAGAGCGAATGGCCACAGGCGGCGGCGAAAACCGCGGCGGCGGCGTCGTATCCGGCGTCGGAGAGATGGACGCCGTTTTCCGTCAGCCGTGCCCCGGCGGGGAGACTCGCCTCCACCGCGCCAAAGAGGTCGACGATGCCTGCCCCCTGTTCGAGCGCCACGGCGCGGATCGCAGCGGCGTAGTCGGCAAGTGCCGCGTTGCGGGTGGCGGCCGCGGCGGCGGAGAGCGGCGGGGTGGCCTCGAAGGGGGGCGGGGTGACCAGAAGCAGCCGCGTCGGCTCGTCGTTGCCGGCTTCCCCCGGCGGCCCGCGGAGATCGCGGCAGAGACGGCCAAGCTGTGCGCGAAACGGGGCGAGGCCGGCGACGCCTGCGAACGATTCATTGCGGCCGTAGGCGACGATCACGACCGTGGGCCTGAGGCTGTAGACGAGCTCGAGAAGGCGGGCATAGCCAGCCGACGGCGCGTCGAACACGCCACGCGACTCGGCCCACACCGTGTCGCCGCTCCAGCCGAGATTACGGAAGGTGAGGTTGGCACCGGGATGTGTGGCCACAAGGCCCGTCTCGATCGCCCCTCGTTCCCCTTCACGTTCGATGATCGCGTCGCCGAGGAGGACGACCCGGTCGTCGGCGTGAAGCTCGAAGGGGGGCCGAGCAGCCGGCTCGGCGGCGCCGAGCGCCGACCACGGCAACAGGGCCACGGCGAGGAAAAGTCGAGCGGAAAGCGGCAGGAGACCGCCCGGCCGAGGACACGCTTTGGAGGGCATGGCGGACGCTTCCGGAGTGGCGGGAGAGGTGGTAGTGTAGCTTGCTTCGCGGTGGCCGGGGGGCATCCGCGGCGGCGGCGCGTGCTGCCGAGTGCCGTCCACCCGACCCCACCATCCGCATGTCTACCGGAGAGCCATCCATGAAGGGCAACATCAACCACTCCCTCGTCTACTGGTGTTACAACGTCGCCGGCGACCGGTGGGATCTGGAGAAGATGTGCCACGTCGCCAAAGATCTCGGGTGCACGTCGATCGAGATCCTCGAGCCCGAGGCCTTTCCCACGCTCAAAAAGCACGGCCTCACCTGCGCGCTGGCCGCCAACGGCATGCCCGGGGCGCCCTTCATGCGCGGCTTCAACAACCCGGCCTACCAGGCCGAGGTGATCGAGCGGACGACGAAGACGATCGACGCCTGTGCCGAGCACGGGATGCCGGCCGTGATCGCCTTCACCGGCTACAAGTGGCGCGACGCCGACGATCCCAAGAGCGGTGAGATCTCGCTCGAAGAGGGGGCCGACAACTGCGTCAAGGGGCTCAAGGCGATCGCTGCCCACGCGGAGAAGAAGGGGGTGACGATCTGTCTGGAGCACCTCAACACCCGTGACGGCAGCCATCCGATGAAGGGCCACCCCGGCTATCAAGGCGACGACATCGATTACGTGGCGAACATCTGCCGCCGGGTGGGATCGCCGCGCGTCAAGCTCCTCTTCGACATCTACCACGTCCAGGTGATGAACGGCGACGTGATCCGCCGGCTCGAGGAGTGCAAGGATGTCATCGGCCACATCCACACCGCCGGCAACCCCGGCCGCGCCGAACTCGACGACAACCAGGAGATCAACTTCCCGCCGATCATGCGGAAGATCGTTCAACTCGGCTACAAGGGCTGGGTGGGGCATGAGTTCATCCCCACGCGCGACGCGCTGACGGGCCTCAAGCAGGCCGTCAGCCTGTGCGACGTCTGAGCGGAGCCTGTCAGGGCCGGGCAAGCACGATCCGCACGTCGGCGACGTTCGTGCCGGTGGGGCCAGTGCGCACAAGTCCCCCGGCGCGCTCGAGCATCGGCAGGCTGTCGCAGCGAGCGAGGGCCCGCTCGAGCGCCGGCTTGTCGGCGGCGAGGATGCGGGCCACGTCGGCGTCGGCCAGGGCGCCGGCCGCGTCGGTGGGGCCATCCTCGCCGTCGGTGCCGAGGCTCGCCACGAGGAGCCCGGTCGGCCAGTCGGCCGCTGATGCGACCGCCGCGAGCACCGTCTGCTGATTGCGCCCGCCCACGCCGTGGTCGGCCGGGATCACGACCGTCGCCTCCCCTCCTTCGATGACGGCGCGGGCGTGGCCGTCGCGGGCCGCAAGGGCCGCCAGCACAAGCCCTTCGGCGGCGAGTCGGCGGCCGATCGCCTCGGCAGACTCAAGGGACGCGGGGGGGCCTGGGCGGGCGTGGCGGACGGTCGTTTCGTATCCCAGGGCCCGCGCGGCGGCGGCGGCGGCCTCGACCGCGGTGTCGTTGTTGCCGACGATCCGGTGGCTCACCCGACAGCCGGCGGGGGTCTGCCAATTCGGGCCGGCGGGGGCCGACGGCCGCGGCGCGGCGCCCGCGGCCAGATCGTGGCGGAGGTGCTCGACCAGACGCGGCGCGATGCCGGCGGCGATGGCGCCAAAGCGCTCGAGGAGATCGAGCGCGACTTGCGGCTCGGCCGGCGTTGGCATGCAGGGGCCGGAGGCGATGAGGTCGAGCGGGTCGCCGATGACGTCGGAGAGGACGAGGACGACGAGCCTTCCGGCGGTGCAGGCCCGGGCCAGGCCCCCCGCCTTCACGGCGCTCGCCCCGCGGCGGACGGTGTTGAGGGCGCCGATGTCGGCACCGGCGCCGGAGAGGAAACGCGTGACGGCGATCTTGTCGTCGAGCGCGAGCCCGTCGCGCGGCGCGGCCAACAGCGCCGACCCGCCGCCGCTGATCAGCGCCACCGCCAGATCGGCGGGCCCGAGGCCCCCGAGGCTCGTCATCATCGCGGCGGTTGCCGTGACGACGCGCGGCGTGGGGAGATTCACTCCGGCGGGACGGGTTTGACGGACCTCGATCGACCGGAGTTTCCGGCCACACCCCTCCGGGACGCTGACGAGACCCGAGAGACGCTCCGGGGGAAAGCCAGCGGCGGCCAGGTGCTCTTCGAGCCCCGCGGCCATCGCGGCGGCGGCCTTGCCGGCTCCGACGACGACGATCCTGCCGGCCGGCAAGGACCCGAGGAGATCGGCCAGCGCCAGGGCGAGGAGCCGCTGCGGGGCGACGGCGCCGATCGCCTCCTGCCAGATCCGCTCCGCGTCAGCGCGGAGGCCATGCCGCGTCGCCATCATTCCCCCGGCGGCGGCTGAAAATTCTTCGGATCGAACTTGGAGAGATCGATTCCGCCGCGGGCTTCCTCCTCGAGGAGCTTGACGCGCATCTCGAGGCGCTCGAGCCGCCGCGCCAACAGCGCCGGCGATTCGGCCGACGGGGTCGCCGGCGCCGGCCGCGGCACCGACGGATAGCCGAGTTGACGCTCGAGCGCGGCGAACAGAAAGAGGGGATCCTTGCCCCGGTTGGCCCGCGCGATCCGCCCCTCCTTCTCGCCGAAGAGCATCGCCCGGTCGGGGCCGCTCTCCTCCCGACCGGCCAGGAGTGCCTCGCGCTTCTCGAGCCTCCAGTACTCCGGGCTGCGGACACTGATGAGGTCGCCGAGATCGACGAATCCGACCTGCCGGCCGACGGTGCGGATCCAGGACTTCCAGTCGGCGTCGAAGATGGAGTCGTCGGCGACCGCGTCCATCCCCTGCTGGTAGTCGAGCCGGTTGCGCGACAGGCATTCGAAGCGGTAGAAGAACAGCCCCTGCGGGGTGGGGCCATCGGCGCGGTAGCGGGCCTCGCGCTCGAGGATCGAAAGCGCCGTGCGCATGTCGAATCGCCCCCCTTCCTGCTCCGCCCGGTTCATGACGAACGTCTGGAAGCGGGTGAAGTAGTGGGGGATTCGGGCCATCGCGGTCGAGAGGGTGCCGAAGAGCTTGAGCTCGGCGACGAGGTAGTCGATCGCCATCGGCAGTTTCGTCGTCGCGAGCACCTCCTGGGCGATCGATCCGAGGGCCTCCTGAGCGGCGATTCCGGCCGCCATCCGCTCGGCCAGGGCGTGGAACAGGTGGGCCTGTTCGATGTACTCCTCTCTCTCGAGCATGGAAAAGTCTGTCGCTGGGGACGTCCGGTCGTCGAGGCATCCTATACTCGTGGACGTTGCCGCGCCGCTTTCGCGCGCGGCTCCTCCCCCACGGGCCTCGCCATGCCGGACGGTTTTTCCACGATCGAAGCCGCTGTCGCCGCCTTCCGGCGGGGGGAGGTGATCGTCGTCGTCGACGCCGAGGACCGGGAGAACGAGGGGGATTTCGTCTGCGCCGCCGAGAAGGCCACGCCCGAGGTGGTGAACTTCATGATCCGGCACGGTCGCGGCCAGGTGTGCATGCCGATCCTCCCGGAGCTGGCCCGTCGGCTCGATCTGCCGATGATGGTCGAGGCCAACTCCACCCCGCTCGGCACCGCGTACACCGTCCCGGTCGACCATGTTTCCGCGCGGACGGGGATCACGGCCGGCGAGCGGGCCACGACGATCGCCGCGATCCTCGCCCCCGAGACCCGCCCGGCCGACTTCGTCCGCCCCGGCCATCTCTTTCCGCTCGTGGCCAAGGAAGGTGGCGTGCTCCGCCGTGCCGGCCACACCGAGGCCGCCGTCGATCTGGCGCGGATGGCGGGGCTCCAGCCGGCGGGTGTCCTCTGCGAGATCCTCGACGATACCGGCAACCGGGCCGATCGACAGACGCTCCAGGCGCTCGCCGGGGAACACCGGCTCGAGATCATCTCGATCGAACAACTCATCCGTCACCGTCGCACCCGCGAGCAACTCGTGGAGCGGATCGCCGAGGCCGATCTGCCGACGACCTGGGGGCGATTCCGGATCATCGCCTACGGGGTGAAGTTCGAGGCCCAACAGCCGATCGTCCTCGTCATGGGGGATCCCGCCACCGCCACCGATCCGCTCGTCCGGCTCCACTCCTCCTGCTTCACAGGCGACCTCCTCGACAGCCTCCGCTGCGACTGCGGCGATCAGCTCCATCTCGCCCTGGAGAAGATCGGCAAGGAGGGGGTTGGGGTGCTCGTCTATCTCCCGCAGGAGGGACGCGGCATCGGGCTGGTGGAGAAGATTCGCGCCTACGCCCTGCAGGATCAGGGGCTCGACACCGTCGAGGCCAATCTCGCCCTCGGCTACAAGGCCGATGCCCGCGACTACGGCGTCGGCATTCAGATCCTCAAGGACCTCGGCCTCCGGCGGGTGCGGCTGCTCACCAACAATCCGAAGAAGACCGACGCCTTCATCTACGGCGGCTTCGATCTGGAGGTCGTCGACCAGGTGCCGATCCTCCCTCCGGTGCACGAGTTCAACCAGCGTTACCTGCAGACGAAGCGGGAGAAAATGGGACACCGATTCCCGGAATGAGCACTGGGCTCGCCGGGGGAGAGAAGCTCATGCGCCGGCTGCGATACATGCTCGTGATCGTGGCGACGGCGTCGGTCGCTGTCGGCTGCAGCCGGCGGCCGGAGGGGCTGCCGGCGGGAGTGACCGTCCCGGCCCTCGAAGGCGCGCGGGGGAGCGCGGTGCGGGCGGCCGGTGTGACGAAAGGGCGTGACGAGGCCTTCGTCCCCCCCACCAATGCCGAACTCGACCGCGCCGTCTGGATTGATCGACCGGTGAAGGACGGCTTGGTGGTCCTCCGGGATGAACTCGCGGTCGGCGAGCCCGGCGACGAAGCGGCCCTTGCCGCCCCCAACGATTCCCCTGCCGCCAACGCGCGGATCGTCGCGGCGCTGTCGAGAATGCCCGCCCCCGGCGAAGCCGATCCCGATGCCACGCTCGTCCGCCATCTCCGCGCCGATCCGGTCAGTCTCAACCCGATCATGCGCGCCACGACGGCGGATTTCGAGGTCGTCGGGCTGACGGAGTTTCGCCTGTTCTCGTTCGATCGCCGGCTCGAACCGTTTGCCACGGCGGAGACGGTCGCCTCCTGGCAGACCAGCGCCGACGGCCTCGTCGACCGGGTCGTGCTCCGCGATGATCTGGTGTGGAGCGACGGCGAGCCGATCACGGCCCACGATGTCGCCTTCAGTTACGCCGTGATCATGGACGAAGACCTGCCGATGCCGAGTGTCCGCGATGGCACCGACCAACTCCGCGCCGTCGAGGCCTACGACGACCGCACGGTCGTGTTCTTCCACCGCGAGCGGCTGGCGACGAACGTCTGGAACGTCAACTTCCCGGTCATTCCCCGTCATGTCCACGATGGGAGGTGGCGCGACGATCCGATGTTTCCTGCCGGGGATCCTGTGGCGCTGCCGGTGTGCGGGGGCCCGTACCGGGTGACCGAGTGGCGCCGGGGGGAGCGGATCGTGCTCCGCCGGCGCGACGACTGGTCGACCGTCGAGGGATCCAAGGTGCGCGAGATCCCTTCCTTCCGTGAGATCGAGTTCAGGATCATCGAGAACCCCGATGCGGCCTTCGCCGCGCTCGAAGCGGGAGCGGTCGACGAGATGCTCCTCACGCCCGAGCAGTGGCGGCGCGCGGGCGGGGCGGGGAACGGCCGGTGGACGCCGGTGGCGGCGCCGGAATGGACCGTGACGTTCTTCGCCTGGAACATCGACACGCCGTTGTTCGCCGACCGGCGGGTGCGGCGGGCGATGACCTACGCCTTCGATCACGGCTGGATGCTCAGGGAGCTTTTTTCCGACCGCTACGATCCGGCCACAGGCCCCTTCCATGAAGGCTCCTGGGCGGCGCCGCGGAAGCGGCAGCCGGCGGCCCAGCAGGACCTGCAGCGCGCCCAGCAGCTCCTTGACGACGCGGGTTGGGTCGACACCGACAGCGATGGCATCCGGGATCGAGATCTCGACGGCCGCCCGATCCCGTTCGAGTTCACGATGCTCGTCGCCGATCAGCCGCTCCGCATCCGGACCTGCGAACGCCTCCGCGACGACCTGGCGCGGATCGGGGTGCGGATGGAGGTGCAAATCGTCGACCAGACGACGCTCGTCGATCGCACCCAAGCGCGCCGCTTCGAAGCCTGGCACGGCAGCCGCGGGGCCGCGGCCGATCCCGACGCCACGGAGCGTCACTGGACCACCGGCGGCGCCGGAAACGTCGTCGGCTATTCCAATCCCCTCGTCGATGCCCTCTACGACGCGGGGCGCCGGGAACTCGACCGTACAAAGCGAGGCGAGAAGTACGGACGGATCCAGGAACTCCTCTGGGAGGACCAGCCCTTTACCTGGCTCACCTGGCGGAACGGGCTGTATGGATTCTCGAGTGATTTGCGCGGCATCGTCTTCAGCCCCCGCGGGCCTTCCACCTATTCCCCGGGCATCCGCAGCCTGTGGCGGCCGCCACGCTGACTTCGAGCGGGCGGGCGCGGTAGAATGGAGCGTCTCGATCGCCCCTTCGGCCACCGAGGCCCATTCCTCTCCGCGGAACGCCCCATGGATCGGATGACTGTCTGGCTGCCGAGTCGATTCAGGACTGTGGACACGGCGGCACGTCGCGGTGAAGCCCCGGCCGGCCGGCTCGCCGGATGGCTGGCGCTGGTGGTGCTCGTCGGTGGCTCGGCCGCCGCACAGGGGCCTTCGCGCGCCCGCCCGGCCCCGCCCCTTCCTCCGAGCTTCGGTGGCCCTTCGAAGCCGTCCGACACGAAGGGGGCCGACGAACCGCCGCCGTTGCTTTCCCGGGGTGAACTGCTCCGCCGCTTCGACCTCAACTTCGACGGCAAGATCGATGCGGCGGAGGGGGAGGTGGGGCGCGCCAAGCTGCGCCGCGAACGCGAAGAAGAGGAACGGCAGCGGCAGGAACGCGAGGAGATCAACCCTCTCACGGGCCGACCGCGTGGCGAGGAGGGGCTGGGGAAGCAAGCCGACCCGCGCAAACGCCGCATCATCAGCATCGACGACCTCTTGCCCGGAAGCGAAGACGCTCCCGAGGGAGACGAGAGCGGGGATTCGGCCACCGGCGTCGGCCGTGGAACGGGATCCCTCAAAGGGAAGGACGAGCCGATCGATCCCGCAGCCGCCGGACGGTCGCGGAGTGGCGGCCTGCTGGGGAGCAAGGAAGCGCCGCGATCGGCGGCGCGGAAGCCCTCGGCGGCGCCGGAGTCAGGCGGTGCTCGACCCGGGCTCCTTTCCGGTGGTGTCCGTGCCGGCGCTCCGCCGGCCCGTCCGGGGTACGGCGCTCCCTCGACTCCGTCGCCAGGAAGTGGCAGCAAGACATCCCGTCCGCTCAACGCCGGCCGGCCGGCGGGGAGTCTGCTCCCCGGATCGTCCACCGCCAGGCCCGGGGCACCGGCCGGAGGCACGCGAGGAGGTCCGGCTGCCGGGAACGGCTCCGGCGGACAGACCCCTTCCCGCCCTCAGACGGGCCGATCCTCGGCGACGCCACCCACCCAGGCCGCACCGCGGGTGCCGCTGTTCCCGGACCGGCCGACGGAGTGACCGTGGCTGGCCCGCTTCCTCCGCCGTCCGATCCGCTCACCGGTTGTGCCTTGGCCACCGCCGCGGGCCTCGTCGAGAGAATCGTCCATGACGGCCTCGCAGGACCGGTGTTCGTCGTGGCGAGCGATGACTCGGTCGGAGCGCTTGCGCCGGTGTGGGCCGAGGCCTTCGCGCGGGTTGGCTGGCAGCATTGCGTGCGGGTGCTCTCCCCGCGGGCCGATGGCGCGGAGATCGCCGATCTGGCCGTCGATCTGCGCGGAGGAATCGGCGGATTCGCGGCGGGCCTGATCGTTGTCGCGGCGCCTCCGTCGCTCCTCGACGCCGTCCGGCGGATGGCAGGGGCCGACGGGCCGCCGGTCGTGGTTTGGCCCGCGCGGCCCACCGACGGAAACGCCCGACCGGCCGATTGAGCCCCCCACGGGTGTCCGTAGAATCTCCTCCGGCGGGGCGCATCGTTCCGCGGAGCGTCTCATCGCGGAGGAATCGTGGAGAAGAGCCTGATCCTGTCGATGCCTGTCTTTGGTCAACGCCCGACCCCGTCGATTCGACGGCGGCGCGCTCACTGGCTCCTCGGTGCCGCGGTGGCGATGGCCGTCGCCGGGGCGTGGGCGCCGGGGGCTGGTGCGGCCCGCGGGCAGGACGCGGCGAGCGTGGACGAGGTCGCCCCTGATGCAAGCGAGCATGTCTTCGTGTCGGGTGTGCCCGATACGTTCGACGATCTCCGCGCCACGATCGAGCGGGTCAAGCGGGAGACGGGACGGGATTACCGCGTGATCGTGGTCGGCGATGGTCCGGATGGGGATCGTTCGGCGCGCGAGGTTCTCGACGCGATCCTCGCCCGCTGGGGGCGCGAGGTTCCCACCGGCACCTCGAAGACGGCCTTCGATCCGTCGCAGGACGTGCTCGTCTATGTCGACGTCAACAAGCAGCGTCTGGCGATGCACGCGCCGTGGAGCCTGGAGACCGGCAGTGGCCTCGACCCTCGGACGATCGAGCGCGAGATCATCGGCAAGGCGTTCCAGCCGCTGGCGCAGGACGGTCGCGTCGACGCCGGACTCGTGGCCCTCGTCAATGCCACCGAGTCGTGGGTGAAGGAGCGGCGCGACCGCGAGGTGGCGCGGCGCGAGGCCGATCGGGTGTTTCGCACGCGGACGCTCCCGCTGGCCGTCGCGACGCTCGGGGGGCTGGGGGCACTCGGGGCGCTTGCCGTCCAGTGGTCGAGACACTCGCGGCGGACGCGCGAGGCGCGGGCGAAGCTCGCGGAGTTCAAAAGCGAGGTCGTTGCCCTCTCCGACTTGCTCGATGCCGAGCAGGAGCGCCACCGCATGCTCCCCCACTCCGATCCCGATTTCCTCACGCCGATGGAAGGGCGGACGCGCGGCGCCTACGACGGGGTACAGTCGGCGCTCCACCGCTACCGCGAGCGGTGGCTCGAATTGATGGATGTCTGGGAGAAGGCCGACGAGACGATTCAGGCGGAGCGGACGCTCGGCGCGGCCAAGGCCGAGGAGGCGATCCGGATGCTCGATGCCGCCGGGGCGAAGCCGGCGCTCGAGGACGTGGCCCGGGAATGCCGGGCGCCGCTCGATGACCTCGAGAAGGCGCACGAGACAGCCCGGTCGTTGGCAGGCGAGCTCGACGGACTCGTCGTGGCGACCGGCAAGCGGCTCGAAGCGATCCATCAACGGGGACGCTCGTCGGCGTCGTTCCGCGGGCCGCTCGCCGAAGTCGGTCATGCTCTCGAGCTTGCGCGGGCGGAGCTCGAGCGTGATCCGCTGTCAGCCCGGGCCCGGATGGAGGAAGCGCGGTCGGGGCTCGACGCTTCGACCGGCCGGATCGACCTCTTCGAGGCCGCGGACGACCGCCGTCGGCTGGCGGCGGACCAGGCCGACGATCTCGAACAGCGGGTGCGGGCGAAGCGGGCCGAGGGCTGGCTCCTCACCGAGCCGGGGGCCGATCCGTCGAACCTGACGAGTCAGGCGCGGAAGCATCTCGAGGTCGCCCTCCAGCTCCTCGATGCCGGGGAGATCGAGGCGGCGACGAAGCATGTCGAGGAAGCGGAGCGCGGCGTCGCCGAGGGGGGAGCGCTCCTCGAGAGCGTCGTGGCTGCCAAGGCCCGCGTCGAGGAACTGCTCCCCGGGGCGATCACGCGGCTCGAAGCCCTCGCCGCTCGGCGCGACGCCACGAAGCGGACGCTCGACCACCTCTCCGAAGCCTATGCGCCAGGCTCGTGGTCGGATGTTGCCGACAACCCGGTCAAGGCGGACGAGGGGCTGTCGCGGGCCCGGGCGATGATCGCCGAAGCCCAGGACGCGGCCCGTCCGGAGCGTCAGCACTTCTTCCGGGCGATGGCGCTGGTCGAAGAGGCGGTGCGCCAGGAGGACTGGGTCGATCGCTGCCAGACGGCGGTCGGCGAGCGGCGGGGCGAACTCGATGCCCTGCGGGCGTCGTTGCCGAATCGGTGCACGGAGGTAGGGGAGCGCGTCGGCACGCTGGCGCGGCGTCTGGAGCGCCAGGCCACCGACCGCGTTCGGGCCAATGAACAGTGCCGCGAGGCCGACCGTCTCGTCGAAGTCGCCAAGCGCGGCCTCGTGGTGCAGCGGCCCGATCTCCCGAAGGCGGGGCAGGTGATCGACGCCGCCGAGTCGGCCGTTGTCTCCGCCGAGACCCTGGCGGACGACGACGAGCGGCTGGCGCGTCAGGCCTTCGACGGGATCGAGTCGGCAGACCGGGAGCTGCGGAAGGTGGCCGGCTGGTATGCCGAAGGCGTGAAGCCCGATGTCCGTGCGGCCGTCGCGGCCCTGGAGAACGCCAAGGGCTTGCTGACGCGGCAGCGCTACGAGGATGCGATCCGGGGCGGGGCCGACGCCCAGCGACTGGCGCGCGAGGCCCTTGCCGAGGCCAGCGACGAGGCGGGGCGGCGGCGTCGGGCCAGGCAGCTGGAGATGCAGCGCCGCCAGATGGAGGATTCCTACGTGCGGATGTCGCGCGGGGCGGGGCCGTGGGTGATCCAACTTCCCGGCGGGACCTTCTCCGGGCCCGATCCCTGGCGCACCGTTCAGGCCAGACCAACGCCGCCCCAGGGCGGGGGCTCGACGGCATCGGGTGGCTGGGGCAGTCGCACCGCCGAAGGGGGCTGGTGACAAAAGCCGGCCGGGGGCCTCAGCGGACTTCGATCGGAGCGACGTCGAGGCGTCCGATCTCCGTCACCGGCTCGACCGTGGGGGCCGGAGGCGCGGCGGTCACCGGGGGAAGGGCTGCCGGTGCGCTCGCTGTCGGTGCGCTCGCCGCGGGTGCCTGTCCGGAGGGTGCCTGTCCGGAGGGTGCCTGTCCGGAGGGTGCCTG